>BJGB01000008.1 GCA_014190215.1 Actinomycetes bacterium | reverse complement strand
TTACGTGTTTCTAATAGACTTTCAATTGCTTTATCATTCTTTAGAACGACCTCGCTATTGAAACCTTTCAGTGACTCCCAGAACAATCCAGTTCTGATAGTTTTCATCGCTCCCACCCTCTGCGCTGACGCCAAAACCCGATTATTAGCCCAGACGTTACGAGGGTAACACACTGTTTTTGGTCGGCCATCTCATCGGAACCTTCGCCGCCTTCAGGTACTCAAGGAGTTCGGAGAAGAGTTTCAAATCATTTTGGTGACATAGGATTTAGTCGTCGCTGAACTTGTGGTCGCCGTTGGAGGGGCTGAAGTTTCAGTATCACCAGCCTGAGTCGTCAAGGATCAGCCTGGGCGATCGAATCGCAAGAAGTTAAGTTCTTAATCTCGTGTTGGGGCGATTCCAAGTCAGTTGGCGATTCGGGCAACGGCATCCGTCGAAAATAATGAACAATAATTCGATTCACCTCGAACGCCCGTTCAGCCAACAATCGGTTCGCCCTCTCGCAGTAAGTGAACCATCGACTCAGGTGTACGTGTGGTCCCTGTCATACCCATCCTCTCGATCCCATCCTTGGGGATTATTTCTCCCATAGGCGATTGACCTAGTGTTGGCACTCGGGACATTGCTTAGGTGATGCAGCGCGTTTGTTCTAGGGTGCATCTATGACCACTACCATTTCGGAGATGCCTCAACGACTTGTCAACTTGCGGCGTTGGAATCTGGCCCTGGGGTTCTTGCACGCCGTGCAGGCACTGGTCATTCTGTTGATGGCGGGGAACTTCGCGATCACCATCACTTCCAACTTTCCCGTCGGGCCTCCGGGAACGCGCTTGGAAATGCCACAAAGTTTATTTGACTTAGCTGTCGGGCCAGCCGTTGCTGTTTTCCTCGCTCTGGCAGCGATTGATCATCTGTTAACGGCCACTATCAAGCGTGCCACCTATGAAACCGATCTCGCTCGCGGCATCAACCGCTTTCGTTGGGTGGAGTATGCGTTCAGCGCCACGCTGATGCTGATTTTGATTGGTTCATATAGCGGTGTCACCGATATCACCGCCATCTTCGCCGTCATCGGTGCGAATGTAGGAATGATTTTATTCGGATGGTTGCAAGAAACTTTGAATCCGATTGGACGATCACAAACCACAATGTGGCCATTTTGGTGTGGGGCTTTGGTCGGTATCACTCCGTGGATCGCGATTTGGTTCAACGTCATTGGGGCTGACACTGTTCCTGGTTTTGTGTATGGCATTATCGTGACTGAACAGATTTTCTTTTTCTCATTTGGTTTGAATCAGTGGTTGCAATATCGCGGGATCGGCAAGTGGAACAACTATCTCTATGGAGAAAAGGTGTATCTCGTTCTTAGTTTGGCGGCCAAGTCGGTGCTGGCATGGCAGATTTATGGCGGATCGTTGGCCAATTAGAACGTTAGGGCTGCGTCAGTCGTCGGCGTAGTTCGACATACACCGCGTCACCAACGATCGCTGAGAGTTCTTGCGACAAACTTTCGACAACTTGATGTTCTCCGACATAGGCCTCGGGTTCCTCGGTACAACACCAGGCCATGTTCTCACTGTGCTCGCCCCAATCAGATTTCTTCCAAGCACGTACCGTGGCGATTTCCACATCATCTTCGCGCATCACCCAATCAACCTTGATCGGTAATTGCCAGCAAACTGAAGGTTTCCAATCTCCAGGAGATTCGTCATAACTGAGAGCACCGAGGTGCAGCGCACAGCCTTCACCGCCCGCAAAACCGTGACGGTTATGAAAAATGCAGGCACCGTCAATCACTCGAGTTGCATTGTTTTGTTCATCGCAAAAAATTCCGTTGACTAATGCTTCGTCGTGAAACTGAAAAATCTCTGGTGACAGAGTGGCGGCTAATGCGGCGACATTCATTGCTTCGTCAGGCCCATCAAGTTCAGCCCCGAGCGAGCAACAGCCGTGACCAGTTTCGGCGTCTCGCGTGGATCCGATACCGAGACAGCCGCGACCCCAAATACACGTCCATTGTGAGGTCATGAAATTCCGGTCAAAACGCCAAATGGTTTCCCCTGCGTCAACCTCGTCATACTGATTCTCCGGTGATGCGGGTATGTCAGTCATGGAAGTAGGTTACGGCGACACCCTTGCAACATTGTTGGGATTCCTCTATAGATAATGACTCGGGAGTTGACAAACTGTAGGGGATCAACGGGAATGGGGAGTTATAAACACGCAAGTCAATATTTCAACTGGGGCTTTACGGGGTTCAATCGAAAACGGACTCCATATATTTAAGGGAGTTCCGTACGCGGTTTTTATGCTGCTGACCGTCGGCGGTTGTGTGCACTTTGAAGTTGAGACTTCATGAAATTTCGCATCGCTGGAACATTGGTTCTTTGTTTAACTGGGTTTGGGACGATAGTCGCTGTCGCTACGGCACCTCCAAGCAATAACAAACCCGAGGAGTTGGAGGCTATTCAAACTCTCGAAAATGATGAGGCCACTGCGCAAATTGCAAAATGGCTCGACAGAATTGCTAGTCCCCCAATTACGGATAATCAAAATCAAAAGATTGAAATCAGCCCTAAATCTGTTGTACCTCCAACTACTCCTTTGCCCAAAGTTTTGGAATTATTGGACTCGCAGAAATTAATCCTCGTCAAATTGGCCGAGATGTGGTCGCCCTTTGAGGACGACTATCTGAGGGTCAATCAAATGGACCGTTCAGCCATGATCGTGGAGTTCGTTCGTAATAATCAGCCTCAATTGCTCCGGATGATGAAAGAGTACCTGGCCTTAGAGAGTGAGATATCTGAACTTACTGCAACTCCTTCGTCATGAAACCGAACTGGATACATGTAAAGATCTTGGCAGTTGCTTTCATTGTCCTGGGTATTTCAGCATGCTCAGAAGGTGAAGATATTGATCTGTATAACCAAAAGATGTTTGACACTTCAATTTCCTCCTTTACGACGAGTTGGATAAATAAACATGCCCAAGTTAGATCGGTTCCGGTGTCAACCGTAGACATATGGTGGGATAGTCGCGATGTTCGCGAAGTGAGTTCGGAGAGGTAAGTAATGTGAACGAGAAGCGAATTGAAGAATCCAAGAAATCTAATTTACTGATGACAACGAAGGCACTTTTGCCGATGGCTCTTTTGGCGATTATTCTGGTGTTTATCGTCGGTGTGGCACGTAAAGAAGCGTGTTCTACGGCTGTTGGTTCGGTTGATTTCTTAGGAACTATTTACTCACCATGCGACCTAGTTGGCACGGCGGTAGGGATAACAATTGCTGCGATAATTTCTGTAGTTTCATTGATAGTTGTACATCAGCAAAAGTTACGTCTAATCATCGCATGTCTGTCAATCATCGTCTTTATCGCAATTTTATTTGGCGGCTTTTCTTCAATTTCATAATCTTTATATCAACATCACTTATCGGGAGGTCGTGTTATGGAAACAGTCATTCAGGTTGCTCAGGGGCAATTACGGGGTTCAATCGAAAATGGACTCCATATATTCAAGGGAGTTCCCTACGCCGCTCCCATCGATGGTCCGAACCGTTTTCGTGCGCCTCAGCCGCGTGAATCTTGGTCGGGGGTTCGTGATGCCATGCAGATCGGATTGATTTCGCGTCAAGCGCCACTACCAGCACCGTTTGGTTCGCCGTTACCTGATGCAGGGGCTGATTGTTTGAACCTCAATGTGTGGTCGCCAGATGTCAATGCTTCGTTGCCGGTGTTCGTGTGGATTCATGGTGGAGCGTTTTATGGTGGCAGTGGAGTTGAAGCTGTCTATGACGGGGCCTCGTTTGCCCGCAATGGTGTGGTGTGCGTGACGATCAACTACCGCTTGGGAGCACAAGGCTTCTTGCATCTCGCTGATCACTTCCCTGAATTCGCAGAATCTGGCAACGCAGGAATACTCGATCAGATCGCTGCACTGACATGGGTGCAACAAAATATTGCCGCGTTTGGTGGCGACCCATCGCGAGTCACGATCGGCGGCGAATCTGCTGGCGGCATGAGCGTGTCGTCCTTGATGGCCGCACCCCATGCCAAGGGATTATTTACTCAGGCGATTCCACAGAGTGGTGCTGGCCATAACGGCATTAGCGCAAAGACTGCAACCGTGATCGCGGGTGAAGTGTTGCGTCGACTTGATGTCAAGCCCGGCGACAGCGCTGCATTGGCAAAAGTCTCCGATGAGAAATTATTCGAAGTGCAACTTGAAGTGATGTTGTTGATGGGAGGACCCGACGCTGAAATTTTTGGTGAAGTGGCTACTTCAATGATGCCTTTCCAGCCAACATACGGAACCAAAGTTTTGCCCCAACAACCTATTGACGCCATCGCCACTGGTTCGGCTGCAGGTATCAAAGTCTTGACTGGCACCACGATGCAAGAGTCGTTGGTATTTGTGGTGGCAATGGCTGAGATGTTTGATGAGCAAATGCTTGAAGCATCGGTAACTCAAACTTTTGGTTCGGTCGAAAAAGGGCAGGCAGCTCTTGAGTTGTATCGCGCCCAACGACCGAGTGCTCTACCTTTTCAGATCACTGCGGCGGTAGAAACTGATCGCATGTTCATTGTGCCAGCGCGACGCTTGGCAGATGCACAGTTGAAGCATTCGCCTGATGTGTGGATGTACCGCTTCGACTGGGAGACGCCAATATATGACGGAGCGTTTGGTGCATGTCACGCCCTTGAGTTGGTATTTGTGTTCAACAATCTGCATGATCCTGCAGCGACGTATCTGTGTGGAGACAATGCTCCGCAAGGTGTTGCTGATGCGATGCATCAGGCGTGGGTGGCATTTGTCAAGACTGGTACCCCGCAGCACGCCGGTATTCCATCGTGGCCACGGCACGACACGGATGATCGGCCGACGATGCAGTTCAATACAGCATCAACATTGGGCCACAATCTCAATGCCGATGAATTGGCACTGTGGGATGGGGTTCTTTAAGTCTCACAGCGCACGATTGGGGACCATTGGCGTGCTGGTGGAGTGGCTACTCGCTGTGGGGCAGTGCCGATGACTAATGTCAACGGTGTTGATAACCAACTTGGTAGGAGTCCAATGATGAAAATTGAAGAACTGTTTTCAGTACAAGGCAAGGTGGCTCTCGTCACTGGTGGATCACGTGGCATCGGTGAAATGATCGCCGCCGGATTCTTAACAAATGGCGTGAAGGTTTATATCAGTTCACGCAAGAAGGATCAGTGCGACGCCACGGCTGCACGTTTGTCGGAAACGTATGGCGCCGAATGTATTTCAATTCCTGCCAACTTGTCTGAGTTGAGTGGCATTGAGTCGCTGGTGGCGGCTCTGTCTGAACGCGAAGATCATCTGGATATTTTGGTGAATAATGCCGGAGTGGCATGGGGTGCTCCACTCGAGGAATTCCCCGAGGTTGGCTGGGACAAAGTATTTGATACGAACGTCAAAGGTGTTTTCTTCTTAACTCAAAAATTACTGCCGCTTCTTGAAGCCCATGCCACGAAGGAAGATCCTGCGCGAATCATCAACATCGGTTCGATTGACGGCATTCGCACGCCGATGTTTGACACACATTCGTACGGTCCATCAAAGGCCGCTCTTCATACATTGACGACACAAATGGCAGCGAAGTTGGTCAAGCGCAACATCATTGCTAACGCCATCGCACCTGGACCATTCCCGACCTACATGCTCAGCACAGGTATTGGCACGGGAGGTGATGTGGAAGGAACCGACTGGGATGCTCTCGGTCGAGGCAATCCGCGCAAGCGTGTCGGGACCCCACAAGATATTGCAGGTTTGGCAATCTTTTTGAGTTCACGAGCGGGAGCGTTCACTGTGGGCGAGGTCATTAAGTGTGATGGTGGGCAAGCCAATTCATAAGTGAGCACTTCAAGCGTGTTTCTGGGTTGGATTTTGGTACAAAATTAGTCCTTCTTGCGACCCAGAACACCCCATATCTGGGCGTCTTTGCTGTTTGTAAACGCAGTGTGTATGTCTTGTGTGGGCTGTTCATCCAAGGGCCGTGTGGCGACTATGATATGTGAGTCGGTTGACCCTAAACCGACCCTAGGGAGGAAAAATATGAAAAGGATGACTAAGGGCAAATTTGCCCCAGTTTTGCTAGTCGCAGCACTTGCTCTTGCGGCATGTGGTTCGGACGGTGGCTCGTCAAGCACTGAAGCACCAGGAACTGAAGCGCCGGGCACTGAAGCACCTGTTACTGAAGCACCTGTTACTGAAGCACCAGTCATTGACTGCGCACCCGAAGAAGGCCCATTGAAGGCCGCTTGGGTGTATGTCGGCCCCGCAAATGATGGTGGCTGGTCGCAAGCCCACGACGAAGGTCGTCAGTTAGTGCAAGAGCACTTTGGTGACGCCGTTGAAACAACGTTCAAAGAGAGCGTTCCAGAAGGACCAGATGTAGCCCAGGCTGTTGAGGACCTCATCGCTGACGGCAACACTGTCATCTTTGGTACCTCTTTCGGATTCCAGGATGCCTTCGTTGAGGTCGCCGCGGCGAACCCCAATGTTTGTTTTGAATTCGCTACCGGTTACATGAAGTCAGACAACATGGCACAGTTCTACGGTGCTGCTGAAGATACTGACTATTTGGCTGGTATGGCAGCAGGTGCTGCATCAAAGACTGGCAAGCTCGGCTATCTCGCCTCGTTCCCGATCCCTGAGGTCGTACGCGGAGTGAATGCTTGGACGATGGGTGTCAGGGCTACAAATCCTGAGGCCACTGTCAAGGTTGTTTGGTTGAACACATGGTTCGACCCAGCTGCTGAGCGTAAGGCTGCCGAAGCTCTCATCGCCGAAGGCGTTGACGTACTTGGTCAAAAGGGTGTTGACTCGCCCGCCACTGGTGATGCTGCGCAAGCCGCTGAAGGTGTGGCATGGGCTGGATACAACACTGACCAGAGCGTTAACTACCCAACTGTGTGGTTGACCTCAACTGTCTACAACTGGGATGTCTACGAAATTCCACGACTCCAGCAAGTACTTGATGGCACTTGGACTTCAGGTGACTACTACGGCAACTTGGCTGACGGATTCGTCACCTTGGCACCGTACGGTGATCTGGTATCTGAGGAAACACGTGCGCTGATTGATGCCAAGAAGGCTGAACTTGCAGCCGCTCCTGGTTCGCAGTTCACTGGTCCAATCAATGACAACGCAGGCAATGAAGTGTTAGCCGCAGGAGTAAGCCATACCTTTGGCGAACTCATGTCAATGGCTTACCTCGTTGAAGGCGTTGAAGGAGAAATTCCAGCAGGCTGATTCACGACGTTAGTCATGATGTTGAAAGGGGGCGGGCTATATAGCCCGCCCCCTTTTTCATCTATTGTTAAAGGTGTGCGTGGGGAGCGAAATGACATCTGAGATAGCCGTCAAGATGACGGGAATAGTGAAAAAATTCCCAGGAGTTATCGCTAATGACCACGTCAATCTAGAAATCATGGCCGGCGAGGTTCATGCCCTCCTTGGCGAGAATGGCGCAGGTAAGTCAACTTTGTCAAATATTCTCACTGGCCTGTATCGACAAGATGTGGGAACGGTTGAGATCGGTGGCAAGAAAGTTGAATTCAACTCTCCACGCGATGCACTCAACGCCGGAATCGGCATGGTGCACCAACACTTCCGTTTGGTCTCCACATTTACTGTCGCCGAAAATGTTGTCCTTGGTGAGTCCGATTCATCGCTTTTTATGGATCAAAAGGCAGTCGCTACGCGAGTACAAGAACTCAGTGATCGTTACGGGTTGGCAGTCGATCCAAGTGCACGCATTTGGCAACTCAGTGTTGGTGAACAGCAACGCGTAGAAATTCTCAAAGTCCTGTATCGCGGTGCGCGTATTTTAATTCTTGATGAACCAACCGCCGTTCTTACTCCTATTGAGACGACTGAACTCTTCAAAACTTTGCGAGTGATGGTTTCCGAAGGTCGCGTGGTGATTTTCATTTCGCACAAACTTGATGAAGTAATGGCTGTCAGCGATCGTGTCACCGTCTTGCGTGGTGGGCGAACAGTCGGCACTGTCAATACGCGTGAAACTTCAACTACCGACCTCGCCAGCCTGATGGTGGGTCGTTCGGTTGAGTTCAATCGAGTCGTTCGTCAGACCCCAGCGGACAGAGAAAGAATTGTTCTTGATGTGAGTGATCTTTGTGCATTTGACGACCGTGGTCGTGTTGCCATTGAATCTGTTTCGCTGAGCGTTTCGCCTGGTGAGATCGTCGGGATCGCAGGTGTCGCTGGCAATGGTCAGCGCGAACTTGCTGAAGTGATCTCCGGAATGCGCCCAATTACGTCGGGTTCAATCACTGTTGATGGTGAGAGTGTTCAATCGGGTCGAGCCCGATCAGCGATCGCCAAAGGCATTGCTCATGTTCCCGAGGATCGCCTGCATACTGGTTTGGCGGCCGGGCATTCGGTCGAAGATAATTTCGCGCTGAAGAACTACCGCTCAATGTCGCGTTTTCGTATTTTACAACGTCAACAAATTCGCAATCAGTCAACACATCTGATTGAGCACTATGACATCAAGACCCCAGGTTCTGAGACTCCTGTTCGCTTGTTGTCGGGTGGCAATGTACAAAAGGTATTGCTTGCCCGTGAATTTTCCGCATCGCCGAAAGTGTTGATTGCGGCTTCACCAACTCGTGGATTAGATGTGGGCGCTATTGAGACAGTGCGCGAGCGTCTTGTTCAAGCCGCCGATAGTGGTGTTGGAGTATTGCTGATTAGTGAAGATCTTGATGAGATTCTTTCTCTCGCTGATCGGATTTTGGTGATGTATGAAGGGCGTATTGTTGCTGAGGTGGAAGCCGCGCAAGCAGATCGCGCCCGTATCGGACTAACGATGGGCGGAATCACCGCATGAGAAGTCCAGTTCGACTTGAACGCCGATTAGAGCAGCCAAAATGGCTGAATTGGGTTGTTCCCCTTGCTTCGCTCGTCGCGGCACTGATCTTGGGAGCACTCGTTTTATGGATCACTGGTAAAAATCCTTTTGATGTGTATCAACGAATCTTTGAGCGAGGTTTTGCGGGAAAGCGAGCCTTCTCTGGTGCCCTAGAAATGGCAACGCCACTTGCCTTCACCGGATTATGTGCAGCAGTTGCCTTCCGTATGGGTCTCGTCAACATCGGTGGTGAAGGCCAGTTTTATATGGGAGCGGTGGGAGCCTCGTATGTGGGCATCTCGCTTGGAGGATCGCCTACTGGTATCACGATTGTTCTGATGTGTCTCGGCGGCATGGTCTTCGGATCTGTGTATGCAGCCATTGTTGGTGTTTTGCGAGCCCGCTTCAATACCAACGAAATCATTACGTCTTTAATGATGAATTATCTGGCAGCAATCTTTTTGAATTATTTGATCTTTAATTCCAAGTCTTTTTGGCGTGATCCTGATTCGCCACAGTTTCCTAAAGGAAAAACGCTCAACGCTCGCGCGGACTGGAACACGTATTCCATCTTCGGTATCGATTTGCCGATTGCATTTCTGATTGCAATTCTTGCGGGATCCGCAGTGTGGGTGTTATATAAGCGCACACGTTTTGGATTCGAGGTTGGTGTACTTGCCGATTCACCCAAGGCGGCGCGTTACGCCGGCATTCGCACAACGTCCACAATCGTGATTGTCATGGCGTTATCGGGCGCTTTGGCCGGTCTCGGTGGGGCCGCAGATGTGGGTAACTTTCGTGGCCTACTTGATGCCAAAGGAATCCAGATGGCGGGATACGGATACACGGGTATTGTTGTGGCCGCTCTGGCACGGCGCAATCCATTAGTGACAGTGGTGGTGGCGATTTTCATTGGTGGTTTGACCAAGGCCGGCTACGCACTGCAAGGGCCGGACTTTCCCAGTGGACTTGTGGGCACTTTGCAAGGACTGATTTTGTTCAGTGCAGTTGCGGGAGAAATTTTGATCAAGTACCGCATTCGAACGACACCTCGTCGTAGTGAGGTTGTGGCCTGATGAATTCAAATATCTTTATCATCGTCATTGCTTCAGCAATTTTCTATGGCACTCCACTCTTCTTTGCCGCTCTCGGTGGGATTTTTACGGAACGTAGCGGTGTTCTTAACCTTGGTGTTGAAGGCACAATGCTGATCGGTGGCGTGACTGGGGCATGGACTTGTCTACATGTGGGTGGCAGTGCTTGGTTCACAATCACCGTTTCTATTCTGATGGGTGCACTCGCAGGCGGACTCGTGTCAACCCTGCTGGCCTTCCTATGCATCACTTTGAAAACCAATCAAACAGTCGCTGGGCTGTCAATTACTATTTTCGCGGGAACTGTCGGGCTGAGTAGTTACCTCGCCAACATTTGGAAGGTTTCCAAACAGCCAGTCCCGAGACCAATTCGTAATCTTGATGTATTCGGGCTGTCTGATACGCCGATCGTCGGTCCGATTTTATTCCATCAAACTGCGCTGACATATTTGTCTTGGGTTCTTGCGATTTTGGCGACTATTTATCTTTTCCATACGCGCATCGGACTACAACTACGCGCTGTCGGGGAGTCTCCGCAGACTGCCGATGCGATGGGTATCAATGTTGTCAAGTACCGCTACGTACACACCATTTTCGGTGGCATGTTGGCCGGTGTTGGCGGCGTTTTTTATAGTTTGGCAATTGTTCCGCTGTGGGTTGACGGCATGACTAAGGGCGCTGGTTGGATTGCTATTGCGCTGGTGATTTTCGGCTTCTGGCGGCCGAGTTTGGCTCTTCTTGGGGCATATCTATTTGGTGCACTGCAGTCGCTGGGTAGCACTTTGAAGGCCCGCAATGTGCAGATCAGTGGAGATCTTCTTGACGCCTTACCGTTCTTCATGACGATCGTGGTTCTGGTCTTAGTGTCAAGTCGCTTCGCTCATCGCAAACTGGGGGCACCCGCCGCCCTCGGTGTGCCTTATGAGCGAGAAGAACGATGACGTCGATTTCAAATCTCTCACCGGAACTCAAAAGTGTTTGGCATCCCATTGGACGGGTTGATTCTTTTGGAGAAACACCGACCCGTATTGAGTTAGTCGGTGAGGCCTACGTCGTTGTTCGCCTTGATGGAGAAATCAAAGTCTTCGCCGATATTTGCCCTCATCGCTATGCGCGACTTTCTGATGGGCAAGTCGTGGGATCAAATATTCAATGCCCCTATCACGGATGGCAATATGACGCCAATGGTCGCTGCGCGCATGTTCCAGCGTTAGGAATCGAAGCGACTCTTCCTCCTGCGCAACTCACGATTCCTTTCGTGCAAGAAAAATATGATCTCGTGTGGGTCTCCCCGCTCGAGCCGATCATTGACATCTTGCAGATTCCTGAGTGGGAGGATGAATCACTGACACGCGTCTGGATGCCACCCATTGATATCAATGCTGGTGCGGCTCAATCGATTGACAACTTTCTTGATTTCGCCCACTTCCCATTCGTCCATGCAGGAACCTTTGGTTCAGAAAAAGATCTCTTAGTCAATGAGTATTCCACTGAGCGCACGCCGGATGGTTGGGGATTTGTCGTCGAATATCCCCACGTCATTGAAAATCACGAAGATCCGTTGGTTAAAACTGGCGCACATCCGCTGATTCAAGATCGCCTCATGCGCTACGACTTTCGGGCGCCATTTACAGCCAACCTTCGTCTTGAACTTCCGCTGACGGGAATGGTTAATGCCATTGTGATGTGGTGTCAGCCGATGACTCTTGATACCACAAGGGTGCATATCGTGATGATTCGCAATGATTGCCACACGCCAGCAGATATCCAGGCTGCAATCGATTATGAAATGAAGATATTCACTGAGGACTTGCAGGTGATTGAGTTTTTGGCTGACAAGACGGTCCCTCTTGATCGTGGGCAATCCCATGTGCGGTCCGATCGTCATACGGTTGAATTTCGACGAATTTTGCTGAAGTTGCTCACTTCATTCTCAGCCTCTTGAGGGGGACAATGTCAATTCGTGCTACTAGTGTCTTGCTTGAATAGAAGAAGGAAAAATGTCGCAAAATATGGCTAGTCAAACCAATCATGTTGATGTGCTCATAGTTGGTGCTGGTATTTCTGGCATCGGGACTGCATATCACCTTCAAAAGCAGTGCCCTGATCGCACCTATGCCATTGTCGAAGGCCGTGCTGATCTCGGCGGAACGTGGGACCTCTTTCGTTACCCGGGCGTTCGCTCCGATAGTGACATGCACACTCTGGGATTCAGTTTCAAGCCTTGGAAGGAAGCGAAATCAATCGCTGATGGACCTTCAATCTTGAAGTACGTGCGTGAGACAGCACAAGAAAATGGTATTGACAAAAATATCCGTTTTCATCATCAGGTCAAGACTGCGTCTTGGTCAAGTGAGACCGCAACGTGGACCGTCACGGTTGTCCGCCAAGACACAAATGAAACACTCCTCTACACATGCAACTTTTTATCGATGTGCGCCGGTTACTACAGCTACAAAGAGGGCTACACACCAGAGTTCGCGGGTCGTAATTCTTTCAAGGGTCAAATTGTTCATCCGCAGAAGTGGCCGAAAGATCTTGACTATGCGGGTAAACGTGTCGTGATCATTGGTTCAGGGGCAACTGCTGTGACCCTCGTTCCAGCGATGGCGAGAACCGCTGCTCACGTGACGATGTTGCAACGTTCGCCAACTTACATTGTTGCTCGTCCTGACCATGATGCGATTGCCGACAAACTGCGCAAGGTTCTGCCTGAAAAGACAGCGTATGCAATCACCCGCGCCAAGAACATCGCGCTGACGAAATTCTTTTATAATCGCACGCGCACTCACCCGGAAAAGATCAAGACTCAAATTCTTGGTGGTGTGCGTCAGGCCCTAGGTCCTGATTACGACGTTGAGAAGCACTTCACACCGACCTATAACCCGTGGGATCAAAGAATGTGTCTGATTCCGAATGGGGACCTGTTCGTGTCCATCAATAAAGGCCGCGCTTCAATCGTGACCGACGAGATTGTGTGCTTCACAGAATCAGGGATCCAGTTGAAGTCGGGCGAAGTGCTGGAAGCTGACATCATTGTCACCGCTACTGGTCTCAACTTAGTTTCACTTGGCGAAATTGATGTTGTAGTTGATGGTCAGGCGGTTGACTTTTCACAAACATGGACGTACAAGGGACTTGCGTACTCTGATGTTCCAAACTTGGTGTCAACCTTTGGCTACATCAATGCTTCGTGGACTTTACGTGCCGATGTGGTGGCTAATTACACGTGCCGTTTGTTAAACAAAATGAAGTCAACGGGCACTCAGCAAGCCACCCCCCGACTACGAGCGCAAGATCAAAACATGACGCCAAGGCCGTGGATTAATGACTTCTCTGCCGGCTACATGGAGCGCATGATGCACCTCATGCCCAAGCAGGGTGACCACGCTCCGTGGATCAATCCGCAATTGATCGCTGTTGATAAGCAGATGATTGTCAAGTCGCCCATCGATGACGGGGCTATGCAGTTCAGCAAAGTAAAAACTTCGGTTTAAGCCGCCACCAGTTCCACCAAGTCAGCTGAGCTTTTTTGCGAGACGGACCGTTGAGAGTTTTTCTGGCGCGGCCAGTCCCTGCATGGCGATCTCGTAATCCGGCAAGGCATACACATCGCCATCGTCATTGATCATGATGAAGCGATCAAATTTGGCCAAGAATGTACGATCGTGGCTCACCGCCACCACGGTTCCCTCAAAACTGTCAAGGGCTCGTTCAAGTGCCTCTGAAGATTCGATATCCAAGTTGTCGGTTGGCTCATCAAGCAACAACACATTGTGGCCTTCAATCTCGAGACACAGAATTTCAAGTCGAGCTTTTTGACCACCAGACAGAGTCTGAAACTCTTGGCGTGAGTTGTTGACCAAGCCATAACGCGCTAAGGCCTTCATCGACTTCTCATCTTCAATCAAACGATCGCGCACAATATCTAGACATTGGCGACCAGTGAAGTCAGCGCGGTTATTGATCTGGGTGAACACACCCACCGACGTTCGCGGCCCAAAAGTCACTGATCCAACGTCGGGTGTGACGCCGTTGAGCACCGCAAGGAGGTGACTCTTGCCAGTTCCGTTCGGACCGATGAGACCCACGCGCTCTCCGTGATGTATTTCATCAGAGAAAGGAAAGAACAAGTCACCAACAGAGACATCGTCAAGTTTCACAACGCGACGCGCGGCGTCTGCTCCGCGCAGACGCACATGAATGTGTTGATCGGCTACAGGTGGCGGGGGCGGACCAGCAGCCACAAATTTTTCCCAACGAGTCTCGGCTCCATTTGCCTTAGTAGCATTTTTGAAGTTTTGTGCAGCTCGTTGTTTCATGATCTTCATGTGATGGAAGAGTCGACGCTCTTCGTCATTCCAGCGCTTGAGATCATCACCGAGTAGTTCTTGACGTTTAGCACGGGCCTCGGGAAAAGTGAGGTACGACCCACCGTGCACCCACGCCCCAGAACCCTCAATGACAACAATCTTTGTCGCCACTCGTTCAAGGAGAGTGCGATCGTGGCTGACCATCAGGATTGTTGATCGACAGGTCTTGATTTGTTCTTCCAACCAGCCGCGAGTGGGGATATCGAGATAGTTGTCCGGCTCATCCAGCAACAAAACATCTGCTCCTGAAGTCAACAACAAATCAAGGACGAGCCTTTTACGCTCACCACCAGATAATTCGCTCACTAGTCGGCGCGAAAAATCATCCACTGTGGTTTTGACACTCCGCTGTGCAGCAGCCTGCCATTTGGTTTCCAGATCGTAACCACCCATGTCGCCCCAGTCACCAAGGGCTGTGGCGTAACCCATACCATCGTCGCTACCGTCAGCAAGAGCCTTTTCGGCTACAACTAAGGCCCGACCCGCCGTTCGCAAATGTGTCGGCGCGACCTCAATCAGCATTTCTCGCAATGTGTCAGTTGGTCGCGACATGCCGACGTCTTGAGTCATTGACAGAACGCTTCCATTGACGGTGAAGTCGCCGCCATCACATTCGTATTCGCCGGTCAGGATCTTGAGAATGGTGCTCTTACCGACGCCATTGGCCCCGACCAAAGCAGCATGCTCGCCTGGTGCAATACCGAAACTGACATCAAAGAAAAGCTGGTCAGCTCCCGGAGGTGCGTATTCAAGTTCGGAGATGACGATGCTGCTCACACCGCCCATTCTCGCTGCTAAATGGCGTGGCTACACCTTTAGGAGCAATTTGCCGTGATGGCCACCTGTCATCAACATATTTAACATTGCAGGAAAGTTTTCCACACCGTGTTCGATCTGCTCGCGCATCACCAAATCTCCGCTTCGTAGCCAATCTGCCAGTTGCGCTTCGGCGCGAGGGTAATGGGCAGAAAAATGGAAGACAGCGAAACCTTCAATACTGGAGTGACGTTCGGCCAATTTGAGGTAATTCTTTGGACCCCGAACTTCAGTCATTTTTTCGTACTGAGAAATTGCACCGCAAATCACAATTCGCGAACCCAAAACGATGCGCATCAACACATCGTCAAGAATTTCTCCACCGACGTTGTCAAAAAATACGTTGATGCCATCGGGCGCGAGCTCATCAAGTCGTGCACCAACATTTTCATTTTTGTAGTCAATGGCTGCGTCAAATTTGAGTTCGTCTACTAAGAATTTCGTCTTGTGAGGACCACCAGCAATGCCGATCACTTTGCTTGCTCCACTGAGGCGGGCGATTTGCCCGGCCATTGAGCCAACAGCCCCAGCAGCGCCCGAAACCACAACTGTGTCGCCGGGCTTGACTCGTCCCACATCAACGATGCCAAAATAAGCAGTCATTCCGGTTGTGAGACCAAGAGCACCAAGAAATGCAGAAGGTTCCGCAACGCTGGTGTCAAGTTTGCGCATCGTGAAAGAAGGCATCACGGCGTAACTTTGCGAGCACATCGGACCAAAGACATAGTCACCTTCAGCGAAACCTTCTGCTTTGCTCTGCACAACTTGACCGATGCCCAAAGCAGGAATGACGCCACCGATTTCTGCGCCTTGATGGAATCCACCCTCATCAAGAGTCGTACGAATAAACGCATCTATGCCCAAAAGATCAACTTTTATGAGCAATTGACCGTCTTCTAGTGGCGCAGTTTCTTCTTCGAGATAAGTGAAATTGGAATCGTTGGGGCGACCTGTTGGGCGGCTTTTGAGGATGATTTTTTTGTTGATGTACGTCATCACATACCACCATCAACCGACAAGATTTGACCAGTGACCCAACTAGAAGCCGGCGAGACAAAGTACAGCACGGCTTGACCTAAATCTTCTGGTGTGCCGAGTCGTCGCATTGGAAGGCGAATTCTTTTTTCCAACATCGGAAGATCCTTTTCTTCAAGTCGCATGGCTTTCATCATGATCTCTGTGGGAACGGCGCCAGGCATAATGCAGTTGACACGAATGCGTGGTCCGAGTTCTTTTGCGTAGGTAACGGTCAGCGAGTTCACGCCTGCTTTAGCAGCCGCGTAATGTCCACTCCCCATCACCGTGCTGACTGCGGCGCGCGAGGAAATGTTGACGATGCGTCCACCATCGCGCATCAGTCGCGCCGCAGTATTGGTGCACACCCAAATCGCTGTGAGATTAAGACGCATCGTGGCATCCCATTCTTTGGCATCAAGTTCTGTCAGCGGAGTCTGAATAGGGGACCCGCCGGCGTTATTGATCCAGATATCAAGATGTCCGAATTCGGAGATGGCTTTTTGTGCAAGAGCTTCAACAGCGTCATTGTCGGTGACATCAGTGGCGAGAGCAATTGCGCGCCCACCGCGTGAACGTATGCCGGCAGCAACAGCCTCAACTTCGTCCCCGCGACGAGCAGCACATACGACTGCGGCCCCCGCCTCGGCCAAAGTGTTGGCGATGCCTTCGCCGATTCCCCGTCCTGCGCCCGTGACGACAGCAACGTCATCAGACAAATCAAATAGACCACTCATGGTGAACCTCCATCAGGTTGAAATGGTCCAACCCTGTGCGAAAAGTTACCAGCAGTAAGTAACGGGGGAAAGAGAAAAATAAAGATTTTTTGGCAACTCCCGTTTTATGGAGCAGACTGCTCGGATGTCAGAGTCCATTTCTCGTCGACCAGGCCGTCCGCTTGGAGGTCAACTTGTTGTTGACCGCGAACACGTTTTGGATGCTGCCGAGCGAGTCATTCGGCGCGACGGAGCTGGATCATCTTTGGAAGCCGTGGCCGTTGAGGCCGGCGTGACGAAGCCCATTGTTTATGACCGAGTCGGGGGTCGCGCGGATTTGGCTGATGCTCTGGCAGAACGCCTATCCGATCGCATGGTTTTGGCCACTCGTACCGCCCTAGCAGGGGAAACCTTGAGCCAGATGGGCTTAACTCGTTTTATTGAGGCCAATCTGCGGACTGTGGCGGATAATCGCGAATTGTTTTTGTATGTCACGGGGGGCTCGACAGAGCAGACCGCCCTCGGTCGCCTGTCGCTCGCCGAACGTTCGACGACGCCCTTGACAAAGACCTTGGCCGTGTGGCGCTCGAGTATTCAGCAAGATCCAGGCGTGGCAGAAGCCTGGGCTTTTGGCATTGTTGGAATGTTGCAAATGGTCTCCCAATGGTGGATTACCCAAGATGACCGTTCGGCTGAGGAGGTGGCAGGACAAATCAGCGAACTGTTATGGAACGGTCTTCCGGGCCGTACATGAGGCTCGGAAGCCGTCGAATGGGGTTAATAACTTACGCGGGGTAGATAAAATTTTTCAGGCGTGTTACTGTCGTCACATATTGATCAACGAGTTAGTTCAGGGGAACGCAATGTCCAATCACGATAGTTACGAAGACCTCACCGAATGTGCGCTCACATCGGAACTTGAACACAAACTTGTGCATTCCCTCAGCGAGTGCATCTTCATGTGGGTCAATAGCAAAGGTGAACCTTTTGGTGTGGTGATGTCATATTTGCCTAAGGATGGAAAGTTGTGGCTAACCGCTGCCGAAACACGTAAGCGCATTCCAGCGTTACGTCGCAATCCGCGTTCATCGATTTGTATTAACAGCACAGGTTCAAAGTTGGGCGGCGGCAAGACCGTGACCTACAAGGGTGACTGCATTATTCGCGATGATCGTGGAACCAAAGATTGGTTTTATCCCGAGTTCGCCAATCGTCTACGCCCCGACAGCCAAGCCGCTGCTGATGAGTTTCGTAAGTTTCTTGATTCACCGCATCGCGTAATCATGGAATTCACCCCTGATTACGCGCTGAGTTTCGATGCCACATTGATGTGGGCCCGTTCACCAGACGCAGTGAAGTAAGCCAGTTTTATCCGTACAAAATCAAATATTTCAGGAGACACATCATGTCAATGACCGAAGAATTGCCAGCCCACTTACAAGGTAATGGGCGACCAACACAAGAAGAACTCACACTGACTGACCTCAAAGTCGTCGGACATATTCCTGCCGAACTTGATGGTCGCTATCTGCGCAACGGCGCCAATCCATTGACGGGTATGAGTGATCATCCGTTCTTCGGTGACGGGATGATTCACGGAATTCGTCTGCAGGGTGGTCAAGCTAAGTGGTATCGCAATCGTTATGTGCAAACACCGTTCATCAAAGATCCTTCAATCAATATTCTTGATCCGTCGGTGACTATGGATATGACTTGCTCGAAGGCCAACACACATGTTGTCGGTCACGCTGGTCAAATTTTGGCTCTCGAAGAAGGTCACTTCCCCTATGTCCTTGACGGAAATCTGAACACCATTGGCTCAACCGATTACAACGGAGTTCTCAAGGGTGCATTTACAGCTCACCCGAAAATCTGCCCGAAGACTGGCGAGATGTTGGCCTTTGGTTATGCACCACTGCCGCCGTACCTCACATATGTTCGCGTTTCAGCTGACGGCAAGATGGTGCAACGTGAAGAAATCACGGTGACTGGTTCAACCATGATGCATGACTTCAACATCACCGAAAATTATGTCGTGTTCATGGACCTGCCCGCAGTGTTTGATCTCAACTTGGCCATTGAAGGCAAGATGCCGATCACATGGAGCGACACCTATCCAGCACGACTCGGCGTGATGCCACGTAACGGCAATGACTCTCAAGTGGTGTGGTATGACATCAACCCTTGTTACGTCTTCCATCCGATGAATAGTTACGAAGAAGGCGACAAGATCATTTTGGATGTTGCTCGTTTTGAGCACATCTGGAAAAAAGATGCAATGGACTTCCCGCCACCCAACTTGTGGCGTTGGACGATCAACACCACAACCGGCAAAGTCACCGAAGAGCAGATTGACGATCGTGGAGCCGAATTCCCACGTGTGAATGACGCAGTGATTGGTTCAAAGCATCGCTATGGCTACGAGATGTCAATGGGCAATGCAGGCTTTGGTGAAGTTGATGCAGGCGCGATTTTGAAGTATGACCGCGAAGCAGGCAACTGCACCAGCATTGAACTTGGTAAAGGTCGCGTCTGCGGAGAAGCAGTCTTTGTCGCCGCCGACGGAGCCAAGTCAGAAGATGACGGGTACATGATGACCTACGTTTATGACCAGTCTCAAGATTCAAGTGAGTTCGTGATCTTCGACGCTAAAACAATGAGCGACGAACCGATCGCAACAGTTCAATTGCCACGAATCCCCTTTGGGTTCCACGGCAGTTGGGTACCGGCCACCGTGGCCAATTAAGTAAGCGCCGCAACCTGCGGCAAACAACTGAGGGGGAAATATGAAACGATCCATGAGTTTGGGGACTCCACGATCACGGCGGCACTCGCGTGCTTTCGCTGCGATCGTCGTGGGAAGCCTATTTTTTGTTGCCTGTGGAAGTGATGGTGGTTCTTCAAGTACTGAAACACCGTCAACCGAGGCACCAGCAGTCACCGACGCACCAGTAGTCACCGATGCGCCGAGTGGCGAAGACGGTCCACCGACTGGTCCCGAAATGCTTGTCGGTATGGTCAACACCGAAGGCAATCCCAACGGACTCGACTTCCCGGATATTCGTCGTTTTGCCGAGGCCAGTTTTGAATACATGAATGCGCACGGCGGCTTTGGTGGTCGACCAGTCAAACTGGAGACCTGTGTCGCTGGCGGAACTCCAGAGACATCACAGGCTTGTGCTCAAGAGTTGGTTGGTAAGGGTGTTGAGTTAATCCTTCTCGGATTGGACTTGTTCCCAGACTTCGCAACCTATGAGGCAGCTGGTGTACCGGTTATTGGCGTATTGCCGATCTTGCCGCCGGACTTCACTGCTAACGCATTGTTCTTGACTGGTGGAAATGCGACGACGACTGCTGTGATGGCAGTCATCGCTCAGGACCGCTATCAGGCCAAGACTGTCGGCATCATTCACGCTGACAATGCCGGAGCTAACTCGACTGCCGCAGGCGTTGAAGCTGCTCTCGATAAAGCGGGAATTACTTGGAAGGCCGTCAAGGGTGGAGACAACGAAACCGATGCTGGCTATCTCGGTTTGATGCAGGCTGCCAACGCTGATGATCCTGATATTTTGATCTCGCTCTACGCAGACGCTGGCTGTATCGGAACCATTCGTGGCTATGCCACTGCTGGAATCACCAAGCCCGTGTTGACAACGAGTATTTGCTCAGACAGTGACGTCATTTCTCAAGTGGGCGATGATGCAAATGGTTGGGTATTCGTTGGTGGAACTATCGAGCGCGACACGCCTGAAAAGGCCCTATTGCAAACGATTGTGGCCCCATACATCAAGAACGAGGCAACTGGTGAAATGGGCATCGAGCCCGCAGACGTTAAGACAGGTGCTCTTGGTCTGGGTGGTTTGGGTACCGTTTTGGTGTTGTCGCTTCGCAACTTCGCCGCCGAGATGGTTGCTGGTGGTACTGAAATGACTGGTCAGAATCTGTACGACTTCTTAGAGTCGGCCGATGGCCTGTTCTTGTACGGAGGCATCACCCCTGTCAAGTGTGGTCTTGCCACACCAAGTTACCCATCAATTTGTTCGTACGTCTTTGAGGCGACCGAATACAAAGACGGCGCAGTTGTTTCCGTTGATGACGGCAAGTTGTGGGATAGCACCCCACTTCTTCCCTGACCTGCCAACCACTGCTGGGCAACAAACAAGACGGAGAATGTAACGATGAATGACTATCTGTTTTATTTGTTGCTCGGTAGTGGGGCCGGGGCCATCATCGCTGGGTTTGCGATGGGCCTCGTGATTAGTTATCAAGGTTCTGGCATTGTCAATTTTGCTTATGGGGCAATTGCAATGTGGAGTGCTTATGTCTATGCAGAACTCCGGAATGGGGCGTATTTGTTCCCCATTCCGGGACTGCCGGACCGTTATCGCTTTGGTGAAGATGTCGGCTTCACATGGGCCTTCATTTTGGCTTTGCTGACTGCGGCCCTCATGGGTTTGTTGATTTATGCGCTGATCTTTCGCCCGTTGAGAGATGCTCCAGCGTTGGCACGTGTTGTGGCCAGTGTCGGCTTGATCATCGTCATGATCGGGCTCAAGGATCGACGTTTCCCAGATCAGTTGGCCATGCGCGTCAACCCGATTTTACCTCGTGAAGTAGTGACGATTACTGAAACGTTACGCGTACCGCGTGACGGCTTGTGGTTGCTGGCAATCGTGCTTCTGATCACGGTCGTTGTGTGGGCTGCGAGCAAGTATTTGCGTTTTGGATTGGCTACGCGTGCGGCCGCCGAAAACGAAAAAGGAGCCATCCTGCTCGGACACTCACCTGATTTTCTTGCCGCCTCTGGTTGGGTGATTTCATCGGTGGTCGGCGCCGTGATTGCGATTTTGGCCGCACCGCTCGTGCAGTTGAATGGTTCGATCTTTACTTTTGGCTTTTTGATTCCGGCCTTGGGTGCCGCTCTGATCGGAAAGTTCCGACATTTCTGGCCAACCGTCTTGACGGGTGTGGTGATCGGAATGGTGCAGAGCACATTCACAAAAATGCAACTCGATTTCAGTTGGTGGCCTCAATACGGAATGCGTGAAGGTCTGCCATTTCTCGTCATCATCATCACGATGATTGTGTCTGGTGAGCGTCTTCCCGAACGAGGCTCGGTGGGGGGCTGGAAACTGCCTTACGTTCCCCCCGCTAGGGTGACGTGGTTTTCAGTCGGCGCACCACTGGTGATGGCATCGGCCGGAATTATTTTTCTTGGACCACTATGGCGTGCCGCCATCATGAGTTCGTTGATTGCATCCGTTCTAGCTTTGTCTTTAGTTGTCCTGATCGGTTTCGGTGGTCAGACATCGCTGGCACAAATGGCCTTTGCTGGCATTGGTGGATTTGCGCTATCAAAGTTGGCTGGTAATTACGACATCCCGTTTCCGATCGCGCCGATTCTTGCGGCCTTCGGCGCGATGTTATTCGGGCTTCTCGTTGGTCTTCCCGCCTTGAGAGTGCGCGGTACCAATTTGGCGATTGTGACTCTCGCTGGTGGAGTGACCATTGCTGAATTTGTTTTCAAACAACCATGGGTCATCGGTGGAGTGAACAATGGTGGAGCCAAGGTTCCTAATCCATCACTAGGTGGTTGGAACTTAGGTTTGATTTATGGCAATAAAACATCTCGACCAGTGTTTGCCTTTTTCTTACTGGTGATCCTGACGATTTTGTGTTTGATGGTGGCCAACATTCGTCGCAGTGGTTCTGGACGAGTGATGTTGGCTGTTCGCGGTAATGAACGTGCATCAGCGGCTATTGGAATCAATAACACTCGAGTGAAAATGATGATGTTTGCTCTCTCTTCATTTATCGCTGGCATGGGCGGAGCATTAATTGCCTATCGATTTGGTGCCGTGTCCGACCTGTCGTACGGAACGATCGCTTCACTCACGGCCTTGTCGTTCGCTTATCTCGGTGGTATCACCAGTGTCAGTGGCGCAATCGCTGCTGGTATCTCTGCGGCTTCGGGAGTTTCCTTCTACGCCATGAATCAGATGTTCGGGTCATTTGGTCGTTGGGAGGCTCTCATCGGTGGGGTGTTATTGATTATCACGGCGATCTTGAATCCTGAAGGAATCGCTGGTGGCATTCGAATGCAAGTTGCTGCGAAACGTCAACAAAAAGAGTTAGCGAAACAAGCACAACTTGTACCAATAAGTGCCTAAGGCACAATGCTGATTTAGATCTCGGCCACCGCGGCAGTTCCTGCTGTCACGCTAAAGGTTTTCCAATCACTGACGCCAGAGTTTTCAACTTTTGCGTTATCGACTATGCGGTATTGGGCGGTCCATGTTTCTGGTGTGATGGTATGCAGAATGTAACCCCGATGTGAAGCCTCAGCATCAATGATGTTGGGTAACGCTTGCAGTAGACCTTGAGTCTCTGGTGGCACATTGCCGCCAGATGAGATTGAAGTCGCCACAAACTCAATTCCAACTGCAGTCGTGGGATTGGCGGTCGTCGTCAGTTGGCCGACTCCCGAGAGGTGAATATCACCGGTGAGCACGATGAGATTTTCAACCCCTTGCTGAGTGATGTCCGTGAGGACGCGATCACGATCGGGGGCGTAGCCATCCCATTGATCGAAATTGAGAACGGCGGCGCCAAGACGAATATCAGTCATCACTGTCTGATTTGCTAAAACATTCCAGACCTTGTCAACGCCGCGAATATTTGCTGCCACCCAAGCCTCTTGTTCGGCCCCCAAAAGGCTTCGCTCAGGAAGTAATGCGTCATCGCAGGCTGGGGTGGTTTGTAAAACGGCGTCATTGCAGGCTTGGTCATCGCGATACTGACGAGTGTCTAAGACCAACATGTTGACCAACGAACCCCAAGAGAATTGTCGATAGATCGTGAGGTTCTCATCAATGGGAGGATCAAAGCGAACTGGCATATGTTCCCACCAGGCTTGGTACGCCGCGGCTCGGCGAGCGGTGTGACCAGCATTATCGGCAGGATCCTCTGGTGTCAGGTTGGCGTAGTTGTTTTCAACTTCATGATCATCCCATGTCACAACCCAGGGACACATCTGATGCGCCGCTTGCAACAGAGGATCACTCTTGTACAGACCATAACGATTGCGATAAGCGACGAGATCTCTGATCTCATCACTGTTGTGCAGTCGGACATCCCCGTCCGCAAGTGAACCAGTACCGCCTTCATAGATATAGTCACCGAGGAAGAGCACAAGATCTGGTGCGAGTTCAGCCATGTCGTGATAGGCGGTGTAAAAACCAGCCGTCCAATTTTGACATGAGGCTGAAGCGATCTTCACAGGTTCCAACGAATCACTGCTTGGGCTCAATCTCGTCGTACCGATCGGGCTTGTGTAATCGCCTAGACGGAAACGGTAATGAAGAAGTCCAGTAACGTTTGCTGGTGCGGCAATCACATGGATGCTGTGCCCATACTGAGGCGAAGCTGTAGCGATCCCAGCGATCGTGATCTCGTCAAAGGATTCGGTTGTCGACATTTCCCAAAGAACATCAATATCTTCATCAGGCATTGCGCCACCATTGAGAGCGTCAATAGCCAAGCGTGTCCATAAAACAACTGACTCGGTGTCGGGGTCACCCGAGGCCACACCGAGGGTGAATGGATCACTTGGAAGATCCGAGGGTGGAACGAGACTTGTGGCTGGGGCCGTCGAAGCAACTTCAGTTGACCCAGAAGATTTTCCTTCCTCGCTACTGGAGCAGGCTGCAACAACCACCGTTGCTCCGAGAGCCAAGAACATGCGACGTGAAAGAGGTGTAGTCATAGTTAGAGTCTGACAGATTTTTAGTGAGTGATCGGGAACGATCGCCTGCGAGTGGGTCACATGACCCATAGAAAGTCAAAAGTTCCTTGAGGATCATCTCTGTATTCAGGCGCTATTTAGCAGTGGTTCATTCCCACAATGAGACGCTGGAGGGAGAGACGTGAGAAGACAACTAGTCATCGGCGCATTGTTATGTTTGAGTGCTTGTCGAACAAGTGCGACCTCAATCACAGGTGAAGTGCCAGGAACTCTGCAGATAGCAGTGGCCACAACCACAGCTGAGTCGCTCAGCAATGAAGTCTCACCAGACTCGGTGGTGGGGTCATCGGTTATTGCCACCGAAGAGGAGTTAATCACTGCGTTCAACTTTGCGATGCACCAACGTATTAATTGCGGTCGCGACCCATACCACTGTGATGTGCAGAGTTTCGCCGATGTTGGTAGTCCACTTTTTGTGGAGATCAGCGAATTGATGGAGATTCGCCGGAATGCAAACATTGTGGCCTCCAAGAGTGGTTCGTTGCGCTACCGCATTGAAGCGGTGGAGTTCAGAACTACGGATATAGCAACTGTGACGACATGCATCACCGATGACACAGTATTGGTTGATGGAGAAATTATTTTTGATGATTCGTTATTCAGTGTTCAAACGAAATGGACAATGGTGCGCAGTGGTCAAACGTGGCTATGGGAAAGTGCCCAAGCATTGCATTGGGACGTTGAGGAGGATATATGTCAGTTCGTCGCCTAAGTGCAACCTTCGTCATCACTTCATTGCTACTGCTAATAAGTTTTGATACCCAGCGCCAAGCCTTAGCTATTGATGGCGCGATCGGGAGTGGAGGCACTGACAGCGGTTCCATCTGGGCAGGCGTGCAAACTTCGTCACCACCGACAGGTTCAGGAGCAGATTCATCGGGCTATACATGGAAGCCTGCAACTATTTACGATTCGCGAATCGGGGCCACGACAGGAATCACAAAATTGGTGGGGACTGTGCGCTACGACTTATACGAGCGACACAGTACAAGTGGAATGGTGTTGATCTGGATCACTCGTGCGACGGGTGCTGAATTAGCACAAAATGCAGCGGTGATTGTGAAAGGTCGACTGCCACAACCCACGGTGACAACTGCGCCTGCAACGAACCGTGGTGTCGTCAATGTGGGGATGTGGTTGTGGGCCAATGCTGACTGGTGGTATGGCGTCACCGCAATGGCTTGGATACCTACGGTATTTGGCTCGGCATGGGCGCGTACAACTGCGACTCCCGTGTCCTTATCGTTCGTCACCCAAGATGACGCCGATGTCAATGGGACCGCTCTTGGTTCAATGCAATGCACTGGCCCAGGAAGTGTGTGGACTGTTAATGCTGGGGATACAGCAGCATCTGGATGCATGTATACGTATCGACACTCGTCAGCTCAACGAGATCAAGGAGTTTTTGTCGCTATTGTTTCTGTCACCTGGGAAATTTCTTGGACATCAAACGCTGCTAGCGGGGGATCATTGCCTTCGTATACGACGAGTACCTTTATGGCATTCTCCGTTGATGAACTTCAAGCCTTAGTGGGCTCGGGTGTCTTGGTCTGAGGGATGACGCGCTGGGACCAGACAACTCCGATGATCACTAAAATCGCACCCAATACTTGAATCCCTTTGAGTGAGTCACCCAAGAAAAGCACAACCCACATCAATCCCAATACCACTTCGCTTGTTGCCACTAACGCTGCCGAGGCGGGACCGAGATGGCGCAGACCCAAGAAGAAAGTCATACTGGCAACAACGGTGCTGATGAGTGCTAGACCAATCATTGAACCTGCACCATTAAAGGTTGTCGGAAAGTGCGGTGTTCCAGAAAACGCCGTGACGACTAATGCGAAAACAAGCGAACCCGTCAGGCTCCATGCCGACGAAACAAAACCATCGCCCCCACCAGACCCAGTGACTAACCGTTCGCTGAAGATCATATAAACGGCGTACATCACGGCATTACTGAGAGTAAAAATCAGACCTGCCACGGTGGCCCCTTCAGTACCCTGAAAAACCTCGGGCACGGTGCAAGCGATTCCCACCAAAGTTATTCCCACTGCCATCCAAATATGTCGAGAGGTGGCACGACCTAAGAATGTTGAACCCACGGCAACCATTGCGGGATAGGTATAAATGATGACGATGTACAGCGCGCCTGGCATGCGGTCTAAGGCGGCAAAGCCCAACCAAGAGACGAGTCCGAATACTAAGCCGGCAAGCAGACGCGGCTTAAAAGCCACACTTAAAGGACTGGGACCACCTCGGCGAAAACGGATAAAGACAAATATCCACGCAGCGGGAACCGCAATCAGAAATCTCCACAGAAGAACGTCCACGGCACTCAGTTCTTCAAGAACTGTCTTGCCAAAAATGGTGAACATGGAGTAAGCGCTAGCGCTCAGCAACATCCAGATAACACCAAGTTTTTTGGACGGCACGAGTTTCAACGCTAGGCCATCAGCCCTTCAATTGCGCGCTCTGCTGACATCTTGAGGATTAAGTCTTCAAGAGCGGCGGCTGTGATGGCTCGTGAATATAAGTGACCTTGATGAGTTGTGCACCCAATCGCCAATAAGGCCTCCGCTTGAGCGCTCGTTTCGACGCCATCTGCCGAAATACTCAGACCTAAGTCGCGCGCTAAACCGACCATCGCCCGAATCACCGCACGATCGTTGGCTTGTGAAGTTAAAGAGTCAACATGAACACGATCGACTCGGATCTCATCTAACGGTAGAGAGCGCAACATTGACATTGAGCCACCACCGCGCCCTGCATCTTCAAGACATACTCTGGCCCCCAGTTGACGCATTTCTGTGAGCACTCCTGCAGCGCCGACTAAGTCGCCAAAGACGGCAGTTTCGTATACATCAAGCATCAACATTGTTGGATCAATCCCAGTGAAATATGCTGCGACCTGGCCATCGCGCCAAGCACGTGGCGTACAACGATGAGGTAAATTGACACGAAAGCGAAAACCACTTGGCAGACCGAGAGTGGCCAGACGGCGAATCACTGGTCGAGCTTGTTGCATGATCACGCTTGTCATTCGTTCCAGGGTGCTGGCGTCTTGCGCCATTGTCAGCATCGCTCCGGCGCTGGCAATTGTTCCATCGCGTTTTAACCAGCGTGCCAAAATTTCAGCGCCAATAATGTGACCTGTCGTGGCATCAAACTCGGGTTGAAAAAATGGTACGACATCTCCGGCATCAATGGCTCGGCGCAATGCATGTTCTTCCACTGAACGTTGTTGCATTTCGCTACGAATCTGTGGTGTAAAGATTTCTACGCGGTCGCGGCCAGCATCTTTTGCACGATGCAATGCGATATTAGCGAAGCCTAAAAGTTCACTTGCAGTATCTTGCGCATCAGGTCCGATCGCAACGCCGATGCTCGCTGAAATACGCACCATGCGACCCATCACTTCTAAGGGTTCACTGAGGTCCCGAGTGAGGCGATGAGCGATCTCGGAAACTCGCTCAACACTTGAAACATTTTCAATGACGATGACGAATTCATCCCCGCCGAGGCGACCAGCGGTGCATCCACTCGGAAGCACTGAACGAATGCGTCGACCCATGACTTGTAATAACTGGTCGCCGGCAGAGTGTCCAAGTGAGTCATTGATACTTTTAAATCGATCAATGTCGACGAAGAGAACGGCAATCTGATGTGAGTCACGACTTCGTGCAATCGCCGCATCAAGGTGCGCCACGATGCCTGCGCGATTGAGCAACTCAGTGAGTGAATCATGAATGGCTAGATCAGCGAGTCGAGCATTGGCGTCAGCGAGTTGTGTTTGCTCATCTTGCAGACTCAGGACTAGTTGCTTTGTTCGGGCGTGCTGATGTCGCAGACCAACGATGGTGATGGCGAGACATGTTGCCACAATGACCAAGAAAGTCGAAAGGAGTGTGACCGAACCAAGCACACAGATATATCGGTCAATGGAGACCGAACCTTGACCTCTATTCAGGGGTTTTTACGTAAACGCGGGAAAACCATGGGTGTCACGGCCTGATAGGCCTCCCAGCCCGGTCGGCGCTCAGCGCTGCGCTTTTCCGCCAACGGGATGCTGGCGGCAAAGAACATCACGGTCATCGCAAGCGCTCCGACTCCAGCCCACCAGGCAGCGGGGTGGGCGGCCAAAGTGAAGAGCCATAACGACCACCACCACATCATTTCGCCCAAATAGTTGGGGTGCCGTGAACGGGACCAAAGTCCAGTATTGAGGACATCACCCGACTTTTTCGTGCGATTGAAACGCCGCAGATCAAGGTCAGCGAATTGTTGGATGGTGACACCAGTCAGGGCCACGACGACCGCAAGAATATCCAAAATACCGAAACTTCGACCCGAATGGGAAGCCACAATGGCCATCGGGATCGACCCTAAAGTGACAACTAGCAGGGGAAATAGGTGAACAGATGTGAGGCTTACAGCCCATCGTGGCATCGGAGCGGTTTCGTACAACATCCGGTAGCGCCAGTCTTCGTGCCCCATTCCAGTCCACCCGATGGCCCAGTTGGCGGTGAGGCGCAGGCCCCACAGTGTGGCGCAGACGGCAACGGCTAAGCGCCGCAGGTCACCGTCGGTGAAAGCGTCCGCATCATCGAGCACGAAGAACAACCAAATCGCAAATACCGGCGGAATGACGCTCCACCAAGCGTCAAAGGTTGAGCCGTTTTGCACTATTTGGCTGGCGAGATAGAGAAACGCCACTGAAGCGGCGAATCCAACGATCAGACCCTTGACAGGATGGTCGGTGCCGATGGCGGAGGCGATGAGCAACATTCCCGTCAAGGCCACGGCATAGAGGGCGATGATCAGCAGGAATGACCGTGGTCGCGTCCAGGAATTTTGAGTCGAAGTCATGATCCTATTTTGGCGCACAACTCGGTCGCAGAACGGGTTCTTCGTCTCGCCTCGCTGTCACTAGGGACCTACGATTGCAGTATGAAGAGGCGTTTGGTGAGTATCCCGGGACTGATTCTGGGGGCCATTATTTTGACGGCCCTCATTCCCGTATGGCTTGTGCTAGTGATCCTCATTGATCTTTGTCGCCGCCAGTTTCGTTTGCCGTTGCTGCGCCTGCTGTCCTTTGCCGTGTGTTGGGCGTGGCTAGAAACTGCTGGAGTTTTAGGAGCCTTGTTGTTGTGGCTCACGGGTCAAACTAAAAATCTGTCACGGCATTATGCATTGCAACGCTGGTGGGCAGCGCGTTTACTTGGCGCTTTGGGGAAAACCTGTGGCATCCGTGTTGAGGCGGTGAATATTGGGTCATTGAGTCCTGGTCCCGTTCTGATGTTTG
>BJGB01000007.1 GCA_014190215.1 Actinomycetes bacterium | reverse complement strand
GGCATGGAGAAATTCGGAAGTCGCTTGGGGCCAGGCGATCTTCGCAAAGTGGGGAAAATAGACCTTGTGATCACCGGCGCCACAGCTGTCACTCTTGATGGTCGCCACATCGGCGGTGGACAGAGGTATCTCGCTCTTGAATGGATGATGATGCGTGAACTTGGCGTGGTTGATCCCTCAACGCCGGTCATCGCCATTGTGCATGACTGCCAAGTGGTCGACGAAATGGTTGAAGCCGAACCAGATTGCCTATTGGGCATTATTTGTACTAATACGCAAGAAATTGATGTGCGGGTCGCCCGCGAAACCTCCGTGCCAAAGTTACGGAGAGTGCAGTGAGTGTCGCCTTGACCACCGAACAATATCGTGAGCAGATCTGGGCCGAATTATCCAAGGTGGCGCGACCCGACTCGCGATTCCATTGGGATTTTTCAAGTTTTATTTGTGACTTTGAAGGCAGTGAAAAGTGTTCAGACCAACTCCTTGAACTAGCAGCCATCACTGATCGCGATCGGCGACAGATATTTGTGACTCCCGATAATTGCCTTGAAAACCTTCGCTACAAATTGATACAACGTGGCATCCCATTTGTGATGACCACCTACGGCATCGTGCGTGGTTTTTATCGCTTGGACCCGGCGACGATTCCTGCCAGTGATCATCACTATGCGGCAACTCTTGATGGCTTTGATCGTTATGCCGAACAACTTTCGTTGCGCCAACTTCAGGAGACAGAAAAGTTTTCCTTGTTAGTGACAGGTGGGAGCGCAGTCAGTAAAAACGGCGTGCGTTTCGGTAAAGGTCACGGATATTTTGATTTTGAGTGGGCCGTTCTCAGCGAACTTGGTCTCACCGACAGTTCATCAGTCGTCGCCGATGTGGTGCACGACTGTCAGTTCGTTAACGAAGTCATGCCTGCAGAGAAGCATGATGTCGTTGTCGATTGGGTTATTACACCGACCCAAAAAATACATATAGATCAGAGTTCTCGTCAGCGTGGACGCGTCTTCTGGGAAATGGTTCCAGGTACCGAGTTCGCTGAACTTAGCATCGTTGCTGAGTTGCGAGATATCCAAAACTTGGGACCGTTATGAGCTCTGCAATAGTTAGTAATTCACCAACCAACAACAACGACATGAAAGGTCAAAAATGAATCCTATTTCACGACGACAGATGCTGATTCGTGCATCTGCAGCCGGCGTTGGTTTGGCAGGCTTGCCTGCTTTCCTCGCCGCTTGCGGAAGCGATGATGCCAAATCAGGCGGCGACGGCACCGCAACGAAATTCTCCATGCAAGCTGCTTGGGTGAATGACGCAGAATTCATGGGCTACTTCGTGGCTCTCACCAATGGCTACTACTTGGACGAAGGTCTTGACCTTTCGTACTTGTCAGGCGGACCAGATGTCATCCCGGAGAGCACATTGCTTTCAGGCGGAGCACCACTGGCTCTCACCACACCAGATAGCACGATCAACGCCATCGTCAATGACGGCGCACCATTCGTGATCATTGGGGCGCAGTACCAAAAGAACCCCATCGGTGTCATCAGCTTGAAGAAGAACCCGATCAATTCCCCAGCCGATTTAGTGGGCAAGACCTTGGCCGTGCCAGCGTCAAACACCCTCTCCGTCGAGGCCATGCTCAAGTTGAGCGGTGTCGACAAGGCTGATGTGAATATCGTGCCTTACGCCTACGACCCAACGCCACTCGTTATGGGCGAGATTGATGCTTCCATCGACTTCGCAACCAATGTGCCGTTCAGTATCCAGCAGGCTGGCGAAGAAGCGACATCGTTCTTGCTGTACGACTTCGGGTTCACGATTTTCAACGACACCGTGGTCGTCACCAAGGATGCCTTGAAGAACAATCGTGCAGAAATCGTCAAGTGGTTGCGGGCGAGCCGCAAGGGTTGGGACGAGAACTTCAAGGACACAGCTAAGTATCCACCTGAGTTCGCTGAGACCTACTTTAAGGGAACTGGTCGCACGATCGAGAACGAGTTGTTCTTCAACGAGGCACAGAAGTCCATAATTCAGTCCGACAGCGGTATTTTCTCAATGTCCGAAGAATCAATCGAGGCCAACTTGGCGGCGCTTGCTGAAATCGGCGTTAAGGGAACCCGAGATATGTTCGACACCACTCTCCTCGAGGAAATCTAGGGTTGTTGAATACGCAAGAAGTGGCCGGCGGTGCGCTTCGCGTCAATGACGTGGAGCGCACCTTCGCGCTGAAAGATGATGTTGTGCGAGCCCTGGACAAGGTCTCCCTTGATGTTCCCGTGGGCTCACTGGTCGCTTTGATCGGTCCCTCAGGTTGCGGTAAGTCAACTTTGTTGCGATTGCTAGCAGGTCTGGAGCAACCCGACGGCGGTTCCCTGCTGATCGGTGATAAATCTCCAGAAGAGATGCGCTTAGCGGGTCGTTTGGGTGTCGCTTTTCAAGATCCAGCCCTTCTGCCGTGGCGCTCGGTGTGGAAAAATATCACTCTGCCATTGCAGGTGATGGGCAAATCGGTCAAAGACCACGAGGCAGCGATTAAGGAACTCATCGCCTTGGTGGGCCTCGATGGTTTTGAACATGCTTTGCCTGGCCAATTATCGGGAGGTATGCGCCAACGTGCTGCGATCGCTCGAGCACTGGTGACCGAGCCTGACGTCTTGCTGCTTGACGAACCCTTTGGTGCTCTTGATGAAATTTTACGTCGCACCATGAACCTAGAACTCCAACGCATTTGGTTGGCTCGGCGCCCGACCACCATCTTGGTCACGCATGCCATTGAGGAAGCAATATTTTTGGCCGACAAGGTGGCAGTGATGTCGGTGCGTCCAGGTCGCATTGTTGAGGTCGTTGAAGTTCCCTTCGCGCGTCCTCGGGACCCAGCAATCCTCCGCACCCCAGAGTTCCACGCCCTGTCGGACCATTTATCAGAGTTGTTGTTCTCTGGTGGCGGGCACTGAGAAGCGACAGCAACAATGAATAATGTGCGGCGTTATGGTCGTGGCGCCTTGGTCGTCATTGCAGTTTTAGTTGTCTGGGAATTCCTTGGTCAGTTTGAGTTGATCGCTCGCGGCGCGCTGCCGGCACCTTCTCAAATACTTAGGCAATTTTGGCAGGATCGCAGTGATTATCCACCGCATCTCTCTGTGACACTGAAATCTGCGGGCACAGGATTCATCATTGGAAATATCATCGCGATTTTTTCTGGCACTCTGTGTGCGCGGTTTCGCTTTGCTGAAACATTATTACGCGGCATTGGTGTGACGATGTTCGCAGTCCCTCTGATCGCCATTGTCCCAGTCTTGTTGCTGGCCTTTAGTGGAACGATCCCGCGTATCGTGCTAGCTGCGATGGCGAGTTATTTCCCCACCTACGTGGCCACCTTGAATGGCATGCGCGATATTGATCCTCGGCTGGTTGATGTGGTGATGGTGGCAGGTGGTACGAGTGACGATGTCTTGCGATGGGTCCGTCTGCGGAGCGCACTGCCACATATCGTCAGCGCCTTTCGGGTGACTGCACCCGCGGCGTTGCTCGGAACTTTGCTCGTTGAATTTGGTGGTGGTACGCGCTGGGGGCTCGGTTCGTATCTGCTCGGTTCATTGGGGCAAGCCAATCCATCTCGTTTGTGGAGTATCGGTCTTGCAGCTACGGCGGTGGCTGCTTCGGCATATATGTTGTTTGCGTTCTTAGGTAACCGGCTGACGCGTAGTTCTTTATCGGCCACCGTACAAACAACAATCACCCCCTCAACGAATTCGGGTCCATGGTGGAAACGCCTTCTTGGCGTGGGGGTATCGGTGAGCGTCGTTCTCGGTGTGTGGGCAGGCGTTCTTAAAATCTTGGATATGTCGCCCATCGTGGCTAAATCTCCGCTCGCAGTTTTTCGCTATCTCACAGTGGGAGCGCGTGCGGCGGCTTCTCGAACACGTTTATTTGATGCTTACAGCGAAACCTTGCCAGTGGCATTTATCGGTTTGCTCTGTGGGTTGTTCGCGGCGTTGTTGCTTGCCGTGGTGCTCAGTCTGCGACCAACTCTTGGACGAACAGTATTGCCGTTCGCTCTTATTTCTCAGACTATGCCACTACCCGCATTGACACCTTTGATTGTCTTGATCTTCGGCCGAGATTTTCTAGCCACAGTAGTGGTGTGTATCTCGGTCACATTCTTCCCATCATTTGTGACCATCACTCAGGCTTTGGCCAGTACCTCCCCAGCAGCGATTGATGTCGTGCGTGTGAGCGGCGGCGGACGATTAAAAACCCTGCGCTTCGTCGGTCTGCCTGGTGCCGTGCCGGCTTTGGTGACAGCGGCTCGACTTGCTGCACCCAGAGCGTTGCTCGGAGTCATGATCGCCGAATATTTAGCAACTGGTAATGGACTTGGAAATCTGCTCAACGAATCTCGTGGCAAATTGGATTATGGAATGATTTGGACCGTTGCCACCACTTCAGTTCTCGTGGCAGTGGTCATCACTCAGTTGATCGGTCTTGTTGAGCGTTTGGTGGACCGACGGGTTTAGCGCAGGTGTGCGTCCTCACCTATTGTGGGATAGATGAATAGCGAGATGTTCACGGTTCCACAGGGCCGGCGGATTTACGGAATGCAGTTGCCTGTGCAGGCGCAGAGCGCCTATTTCGTTGCCGATTGGGAGCGAACGGCTGGACCGCACGAACTCGCAATGTTGTCCAAAGCGTGTGATGAGAGTGGATATGCCTACGTTGGGGTATGCGATCATGTGGCTCTCCCCGAATCGGTTGCAGGGGGAATGGGAACTCATTGGGCCGACCCGATTGCCACCTTGAGTTGGATCGCTGGAATGACCAGCAGAGTGGGCCTGCTCTCTCATGTTTATGTTTTGCCCTATCGCAATCCACGCATCGCTGCCAAGCAGTTCGCGACTCTTGATCATCTCAGTGATGGTCGTGCGTTCATTGGTATTGGCGCTGGTCATGCTCAAGCTGAGTTTGAACTTCTTGGTGTCGATTTTCATAATCGTGGGAAAGCTCTAGATTCCGGAATACCTGAATTGGCAATGCTGTTGGAGAATGAATTTGTGAATGGCTTTGGTGCTCGTCCGCTTCCCACTCAGTCACCTCGTCCTCCAATTTGGGTTGCAGGATCCAGTCCAGCAGCTATCAAGCGGGCTGCGCGACTGGGCGATGGATGGTTGCCCCAGGGTCCATCAGATGCGAGCATGATCGACATCCTCAACGATGAATGGGCTCGAATCGGACGTCATGTGGAAAATTTCATGATTGGTCACATCACCCCCTTCTTGTATGTCGGTGAGCCGACATTTGATGTGGGTGAGGCGACGCTGACTGGTTCAGCGCAATCAATCGCCGAGAGAATTCTCGCTGGTACTGCCAGTGGGGTCAATCAATTGCAGGTTCGATTCAAAGCCCAAAGCTGTCAGGAACTATGTGACCAGATTGCGGTCTTTGCCGCTGAGGTCGCTCCATTTCTCACCACTATCTAATTAGCCCCCTGTCACTAGGAACCATAGGAGAGAACAATGTTGTCAAATTTAGATGACTTCCCCATCCATCAGACATCAGAACCGATGCGTCATGTCGCTACGAGCGATCGCAATTTTTATGATCGCTACTACTTCAACGGGTTCAATCACGACGGAACAGTGATGTTCGTCTGTGGTTTGGGTGTGTATCCAAACTTAGGGGTCATTGACGCTTATCTTTTGGTGTTCCATGAGGGTCAGCAGCGTGTGGTGCGAGCATCGGGTTCTCTTGATGCCGCCGATCGAATGAACCCAGGTGTTGGGCCACTTAGCATTGAAGTGATTGAACCTCTCAAGAAACTGCGTGTGCGTTGCACTGATAACGAATGGGGCATCACCCTTGACGCAACATGGGTCGGCGCTATGCCCGCTTTTGAAGAGCCTCGACATTACATTCGCGAAAACGGGCGAGTGATTTTTGATACTTGTCGCTTGGCGCAAACTGGTGGTTGGGAGGGAACCCTGACTGCTGGCGGCAAGACATTTGCAGTTGACTCAAAAACTTGGTGGGGGACTCGTGACCGCTCGTGGGGTGTGCGACCAATCGGGGAGAGTGAACCTGCGGGAATTCGTGTGAGCAATCCCTTCAGTTGGTTTTGGATTTATACGCCGATTCGTTTTGAGGATCATTCGTTGATGATCATCATGCAAGAGAATCCTGACGGCAGTCGGGTTATGGAAGAAGCCACGCGCATCTGGCCCGACGGGCGCATTGAGCACTTGGGTCGCCCTGAGCATGATCTTGAATATCGCGAAGGTTCGCGCTTCTCAACAGGCGGCGTGATTCGTGTTGTTGCCAAAGATGGTCATGTCACGACCCTCGATATCACGCCACTTCTACCCGTCCACATCGGTATCGGCACTGGCTATGGATACGACGCCGATTGGCGCCACGGAATGTGGCAAGGTCCGCTGAAGGTCGAGAACTTCCACTTAGATACGACAACCCCCGAAGGCGCGATGCGTTTGTTCGGCATTGTCGATAACTCGGCCAAGTTTGCTTACACCGATCGTGATGGCAAGCGCCATGAGGGTTACGGCTTGTACGAGAACATGGCAATCGGGCCGCATGAAAAGTATGGCTTCACTGACATGCTCGATGGCTTTGTAAAGAAATAGAGAGATTTCCGTGGCCCACAAGACCTACCCCCGTTCAATCCAACTCGGTGACCTCATTGAAGTCATCGCCGATGCAATTCCGAACGAACCTGCGCTGATCACTAACGACGTTAAGTTCACATTTGCCGAACTTGATGAACGCATCACTCGTTTGGCGAATCACCTGCTGTCTATTGGCGTCAAGCGTGGAGAGCACGTCGGTGTTCACGCACAAAATACGCACGAATGGGTTGAAGCGTTTTACGCGTGCGCCAAGATCAGTGCTGTCGCGATCAACGTCAACTATCGCTACGTGGCTGCAGAACTTCGTTATCTCTATGACAACGCCGATTGTGTTGCGGTCATTGCCGACCCCGAGTATCTGAGCGCCATCAACGATGTTCGTGATGCCTTGCCTAACCTTCGCAATGTCATAGTGATTGGCGCAGATTACGAAGCAGCATTGGCTGCAGCGTCGCCCGATCGTGATTTCCCCGGCCGCACTGCTGATGACGTATACGTGTTGTACACGGGCGGGACCACCGGAATGCCCAAGGGTGTGATGTGGCGTCATGAAGACGTGATTCTTGGTGCAATGAATTCGGCGCGCGCGAATCGTCCGATTGATCGCATTGAACAGTTGGGCGAAGAAGCCGCAGCTTCGGCGTTTCGTGCTCGTCTGATGTCCATTGGTCCGATGATGCATGGCGGTGGCCAGTGGATCATGGGTAATGCGATCACTGCTGGTGGCTGTTTTGTTCTTTATACAAAAAAGCGATTCAACGCACACGACGTGTGGCAGCTTGTTGCCGACGGTGTCGTGACATCTGTATCAACAATTGGTGACGCGATGGCTCGACCGCTCGCCGAGCACCTCGTTGCTGAACCACGACCGACGTATGACTTGTCAATGTTGTTCGCTATCGGAAACGGTGGCGCACCATTGTCAACTGGAGTTCGTGAACAGATTCGTGCTGCATTGCCAAACGTGGCGATTCTCGACAGCTTTGGTGCTTCCGAAACTGGGGCGACTGGTTCACGGACCGATGATGGGTCGGCAATGAGTTCTCCGAAGTTTGCAATGAATACTGACACGACGGTGATCACCGAAGACGGTCGGCAATGTGGTGTTGGCGAAGTGGGTAAGTTGGCACGTAGTGGAAACATTCCGTTGGGATATTTCAAAGACCCGGTCAAGACCGCCGAAACTTTCCGCACATTTGATGGCAAGCGCTGGGTAATCCCAGGTGACTTTGCTCAGATTGAAGAGGATGGGCAGATTTCGCTTTTGGGTCGCGGTTCGGTGTGCATTAACTCGGGTGGAGAAAAGATTTATCCTGAAGAAGTTGAATCAGCACTCAAGCAACATCCCGCAGTGTTCGACGCCGTTGTCATCGGTACGCCAAACGAGCGTTGGGGCGAGCAGGTCACGGCATTAGTTCAACTGCGTGCCGGTACAGCTCCGACAATTGAAGAAATCATTACGTTCTCGCGAACGCTCGTCGCGGACTACAAGAGTCCAAAAGCTGTCTTCTTTGTTCCAGTCGTCGAACGTACACCTGTCGGTAAAGCCGACTATCAGTGGGCCAAGGTCACCGCTATCCGATTGCTCGGCTAGCCGCGGATACGACCCCACTCACCGGGATCGCGTCCTAATTTTTCTAAACGGCGCGTCACCGATAACGGCGCGCCAATATCGCCGCCAGAACGAATGGTTCGAACCTGTTCACCATTTTCATCCCAGATATGACAGGTATTGAGGTTCGACTTAAATGCGGCTTCACGCGCTTGAGGAGAAAACTCTGGTTCAGTTGCGCTGTTCGAATCCCGCTCGGACATCTTGATGACGCGCATACTCCAACCACATTGAATCGCTACTGGTCCCATCGCTTGCAACAGAGCGGTGGTGTGGGTGCATCCACGTGGTCCACCGAACAACTCACGGACCTTATGGGTGAAACCGCGGGCAATCGATAGACCGACAAGTTCTCGATATTTGATTGCAATTCCAGGACATTCTTTGTGCGGGAACTCTTTGAGTTCTGCAGTTGCATCAAGTATTTCCATCATTGGATACGAAACGCGTAGTTGTACCACCATGTGATGGATCGTGAGTGGTTCTAGGTCTCCATGGACATACATGCCGGCAGGCTTGTCATCCCGCACCGCTCCCCACAACAAAATTTCTCCGTCGTTCACCTTAAAAGCGCGAACCTCATAGTTGCGGGTGTGAATGGGAACTAGGTCTGGATTGTCGGGAAGAATTGGGTTTGGATTGGGAGCGGGTTGGGTCACTTTTTCCTCAAGAGTTCACGAGCATGTTGCCCAAGCGGGCCAAACTTGGCTGGGTTGAACCCAACTGAAGTTCCAACTGCTTGTGGAGTAAGAAATAGCGATGTAGCGGGTAATCCCGATCCACGCCGACACCGCCGTGCACGTGATGAGCACCATGCATGATGCGCCATCCACCTTCGGCTGCCCAGAACTTGGCTGAGAGCAATGCTGCATCGGCGTCAAGACCCTCGCTGAGGCGCCACGCTGCGTGCCATGCCGTCAAACGTACGCCTTCGGTGTCAATGTATGCGTCACCTGCGCGCTGGCTGACAGCCTGAAAGGAGGCAATCGCTTTTTCGAATTGGAAGCGGCCCTTGGCGTATTCGGCCATCAACGCCAACGCCGATTGGCAGGCACCTGAGGTCAATAAGCAAGCAGCAGAAATTCCGCGATTGACAAGATCGTGTACGGCCGCAGAAGTGCCCAAGCATTTTGCCGTGGCGCCGTTGAATTGAACAAGAGCATCGGGAACTCCCGAGGTTGTGTCTTGGCGTGTGATCGTCACATTTGGATCTGATGCCTCAACGCAATACAACCCATCAGCCGCCGTCACAACGAAGCGCTTGGCGAGCAGGCCGTGAGGCACGCACACCTTGGTTCCGGTGATTTTTCCGTCAACAACTTTGGTGGCAGGATGAAAAGCATCACCGACTTGCTCATGAATTGCCGCGGTCACGATGACGTCGCCATTAGCCACACCGTCAAGTAAGTCCGGGTATGCGACGAGTGAATTGGCAGCTAGGCCCATCACGGCGAAGGCTGGCACAGGCGCAGCCACTCGGCCGATTTCTTCAAGGACGACGGAGATCTCAATCATGCCGAGACCTGCACCGCCCACAGATTCTGGTAAGCCGATACCAACTAACCCTGCATCGCCAAGTGTTCGCCATAAGGCGAGATCGGTACCGCTGTCGGTAGTCGAAATATTCTTTAGGTGTTCGGTTGTACAAACGTCGGTCAAAATTTGACGAGCCAATGAGCGCAGTTCTTCTTGGTCGGAGGTGAGTGAAAAATCCATTATCGAGCCGCCCGTGGGAATCCTAGAGAGAACATAGTGATGAGGTCGCGTTGCATTTCGTTTGTTCCGCCACCGAAGGTGAGGATGAGCATGCCGCGGTACATGCTCTCAAGTCGTGCTCGGATGACTGCACCGGGAGTTCCTTGAGTGAGGTAACCAACTGGTCCGAGGATTTCAAAGAGCAAGCGGAATGCTTCAAGGTAAAACTCGGTGCCGTAGACCTTGATGGATGAACAATGCCCAATATCAAGTTTGCCTTGTGTGGCTTCCCATGCGGATTGCCAGTTCATCAGACGTAACACATCAAGTTTTGCGTGAACACGAGCCAGGTTCATCTGAACCCACTCTTGATCAGCAACTCGTCGACCGTCGGGCAGAAGGGTTGTCTTGGCGTATTCCAATGTGTCAGCAAGAGCGCGATCAATCACACCCGTTGAGCACAGCGTCACGCGCTCGTGGTTCAGTTGGTTGGTGATCAAGGTCCAGCCTTTGTTTTCTCCACCGACACAGTTTTCGACTGGGATCCGAACCTCATCGAGGAACATTGCGTTGATGTCATGCTCACCAATGAGATTGAGTTTCTGCAAGGTGATGCCAGGAGAATTCATTGGCATGATGAGAATGCTGATGCCTTTGTGTTTGGCGGCATCGGGATCAGTTCGTACGGCGAGCCAGCAATAGTCGGCATCGCTTGATAGAGAGGTCCACATTTTTTGCCCAGTCACGACGTAGACATCACCATCGCGTACAGCACGCGTTTGCAGCGCTGCCAAGTCAGTGCCAGCACCAGGTTCGCTGTAACCAATGCAGAAGTGCACGTCACCTTTTAAAATCTTTGGTAGGAAAAAATCTTTTTGTTGGTCACTGCCAAAGTTCATCAGTGTTGGTCCAACCGTATTCAAACTGAGCATTGGTACAGGAGCACCAGCGCGCATTGACTCATCAAAAAAGATGAATTGTTCGATAGCACTACGACCTTGTCCACCGAAAGCCTTTGGCCAGCCGACTCCAGCCCAACCATCAGCACACATCTTTTTCCACACACGTCGTGGAGCCTCACCAATACCGTGACTACCGCTGAGTTCTTTGACAGTCTTCTCGTCAAGCAGATTTTCGTAGTAAGTACGCAGTTCGGTACGCATTGCTTGCTGCTCTTCGGTGTATCCGATATCCATAAATCTCCCTAAAAATACAAAATTGCACTCTGAAGTTTCTAGCAGAAGTCACGCCAAAATCTCTCTGCGAACTACGCTAAAATTTATGACAGAGGATTTGAAACTTGGCTGGCACATTGGATATTGGGGTCGTTCAATGCCGGTGGGAGTGCCCGAGACTTTGCGAATAATCGAGGGTTTGGGTTACGACACTGTGTTTACTGCGGAATCTTGGGGGAGCGACGCTATTTCACCTCTTGCTTGGTGGGGCGCTGCGACGACCAAACTCCGCTTAGCGACCAATATCGTGCAACTATCTGCTCGCACGCCAACAGCCACGGCTATGGCAGCGATCACCATGGATCATCTTTCAGGGGGTCGCTTTTGTTTGGGTCTCGGAGTGAGTGGTCCCCAAGTCGTTGAAGGTTGGTATGGGCAACGATTTAATAAGCCTTTGGCGCGTACTCGTGAATATGTGGAGATCATTCGCAAGATCATCGCTCGTGAAGAACGTTTGACGAATGCGGGTCCTGAGTATCCAATTCCGGCTCAAGATGGTTTGGGTCTTGGCAAGGCACTCAATGTTATGACTCACCCCATTCGTCCCGACATGCCGATTTTTATCGGCGCTGAAGGTCCAAAAAATGTTGCATTGGCCGCCGAGATCGCTGATGGTTGGTATCCAATTTTTTATGCGCCGCGACATGAAGAAATGTATGCCAAGCACCTCAATGAAGGTTTTTCGCGTCCTAATGCGCGTCGTACAGCAGACAACTTTGAAATTTTAGCGATGGCCAATGTTTCGATTGGGGACGATCTTGAGCTGGCCTATGACCGACTGCGTCCAACGATCGCGCTCTACGTAGGCGGCATGGGTGCACAAGAGATGAACTTTCATGCCGACGTCTTTCGGCGACTTGGCTATCACCAAGATGTTGACAAAATCCAGGATTTGTTTCTCCATGGCAAGCAAGCCGAGGCCATCGCTTCAGTCCCCAACAAAATGATTGACGAGATTTGTTTGGTTGGATCAACCGCCAAAATTAAAGATGATCTCGCCGCTTGGCGCGAGAGCAAAGTCACGACATTGGTGGTCGGTGGGTCAGTGGAGACACTGCGCACGATGGCTGAACTTGTGTATGGCTGATTGCTTTATTTAGGGAATCAGGCAATAACGATAATGACGTCGCCTGAGCCCACTGTCTGGCCAGCGGCGACTTTAATCTCCGTGACCTTTCCTGCCTTCTCGGCCAAAATCTGGTTCTCCATTTTCATGGCTTCGAGCACGCAGACGGCTTGACCCACTTTGACCTCTTGGCCGACTTCAACCATCAACTTGACGATGGTTCCTTGCATCGGAGCAATGACTTGACCCGAACCACCGCCGACACCAGCGCCACTTGATGAGCGAGTTGGCTTCTTGGCTTTTGCTGGACCCGAGGCGATGACCGCTGTTTGTTCGGGGACCCACATCGCAACGTCAAAACGCTTGCCGTTAATTTCAACAGTGGTGTTGCGGCGCACGAGTGGCTCAGCGTCATCTCCGTCTTGAGTAGGTGCCGCTGCCACTCCAATTCCCGAGAGATCAAGGACTTCTTCAACCCACTTTGTTGAATGCTTCATTGCTGCAAAATCAGGATGCTTCAAGATTGCCAAGTCGGCGGGAATAGTCGTGTAGACGCCCTCCACAACCATTTCTTCGAGAGCGCGGATGGTCCGAGCGATTGCTGTTGGACGATCCTTGCCCCAAACGATCAGTTTGCCGACCAAGTTGTCGTAGTACTGGCTGATCTCGTCGCCGCTCTCATAGCCAGAGTCGAAACGCACTCCGAAGCCGTCGGATGGAACGAGCTTGGTGATTTTTCCAGGTGATGGAAGAAACTTTCCACCTGCTGGGTTCTCGGCGTTAATACGAATTTCAATGCCGTGTCCGTAGCGTCGTGCCGTGACCTCTTCTTGGGTCATAGGAAGTTTTTCGCCACCGGCAACGCGCAATTGCCATTCAACGAGATCAATGCCCGTGATGACTTCAGATACAGGGTGTTCGACTTGTAGTCGGGTATTCATTTCAAGGAAAAAGAATTCGCCATCTTGATAAATGAATTCAACGGTTCCAGCATTGAAATATCCAACGGCTCGTGCCGCTAAAACAGCAGCGGCGCCCATTGCTTCTTCAACACCTTCACCCATTGCGATCGCTGGTGCTTCCTCAACCAATTTCTGGTGACGACGTTGCGCTGAACAGTCACGTGTTGAAACCCACACGTAATTTCCGTGTTGATCTCCAACTAATTGAACTTCAACGTGGCGCGGCCAAGTGAGATATTTTTCCACATAAATCTCATCGCGACCGAAGAATGCTTTGGCTTCGCGCTGAGCACTGTCCATCGCCTCTTGCACTGTTTCGGCATTGTGCACAACCTTCATGCCGCGACCACCGCCACCGAATGCAGCCTTGATGGCAATTGGGTAACCGGCCGTTGCCGCAAACTCTTTGATCTCTTGTGCAGTTGTGACGAAATCCGTGGTTCCAGGAACGACTGGGCAACCGCCGCGCAACGCAGCGCGTCGACTAGAAACCTTGTCTCCCATTTCACGAATGGCATCACCAGGAGGTCCGATGAAGGCCACGCCCATGTTGGTGATCGCATCGGCGAAGTCGGCGTTCTCGCTAAAGAATCCGTAACCCGGATGAACTCCGTCGGCGCCACTTTTGCGAATGGCATCAAGAATTCCCTCGGTGTTGAGGTAGCTCTCGGCAGCAGTTTGACCACCTAAGGCGTAGGCCTCGTCGGCGAGTCGGACATGCAGAGCATTGCGATCCAATTCGGAATACACCGCAACGGTGGCGATCCCCATCTCGCGTGCGGCACGAATGACGCGCACGGCAATCTCGCCACGGTTGGCTATCAGAATCTTTGTTAATGGTTTAGTGGACACAAGTTACAATGTTGGTCTGATGGAGACCCCAAATGCCACCTCAAATGACGAGAACTTGCCAGGATCTCCATTTCTTGGGGAAAAAATCGGGAATTTCTCTGATTCTTGGACTGTTCGCTGGATTTCGACGACCGGGAGCACAAATGATGACCTCGTTGCGGCTGGTCGCAAGGGTGCCCCTGATCGTCTCGTGCTGGTGGCTGACCATCAATCAGCAGGTCGTGGTCGCCTTGACCGCACTTGGGAGGCTCCCCATGGAGCGAATCTCTTAGTCAGTTTATTGTTTCGCTCTGTCCCTCAGTTTCCCCACGCGCTGACCCATGCAGTGGCTTTGGCAGCGCAGTCGGCCTGCCTGCAGATGATGCTCAAAGCCGGTGCTGAAGTTGCCGTGGAATTGAAATGGCCCAATGATCTATTGGCTGATGGTCGAAAATTAGCGGGTATCTTGTCCGCTGCTGGTCCGTTGGGTACAACGGCGACCAGTTCTGGTGAGTCGCTCTCAACACCACAATTCGTGGTGGTTGGACTTGGGCTCAATGTTGCATGGGCCCCTCATGAAGCTGCCTGCTTGTCGGAGTTTGCGAACAACGCAGATGTTGATCGAGATGCTGTCCTCGGATTGTTTTTGAAAGAGATGGATGTGTTGCTGGCGCTCGACCCGACGCAGTTGCATGAGCGCTACCGTGTCAATTTGTCAACGTTGCAACGAGATATCCGCGTCGAACTGCCACAGAATAAGTTTCTTGAAGGTCGCGCAGTTGATGTGAATGTGGATGGACGTCTAGTGGTTGAGGATTCGCAAGGCGCAAGGAGTTCACTCGATATCGGTGACATAGTGCATCTTCGTTAGGTTTTCTTGGCTTGCTTTTATTGATTGACCATACGCAGCGCGGCGAATCTAATAGTTTCTAAGCATGTCTTTGTCAAAGTCGCAGGCTCGTAGCAGACGTAATATTTTCACGAGTATCAACACCGTCACTATTGGCTTGTTCTTCGTATTGATTTCTGCAGTTGGGCTAGTTGTGGCGACCCGGCAGCAAGAGGCAAATGTTCATCGTGCCAACGAACTGAATGGAATCCTCGTCGATAAAGAGGGTCCATTTGTGAATTATCTGCTTGTGGGTAGCGATAGTCGCGAAGGCATTGATGCAACTGAGTTAAAGACTGAACACTTTGGAACGATAGAGGGTCGACGAAGTGACACAGTGATGATTTTGCATGTTGACAATGTTCTTGACACTGTCTCCATCCTCTCGGTGCCTCGTGACCTTTGGTTGGAGATTCCTGGTCATGGAAAAAATCGTTTGAATTCTGCCTACGGGTACGGAGCCGATGTCCTGGTGAGAACGATGCAAGAGAGTTTAGGCATTCCATTAAACCATTATCTAGAAATTGACTTTGTCGCTTTCAAGGAAATTGTTGCCGCACTGGGTGGTGTAGATATTTGTTTTGAATATCCCACGCGTGACTACAAAACGGCGCTTGACGTTCCAACTCCTGGTTGCTATACCCTCGATAAATCGCAAGCGTTGGCTTATGCGCGTAGTCGTTATTTTGAAGTTTTGAAAGATGGTCAATGGCAAATTGATGGTCGTGCTGATCTTGGTCGTATTGAAAGACAACAGATTTTCTTAGCATCTGCTGTGACAAAAGCAATCGAGCAGACAACATCCAACCCGCTACGAACAGGTGAATTGGTGAACGCTGCCATAAATTCACTCACAGTTGATTCGGGACTCAATATTTTGGAAACAGCCAACTTCTTACGACCGTTAGCGTCAGGTGGCATGCAGCGGTTCAAGTTGGCGGTATTGCCTGAGACCATTGATGACAAGGCCGTGCTAGTACTCGGCATTGAAGCTAGGGAGGTTCTGGATTATTTTGCTGGAGTGAGCGGCCCACCCATAAAGTAACAATAGGTTCGGCACTGACTCGGTAAGATGATTTCCAACAAGCCAGCATTGGCTGACATTAGAGGCGGGGACAATATGAAAGCACTGATTTTGGCTGGGGGTGCTGGAACTCGTCTCCGACCGATCACTCATACCAGCGCCAAACAATTGGTGCCAGTAGCTAATAAGCCGATCTTGTTTTATGGCATTGAAGCCATGGTCGCGGCGGGCATCACTGATATCGGCGTGATCGTTGGTGACACCCGTGTCGAAGTCATGGGCGCTTTGGGCGATGGTTCTCAGTTCGGGGCTCGATTCACTTTTATTCCGCAAGACGAACCACTCGGCTTGGCTCACTGTGTTCTCATCGCCTCGGACTTTCTTGGCGATGATGATTTCGTGATGTACCTCGGGGACAATCTCTTGGAACAGGATTTGGCTGCTTTCGTCCACGCATTTGAAGCGGCACGTCTCACGAGCAACCCGCCGACAGCGCAGATTTTGTTGAAGAAAGTTCCTGATCCACATCGCTTCGGTATTGCCGAACTTGATGCTGCTGGCAACGTCATTCGTCTCATTGAAAAACCTGCTGATCCACCAACGGATCTGGCATTAGTTGGGGTATATCTATTTGATCGCACGATCAACCAGGCTGTGAGAGCCATCGCTCCATCACCACGCGGAGAACTTGAGATCACGGACGCCATTCAATGGCTTGTTGATCAAGGCAAAATAGTGCGCCAAGAATTACTGACTGGTTGGTGGATTGACACCGGAAAGTTGACTCCATTACTTGAAGCCAATCGTCTGCTTCTTGAGGTCATCACACCACGCATTGATGGTGACGTTGACGATTTGTCCACTCTTGATGGGCGGATATTTGTCGAAGCAGGAGCCATCGTGCGAAACTCAATCCTGCGCGGACCGCTCGTCATTGGCAAGAACGCACGAATTATTGGCAGTTTCATTGGCCCTTTTACTGCTATCGGTGATGGTTGCGAGGTCGTGAATAGTGAAATTGAGCACTCGGTGATTATGCAAAATAGCCGCATCATTGACATCAAGCGGCTCGAAGACAGCTTGATCGGGCGCGAGGCTGAAGTCATTCGTTCACAAAAGAGACCGCGCGCCTTGCGCTTGATGATTGGCGATCATTGCCAGATTGACACGGAGTAAACAATGTCCAAGGTATCTGCGAGCGACAAAATTGAGGGTGTCTTTATCGTTGAACCGACAATTCACGGTGATCAGCGCGGCCTGTTTATCGAGACTTATCGCCGCGAGTGGTTTCCTAATGGACGCGAGATGATTCAAGGAAATCGTTCCAATAAGCAAGCTGGAGCGCTTGTTGGTTTGCATTATCACATGCATCAATCAGATTATTGGTACACGCCAGTGGGCACGATTCGCGTAGTGCTTCATGACTTGCGCGAAGGTGGCCCTACTGACGGTGCAACACAGATGATTGAGATCAGCGGTGAAAACCACAAAGGCGTGTACATCCCACCGGGTGTAGCCCACGGTTTTTCGGCTCTCACAGAGGTGGTCATGACATATCTCGTTGATGGCTATTACAACCCTGCTGATGAACTAGGCGTGGCGTGGAATGATCCAGCCATTGGTGCCGATTGGGGAGTGACTGATCCAATCATGAGTGAACGCGATCGCACAAACCCAATGCGCTGTGATCTTGCGATCGGTCGGCGTCCCTATTGGCCAATGAGGACCTGAGTTGAAACTATTTGTCACAGGCGCAGCAGGATTCATCGGATCGAATTACGTGCGTTGGTTGCTATCTAATAGCGATGATTCGGTGACGATTTTTGACAAATTGACCTATGCCGGCAATCTTGAAAGCATCCGTGATGTGGTAGACGGCAAACGTTGCACATTCGTGCAGGGTGATATTTGTGATGCTGATGAAGTATTGGCTGCCATGAAGGGCCATGACCAAGTAGTGCACTTCGCTGCTGAAAGTCATGTTGACCGTTCAATTGTTGATCCATATGCATTTGTGCGGACCAATGCTTACGGCACCAACGTCATGTGCGATGTAGCCCGACAAGTTGAGGTACAACGTTTTCTACACATCTCAACTGATGAGGTCTATGGCAGCATCAACGAAGGTTCATTCAGCGAAACAGATATTTTGTGTCCACGTTCGCCTTATTCGGCATCCAAAGCCTCGAGCGATCTCATTGCTTTGTCGTATGTAACAACCTACGGTCTGCCTGTCATTGTGACCCGCTGTTCAAATAACTTCGGACCATACCAGTTTCCTGAAAAATTGATTCCGTTGTTCACGACAAACTTATTAGACGGTAAAAAAGTTCCGCTCTATGGTGATGGTGGCAATGTTCGTGACTGGATCCATGTAGAGGATCACAACATCGCTGCTCACCTCGTCTTACAAAAAGGTGAAGTCGGTCAGGTGTACAACATCGGGGCGCATAATGAAATCACGAATCGAGAAATTACCTATCGGCTACTAGCGCTCTGTGGTCGTGATGAGAGTTCGATCACTCCCGTCGCTGATCGCTTAGGACATGATCGCCGGTATTCAGTGCACATCGACAAGTTGAGCGCTCTCGGCTGGACGTTAAGTCGCACCTTTGAAGATTCACTTGCCGAAACTGTGGAGTGGTATCGCGACAATCGAGCATGGTGGGAGCCCCTGAAGGCTCGTGCCGGTCTGTGAATCGCGAGACATTATGAAGATTTTGGTGACCGGTGCTAATGGTCAACTTGGCCGAGATCTGATGAGCGTGATCACTGCTGGTGGTGACGATGCTTTCGGCATTGATATTGACACAGTTGACATCACCAGTCGTGAAGCAGTCCATGATGTTTTTGCTGGTGAGCGTCCAGGCGCTGTCATCAACTGTGCCGCATTTACCGCAGTTGATGCCTGTGAAAGTAATGCCGAGACAGCAATGTTGGTCAATGGCACGGCAGTGCGTTGGGTTGCTGAAGCGAGTGATGCGATCGGTGCTCATCTCGTGCATATCAGCACCGATTATGTATTTGATGGAACGAAAATCGGCCCCTATGTGGAGACTGATGTGCCGAATCCGCAGAGTGTCTACGGGCGAACGAAGTTAGTTGGTGAGCAAGAGGCGATGGCGCTGGAGAGTGGCGTGGCAGTTGTGCGCACATCGTGGGTGTGTGGTTTTCATGGCAACAACATGGTCAAGACAGTGCACAAGTTGGCACAAGAACGCGAATCATTATCGTTTGTGGATGATCAGTTTGGCCATCCGACATTTACGTCTGATCTAGCACCGTTGTTGTATCGCCTTGCTCTTGATCGCCGTTCTGGTTTGTTTCACGGCACCAATCAAGGGGCGGTCAGTTGGTATGGATTTGTGCAAGAGATAGTGCGACTGATGGGCAAAGACCCAGCCATGGTTCTCCCAATCAGTACCGCTGAACTGCAACCACCTCGTCCTGCTCAGCGTCCGGCAAACAGCGTGTTGGACAATAAGGCTTTGCGTGATGCTGGATATCAAGCCACACGAGATTTCCGTGAACCCCTCGCCGAACTACTCAAACTTCTGTGACGTATTCACTTGAAATGGCCGCCCGTGATGCTGACGAGTGGCTCATTCGAGCAATGTATTGTCGGCATCTTCGCTTGTAAATTGGTAGGGACCAACGGCGAACATCATCACACTCTAGGCTCGCTCTATGACTGAGATCATGTTTGATGGTGCGCCACTGAAACTCACAGAGTGGACAAGCTGCGGTGGTTGTGCCGCCAAGTGGGGTAAGGACTTATTGGCTGGGCTCGTGGATGAATTACCAGTCTCTATTGACCCCGCTTTGTTGATTGGTTTGGCTCCCTTTGATGACGCTGCGGTGTACAAAGTGAGCGATGAGATCGCATTAGTGAGCACGACGGATTTTTTCCCACCACTCGTTGATGACCCTTCAGACTTTGGAGCAATCGCCGCTGCAAATGCGTGCAGTGATGTGTATGCCATGGGTGGAAAAGTTTTGATGGCTGTGAACGTGGCTGCTTTTCCCGAAAATTTCCCACGTCAAGCCATCGTCGAAATTTTTGCCGCAGCAGCTGAGGTGATGGTGCAAGCAGGAGGTTCGGTTGCAGGTGGACATACGATCCGTAACCCTGAACCAATTTTTGGTCTGGCTGTGCAGGGCACGGTTCATCCTGATCGTATTTTTACGAAAGGCGGTGCGCAAGACGGCGATGTTCTACTGCTATCCAAACCACTCGGAACTGGCATTGCTTTAGCTGGGGGCAGCGACTCAGAAAAAGCAGCAGCGATTGTTGGTATGCGACAATTAAATCGTGATGCAAGTGAGCGCCTACAGGCTGTTGATGGGGTGCACGGCGTGACTGATGTGACTGGTTTTGCCATGGCGGGTCATGGCTGGGAAATGGCTGAGCGTTCAGGATGCCAGTTCGAAATAAACACTGCGTTATTGCCTTTGTACCCCGGTGTCCTCGCGGCGGCGCAACGTGGGGTGCGCACTGGGGGAGACGCGCGTAACCGTACCGCCGTCGGGTCGCACATTTCGTTGGCCCCAGGTGTTGACGCGGCATTTGACACAGTGGCTTTTGATCCTCAAACATCGGGCGGTTTATTGGCCGCTGTTGACCCGCAAGCAGTCCCGCTGCTCACTGTTGCAGGTTCGCCATTTGTCGTTATCGGTCGAGTCATCGCTGGCGATGTGGGGTTGCATTTCATCTGATGGCCACTCGCTCTGCAGCACTTGTCCCGACGCGCGATCTTGAGCGCTCCTTGCATCAGCAAGGACATCAAGTGATTGTCGGTATTGACGAGGTGGGTAAGGGTTCGTGGGCAGGACCCTTGGCGGTCGGCGTAGCAGTTTTGCCACTCACGGGGGATCTTGCTGGCGTTCGGGATTCAAAATCAATCACTGAGAAAACGCGCGAGGCGATGTTTGAAACCGTGGGCAATTGGTGCACCTCGTGGGCTGTGGGTTACGCCTCACATCTTGAATGTGATGCACTTGGAATGGCCGACGCGCAGCGACTCGCCACCAAACGCGCGCTCGCACAGTTGACCGTTATTCCCGATGCCGCAGTGGTCGATGGCAGTTGGGATTTTGTGACACCGTTGATTCCCAAAGTGGTGATGCAAGTGAAGGGCGATACGTCAGTGCTGTCAATTGCTGCAGCATCAATCTTGGCCAAGGTCACGCGTGATCGTCTGATGCGTCAGTTAGCCGTTGATTACCCACTGTGGAGTCTCGATACCAATAAGGGGTACCCATGCCATTGGCATCGCACAGCGCTGCAGGGATATGGGCCGTCGGCGATTCATCGTCGCAGTTGGGCGTTCATGGATAATTTTGTGCCGTGGTCGGGTGTGCCGCGGATTGACCGCTTTGATGCCCCGACGCTTTTCTGAGGGCGACTATTTGCGTAGTTCGTTGAACGGACTCTTGCTGTCAATACCTGGGTCTTTGGGCATTCCTAAAACTCGTTCAGCCACGATGTTGCGCATCACTTCATCTGAGCCACCAGCGATACGTCCACCGGGAGTTCCAAGAATCAGTTGGTTCCATGCATATGTTCCCCACTCACCACTATCGGCAATGAGTTTGGGTCCAAGCACCATGGACAAAAAGTCACCCATGCGCATCATGTTTGCGGTTCCTGCCAACTTGGCCATACTCATTTCAGGACCAGGCATTTGACCAGATTTAATTTTATCCATGGCGCGCTGGTTGTTGAACCCAGCGACTTTGTTGTGAATGATCAAATCAGCTAATGCGTCACGCACGACTGGGTCTTTTTCGAGTCCATAATATTTGACCATTTCGATGACACGCGTGAACATTCCGCCGCCACCGCTACCGCTACCGGCACCGATCGCGGCGCGCTCATTCATCAATGTGGTGAGTGCAACATTCCATCCGTTGTTGATGTCACCGAGACGGTGATCATCGCGCACGCGCACTTCGCTAAAGAACACTTCATTGAAACTTGCGCCACCAGTCATCTGACGTAGTGGGCGAATTTCCACACCAGGCGCACGCATATCCACAATGAAACCAGTGAGTCCTTTGTGCTTGGGCATGTCAAAGTCAGTACGGGCGATGATCTCACCGATATCGCTGTAATGCGCGCCACTCGTCCAAACCTTTTGCCCAGTGATGACCCACTCTTCGCCGTCGCGCTCGGCCTTGGTGCTGAGACTCGCAAGATCGCTACCTGCTCCAGGCTCACTGAACAGTTGGCAACCTACGATTTCGCCGCGGTACATTTTGCGGACGTAAGTTTCTCGAGCCATGTCGGATCCGTGCGCCACGATTGTGGGAGCAACCATTCCAAGTCCGATGGTGAAACAAGATTGGTTGGGGATTTCGTAGTTCGCTTCAAGAGACTCGTAGATCTTTGAGTACGCAGCGGGAAGTCCGCGACCACCGTACTGCTCGGGTCCAAAGATGTATCCGAAACCAGCGTCAAACTTTTTCTGTCTCCACGCACAGGCCAAGGTGACATCATGTGTTTCGCTTTTGCGATCCTTTTCCTCAAACATGGAGACTTTGTCGGCACCCTCGCCCCAGACGAATTTCTTCTCGGCTTCTTTGCGGGGGGCGTTGGCCTCTAGAAAGGCGAGGGCTTCGGCGTGGAATTGTTCAACTGTTGGTTGTGACATGGCGGTCCTTTGTGACGAACGGAAAATAAGACAGTGCTGTGACCGTACCTCGCGCGAACTAAGGTTGTCGTATGGGTCAACCTGTCATCGTTGTCGAAAAGCAAAGTAGTCGTCCTGGGCTAGTCCGATTTGAGACCAATCGCACCCTTTCGGGAATGGGTCACGAGCGTTTTTTGGCTTCTGACACGACGGCACACGCTGTCTCGGCGGTGACCCCATCGGCCGAACTAGCTCGGCGTTTGTTCGCCACAGGCCAGGTGGATGGCGTACATGTGTACCAGAATATGATCACTGTTGACCTCGCCACGGGCAGTAACTCAGCCGGCCTGGGCGACATCGTTCGCGACCTCCACCAGTACTGGAAGCCAGGCATGGTTCCCCCGACTTTGGAAGAATTAGTAGGTCCCGAAGAGGCATCGGTCCCCGCCACAACCGAGTCCACAGGCGACGGAGTGGTTGTTGACAGTCGTGTCCCAGCACACTTGATTGAAAGAAGCCGCCTGGCGCGCGAAAAGTGGAGTTCTCGCTAGGGAGCGTTACTTAGTTGTTGCCAGACCATGTCGTGAGTAAGAATCGTTGGGTTTATGGGGGCAGAATCTCAGGGATCTTGGCGCATCGTCCTACCCTATGGAAGTGCGTGACCAAAATCTGACACTTCAAGGGGTAGCCGACATACTCGGTGTTCATTACGTGACGGTCTATCGCTATGTCACAAACGGTCAACTTTTGGCGACCAAGGTTGGTGGCTTATGGCAAGTCACTCGTCACGATCTTGATGAGTTCATTAGTTCTGCCGCTGAACGTAAAAACCGCCGGCATGGATTGCCCGATGCGCGCCGCACAGGGAACTATGTGGTTGAACTTGAACGCTGTTTATCGAACGGCGACTCTGCGGGAGCATGGATGGTTCTTCGTCGATCAATGAACGCAGGAGCGTCAGTTGAACACGTCATCCTAGAGATTGTCGTGCCGGTGATGAGCACGATTGGAACAAGATGGGCTAATGGTGAAATTGATATTGCCGTAGAACATCAGGCCAGCGCGATTATGAGCAAACTCATTGGGCGTTTAAGTGAACAGGCGACGCGGGCAGGTCGTCATCGCGGTTCGGTTCTGATCGGCGGACCCACAGGAGAACGTCACGCTCTCGTTCTTGCAATGTTGAGTTGTCTGTTGAGTTTGCAAGGCTGGGATGTGCTTGACCTTGGGCCAGATACACCAGCGAGTGCATTCGTACACGCTGCTCAGCGGATGGACAGATTGGTTGCGGTTGGAGTCAGCGTGACTTCAACTGAATCATTCCCCGAGGTTGGGGCGACTTTGAGTGTCTTGCGGGAGAAGATTGGCCACGATGTGCCAGTGATTCTCGGTGGCGGGGCCATTCAAGATGCCGAACATGCTCGCAAGTTAGGTGCCGACCATTTCGCCGTGGGCTCTCGTGGCTTTATTGACTTCTTGGACGGACTAACAAAAGAGTCTGCCTAGAAACTACCGAACACCTGTTCGCTATAGTCGTCATTATGACTGTTGGCGTCGCTCATTCAAAACCTGGTTCCCTCTCCCCGCAGGCACTCTCCGCCCTCTTGGCTTCACAGATTCCTGGGGCACATCTGGTGATGGCACACGAACGTTTACTACCGGTACATCCCGTACTCGCTCCGTTATTCGGCGTTTCATCTGACGAGCCTCTTCCACTCGGACTGGTGCGAGGGCACACACTTGCCTGCACCGGTTCGGCCGCCATGTCAAGTGCTCTAGCGGTGTTGGTGGCCCCGACACAATCTGGTTCATGGGCCGGGGTAGTGGGTCTGCCGTCAGTTGGTGTTTCAGCCGCCGCCGATCTTGGTGTCGCTCTTGAACGCACGATATTTGTCAGCGACCCTACGGGGACACGCAATCATCGTGAACAACGACCCGATGTGGCAGCAGTGCTCTCGGCTCTCGTCGACGGTGTTGATGTGCTCCTCTTGGCACAACGTTTAGCCACATCATTGCCGTTGTCTTTGATGCGACGTGTCCAAACGCGCGTACAAACACGCGGTGGCATCCTTGTCATAGTTGGAGATCCTGCTCCGTTGTCAGTGGATATACGACTCAACGCGACAACCGTTGAATGGCAGGGTGTGGGCATAGGTCATGGTCACTTGCAACGCCGACGAGTTGTGTTGCAACTTGATGGCCGTAGGCGTGCCCGCACGACCGAGCACGAGGTTTGGCTCCCTGATGCCCAAGGTCAGTTATCGGCAGTTGTCCAACAATCCGAAAAGTTTGCGGTGGCAGAACAAGCCGGTGTTGTTGTGCCGTTGCGTCGTACTGGATAGCTATGTCATCTCCACAACAACCGCCGCGTTGCGCGGTCTTACACAGTCCCGCATGGCCTCTCATTGCAGCCATAGTTCACAACCCGCAGATATATGCCCCAGCACAACCGTTGGCAGTCTTTGATGCGCAACGAGTGTCTTGTTGTTCGCCCGCTGCCTGGGGCGAAGGTGTTCGTTTAGGTCAGCGCCGACGCCAAGCCCAAGGAGCCTGCCCGCATTTGGTGATCGTCCCCCATGATCCCGAAAGAGATGCCCGATTATTTGAGCCAGTAGTGCGTTCGGTCGGCACTTTGGTGCCGTTGATTGATGTAGCAACACCAGGATCATTGCTACTGGCCACGCGGGGCCCATCGCGATATGTCGGAGGTGATGATGCACTAGCCATCCGTCTGATTGCTTTGGCGACCACGGGGGTCAACGCCTTGGGGGAATCTCTTGATATTGAGGCAGTGCTGTCAGCAGGTGGTGGCATGGGGGTCGGTATCGCCGATGGTCGAATAGCAGCCACGCTGGCCGCTCGTTCAGCGGCTCATCGGGGGACGCCGATCGTGGTGCCAGGGGGATCATCAGCCACGGCAGAATTCTTGGCTCCCTACGCAGTCAAAGTCTTGGTCTCGGTCGCTGGTTGTCCACCACAGTTGATTGATTTATTGGGACGTCTCGGATTGCGTCAATTAGGCGACATCGCCGCCTTGTCACCGACACATCTTGTTGATCGTTTTGGATCTATCGGTTTGGTTTTGCATCGTTTGGCTAGTGGCACCGATGACACACCACCGGCAACCGTTCCGCCACCAGCCGATCTTTCCATCACGCGAGTTTTTGATGACCCAATTTTGCAACTCGACATGCTCGTTTTCGCTGCTAAGTCTCTGACTGATGAACTCGGAACATATTTTCACGAGCGCGGCCAAATATGCACACGGATGCGCATTGAAGCCGACAGTGAACACGGCGAGACATCACACCGAGTGTGGTATCGCTCGCAGGGTATGCACTCGTCGACGATGTTGGATCGAGTGCGTTGGCAACTTGATGGTTGGATCAACGGCGCCGATCCACCATCGGCAGGCATCACCATGTTGCGCATCACGCCAACTGAGATCAGATCTGACGCTGGTACACAAGAAGGCTTTTGGGGAGGGCGATCGCAAGCCGATGAAACTGCAGCGCGGGCGATCACTCGGGTGATTGGTTTTTTGGGTCCCCAGGGAGTCACTGTTGCGTCCTGGAATGGAGGTCGTGATCCGCGACAGGTCTACGACATGATTCCTGTGGCTGATTTGGGTTCAACTGCTGCTGCGGGTGAGCAACTCTTATTGCGCCCTCAAGATGATTCCTTGGCTGACCCCAATCTTTGGCCAGGCTCGCTTCCTACTCCTGCTCCAGCAGTCGTATTCCACGAAGCATTATCTGTTGCAGTCATAGATCAACGAGGTCACTCAGTCTCAGTGAGTGGACGCGGACTCGTCAGTGCGCCCCCCGCAACGTTGACTCTCAAGGGGGCCAATCATGAGGTTGTGGCTTGGGCGGGACCGTGGCCCATTGAAGAAAGATGGTGGGATGAACGATCGCGTCGTGTCGCTCGATTTCAACTCGTCGTCCAAGTTCCTGATGGGCAACGGGCTTATCTTGTTGAAGTGTTCGCAGGAAATTGGTGGCTAACTGCTGAGTACGCCTAGCGATCTATTTTGCATCTGAAGCGTGCGCGATGAGGCCAGATCATGGACTGCTAATTGCAATAAGTCATCGGTGAGACGAAATCCGATACCGCGCACAGTATGCATAAAACGCAACTCGGGGGCTCGCTCATTGAGTTTGCGGCGGAGATTTGAGAGGTGTACGTCAACAATGTGAGTGTCACCAACCCAAGTTGGTCCCCAAACTGTTTTCACAAGTTCGTCGCGACTGCATACCTCCAGCGGGCGCCGGCACAGTTGGGCAAATAAGTCAAACTCCAGCCGAGTGCTGGCGATGGGGAAGTGGTTGACCGTCATTTCGCGACGAGCTAAATCAATGATCAAGGGACCGAAATACAAATGTGTCGCTTCATTCAATGAAAGAGTTGGATGGAGAAATTCACGTGAGCGTCTCATCAACACCTGACACCGCACTGCTACTTCTTCAGAAGCGACACCCGTGGGCAACGCTTCATCGGCTCCATGCCGCAAAATGGCAATGCGCTCAGCATGAGTGTTGGCACCGATAACGATGACATAGATTTCGTTGCAGCGTCGCACCTGGAGCATCAAGGCACTGACCACAGGAAAAAGATCAATGGCATCGCTGATCATGAGCAGGGGACGGAATGAGTGGAGCAAGACTTCGCTCACAGCATGATCACCTGTCGCGCGCACTGTGTAGCCAATGCGCTGCAGGGCAGCCTCGACCGAGCGCCGATCGGGGGTATGGCGCAGAGTCACCAGCGCTCGGGGCATCCCAACAAAAGTCATCATAAGTCTCGTTTCTTCGGTGGAGCGACCAAAACATGGGCGCTGATTGCTGTTATTCGTTCCGAGGTGGGAACAAGCAATCCATCGCATCTTTTTGCAAATTTTTTTGGTGAAACGAGAAACTTGTGGATACCTTGACGAAAACTGCATAGAAACTGAGCACTCGCTCGCAAATGGAACCACTCATTGGCCCCTAGTCATGCTTGACTAGATGTACTGAGACCACTATCAGAAATCGATTTATGTCCACATCCGATAATCCCAACTTGGCAGATCTTGCGCCCGAGACCTTAGCTGTCCGTGGCGGTCGCCCGGATGGTCAATTGTCATTGGCCCCTGTTCTGTGGGCTTCAACAACGTACGAGATGGGAACCCTTGAAGAAGGGCGACAGTTGGCCCACTCGACGCAGGCCAAAAAGTTCTACAGTCGCCATGGAAACCCAACGGTCAGCGCCTTTGAAAGTGCTGTCGCTGAACTTGAAGGCGCGCAAGCAGCCAGGGCATACGCCTCGGGCATGGGTGCCATTGCTGGAATTGTTTTAGGCCTGTGTTCAAAGGGTGATCACATCGTGGCGCAAAAACAGTTGTATGGCGGCACTATGCAGTTACTCGCTGGAGTCTGTCCGCGCTTTGGCATTGATGTCACATTTGTTGATGGGACTGTCCCTGGCGCATTTAGCGAAGCCATCATTCCTGGGCGCACGATGTTGGTATTCGCGGAAACACCGGCGAATCCATTGCTTGATCTCATTGATTTGGACGAACTCGGTGCCATCGCCGGCCCGATCACTGTTGTTGATGCCACGTTGGCAACGCCACTTGGGGTGCGTCCGCTTGATTACGGCGTGAACTTGGTCGTGCATTCGGCGACTAAGGCCATGGCTGGCCACAACGATGCCACTTTGGGTGTCGTTTCCGGTGAACGTGATCTGATTGACGCTCTGTGGGGCTTCGCCGTTCTACAAGGTGCTTGCGCTTCACCCTTTGACGCCCTGAATGGTCTACGCGGTCTGCGCACATTGGCTCCGCGGTTGCGCCAACAAGGAGCGACAGCAGTCGCCGTTGGCCGAGCTTTTGAATCTCACCCTGCAGTGAATTGGGTACGTCATCCAGGCCTTGAATCTCACCCACAATTCGCCCTAGGTCAGCGTCAATACCGTATGCACGGAGGTGTTCTTTCGTTTGATCTCGCAGGGGGTTTGGAGGCTGGGTCTACATTCGTGAGAGCGGTGAAACTTTGCCGCCCGGCGACTTCCTTGGGCGGCCCCGAGACACTGGTGACCCATCCAGCGTCGACGACACATGCTGGAATGACCTCAGAAGAATTGTCGGACTGCGGAATCACAGGCGGGACCGTGCGCCTGAGTTGTGGGCTCGAACATGTCGACGACATCATCGCCGACCTTTTGCAGGCTCTATAACAGATTTTTACGTGTTTGACGCTGTGGGCGAAAAGAGTTGCGACTAAGTTTGGATCATGAAAAGAAAACTTGAGCCCGAAACGATGTTTAAGATTGCCCTGATTTTGGCGGCAGCAGCCAGTTTTGTATTTAGCATCAGCCTGTACTTCAGCGCCGAAGAAACCGACATCGCTGGTCGCCTCAACGGCATCTACGTCGGCATCTGGGTCCCTTCAATTTTAGCCCTTGGATCATTTATCGTTGGAGGAAAGAAACAATCATGAATGAAACCGCAGTATTCGTTTTCGGTGGAGCCGTGAGTCTGATTGTCGCTAGTGGATCATTTCTCTACGGCACGATTGCCCTGCGCAAGTGGTACTCAAAGTCTGGTGAATAGTTAGTCTCAGATTTTAAACGATGTATGGATCTCGCCGAGAGGGTTTGATGTTGTACTTGGCAATGGCTTGCTGAACAATGTCGGGGCTCACTGCTCCAGATTGTGCGAGTGCTGCGAGAACAGCCACAACGATGTTGGGCATATCAATTTCAAAGTGGGAACGTAGTGCGTCGCGCGTATCGCTGCGCCCCATGCCATCAGTTCCGAGTGCTGTAAACGAACGTCCTGGTACGAAGCGGGCAATCTGTTCAGGGACAATTTTCATAAAGTCGCTGACGGCGATCACTGGATCACTGCACCCGCTCAAGAGTGCTGTCACGCGCGCCACCTTGGGGGGTTGACTGGGGTGAAGGCGGTTATGGCGTTCGACTGCTAAGGCATCTTCGCGCAACGTCTTGTACGACGTGGCGGACCACAGATCAACAGCGACATTGAAGCGTGTCCGCAGTTCTTCGGCGGCAGCAATCGCAGCACCCTGAGCCGAACCGCTGAACAAAATCGTGGAGCGGTGTTTGACGTCGGGCCCACTTGGAGCGGCCAGCCATTGATACAAACCAGAAACGATGTCGGCGTCTGTCACTCCCGCTGGACGCGCCGGCATCGGATAGTTCTCGTTGTACAGCGTGAGGTAATAAAAAACGTCGGGATCAGTTTCGCCATTCGGGCCGTGAGCGCCGCCGTACATACGACTTAAACCATGTTTGACGAGGGCTCCAACTTCATAGGCAAACGCTGGGTCATAGGACTGGCAGGCGGGAACCGTTGAAGCCAAAACCAAACTATGTCCATCTTGATGTTGTAATCCTTCGCCCATCAAAGTGGTTCGACCTGCGGTTGCACCAAACAAGAATCCGCGTGCGCGCGCGTCGGCGGCTTGCCAGATCAAATCACCAACGCGCTGAAAACCAAACATCGAATAGAACGTGTAGAACGGCACAGTCGGCACACCGCGTGTGGCGTATGACGTACCCGATGCAATGAAACTACTCATAGCACCGGCTTCAGTGATGCCTTCCTCCAGAATCTGCCCGTCAGATGCCTCTGCGTATGAGAGCAACATGTCGTGATCAACAGGTTCGTACTTCTGACCCTGTGAGGCGTAGATTTTGAACTCTCGAAATAGTGAGTCCATACCGAATGTGCGGGCTTCGTCGGGAATAATCGGTACCACACGCGAGCCAAACTTTTCGTCGCGGGCTAAATTTCGCAACAAGCGGGTAAAACTCATTGTGGTGCTGACTGCTTGCCCGCCGGACCCAGCATCAAATTCAGTGAAGACATTGTCTGCTGGCAATTCAAGTGGTCGACGATCGCGGATGACTCGCTTGGGAAGCGAGCCTCCCAATCCACGGCGACGTTCCATGAGGTACTGATACTCAATTGAACCTTCGCGTGGACGAAAGTACGGAGGCATATCGCCTTGTAAGGCCGAGTCTGGTATCTCTTCGTTGAGATGGAGGCGATCGCGCAATAAACGAATTTGTTCAGCATTCATTTTCTTGATCTGATGTGTTGCGTTACGACCTTCAATATCGGGACCTAGTGTCCAACCCTTAACGGTCTTACACAAAATCGCTGTCGGGCGTCCACTCCCTAAATTTTGTGCTGCAGCGCGATAAGCAGCGTATAACTTGCGATAATCATGACCGCCGCGCGGCAAGGTACTGAGTTCATCATCACTGAGGTGGGCCACCATCTGACGCAAACGCGGGTCAGGTCCAAAGAAGTTTTCGCGAATATAGTTGCCACTCTCAATCGTGTATCGCTGAAATTCTCCATCAACGGTTGCATTCATTTGATTCAGCAACACACCGTCGTCATCTTGAGCCAAAAGATTGTCCCACTTTGAACCCCAAATAACTTTGATGACATTCCATCCGGCACCGCGAAACACTGCTTCAAGTTCTTGAATGATTTTGCCATTGCCACGTACTGGTCCATCCAGCCGTTGCAGGTTGCAGTTCACAACGAAGACCAAATTGTCCAGTTGTTCGCGCGCCGCCAACGAGAGAGCCCCGAGAGTTTCTGGTTCGTCAGTCTCACCGTCTCCGAGATATGCCCAAACTCGGCTGTTGCTGGTGTCGTCAATGTGGCGATTCATCAAATAGCGATTAAAACGGGCGTGGTAGATGGCGCT
>BJGB01000006.1 GCA_014190215.1 Actinomycetes bacterium | reverse complement strand
ACCAGCCATCAGGTCACTGTTGACGAAGAGGTTGTCAGAAAAGCGAAAGATGTAACCCAATAATCGCCCGTAGTGATCTCGTGCTTCAGCATCACGCTGGAGAATCACTGGAGTGCCAACAGGGAGCAAAAAAGTGGTGCGCTGAGAAGCCTCAGGTCCGTAACACTCGATGGGGGTATTCGGCTTTTTAGTTTCTGGGGTATCAATACCAATCAAACGAACGCGTTCGACCTTGCCATCAATGGAGACATCAACTGTGTCACCATCGATCACTTTGACGACACGAGCATTGGCTCCCTGAGGTAATGATGAATCAGAAGACGAACAGGATCCGAGAAACGCACAGGCAAGTATGACAAATAGGCATCGCTGTCGAAAGTTGCTGAGATTCATATCGTCAATGTGGGAATGGTTGAGACCCACACGGCGTCAACGAATCAGATGCGCTCAATCAACGTTCCTGTACCGAGACCGCCACCACAGCACATTGAGATGATCGCGTAACGTCCACCTGTTCGCTCGAGTTCGTACAACGCTTTTGTCGTCAGAATTGCACCTGTGCTACCGAGAGGATGTCCAAGAGCGATTGCGCCACCGTTGGGGTTGGTCTTCGCGAGATCGGCGCCGACGGCTTTGGCCCACGCTAAAACAACTGAGGCGAATGCTTCGTTGATTTCAAAAGTATCAATCTGGTCAATGGTCAAATTGTTGCGTTCAAGCAAACGTTTCGTGGCGTCAATCGGACCTGTGAGCATCAGCACTGGATCAACGCCGACAAGGCACGTATCAACAACGCGGGCACGCGGTGTGAGACCAAGTTCTTTGGCTTTTTCTTCGGTCATCATTAAAATTGCGCTAGCTCCATCGGAGATTTGCGACGAGTTGCCTGCGGTGTGGACGCCGTTTTCGCGTGCCACCGGCTTGAGCGATGCAAGTTTTTCCATCGTGGTTTCGCGCATACCTTCGTCACGCGCAACGGTGTGTGTGGTCCCAGTGGGTTTACCATCGGCATCTAGATCAGGTGCTTCGACAGTGATGAACTGACCATCGAAACGACCTTCTTGCCATGCTTGCGCAGCGCGCTGCTGTGATAGCAAACCAAAGTTGTCAGTGTCATCGCGGGTGACATTCCAGATGTCAGCGATGCGCTCGGCGCCTTCAAACTGTGAAGTGAATTCGTAATGCTCAAAGTAACTCTTACTCACAGCCTTACCGAGAGAAACTTCCGCCTTGGTCTTGGGGTCTTTGGTGAATGCATTTGAGTTACTGCCAATCGGCACTCGGCTCATGGACTCAACACCACAGGCCATGGCGATGTCAACGACACCAGAAGAGATCAGTGATGCAGCGAGGCCTGTTGCCTGCTGGCTTGAACCACACTGTGTGTCAACTGTGGTGCAGGCGGTGGTGAGGGGCAGACCAGCCGATAGCCATGCGGTGCGGGTGACATTGAAACTTTGAGCACCGACTTGACTGACATTGCCGCCGACTACTTGCTCAATTTTTGATGGATCGATACCCGTGCGCTGAACAATGGCTTTTTGCACCAGTCCGAGCAGGTCAGTGGGATGCAGGGTCGATAGACCCCCATTTTTGCGGCCCACTGGGGTGCGCACAGCATCCACGATGACGACGGTACGGCCTGTATTTGATGTGTTGGAGTTAGACATAGGGGTCATCTTACGGTCATGCTCTAGGGGTGACCGATTCGCAGCAACCTAGATCTTTCGGCCCGGGTTCAATTTCTCGACCATCTCGCTTTCAGCCATCCATGAAACCAGCCACCGATTCAGTCGGCGATCGCTATTTTCATGTGGTTGAATCTCGCGTTTGGATTGCTGAGGAACCCGCAGATTCTGCTTATTCAACCCACTTCTTGGGCATGCTTGACGACTATGCCTGCTGGGGTGTCGATGTACCACGCGGCGAAGACCCTTCCGATGGGGGAGCGCTGGACTTATTTAGTTTCTTTGGTCGTGCTTCGCAAGAAGATTGGCTTGTAGCTGGTCGCGCGGTGCAACTGGTTGAGTGGGCGAGAACTCATCGTTTTTGCGGTCGTTGTGGAGACAAGACTGACGCACTACCTGGTGAGCGGGCGATGAAGTGTGCTGCCTGTGGGTTGATGAATTTTCCGCGATTAGCACCTGCAATGATCACATTGGTGACTCGTGGTCCTGCCGGCCCCGATCAAGAAGCTTTGTTGGCCCAAGGTGTGCAATTTCGTGGTCCGATGTACAGCTGCCTTGCGGGATTCGTTGAACCAGGTGAGACGCTTGAAGGTGCAGTAGTGCGTGAAGTATTTGAAGAAGTTGGCGTCCACGTCGGAACTGTGACGTACATGGGAAGCCAACCTTGGCCCTTCCCACATAGTTTGATGTTGGGCTTTCGCGCCGAATGGGTGAGCGGAGAGATTGTCTGTGATCCGAGTGAAATTCTGGATGCAAATTGGTACCGCAAGGACGCCTTACCAAATATTCCTCCTGGGATTTCAATCGCCCGCAAACTCATTGATTCATGGCTAAACGAATAAGAACAGAGAATCTATGGCTGTCATTCGCTCCTTGTTTTTGCGAGTATTGTGAGTGTGTCGGGGGACATGTTTCTTCGCTGATCTATAGGGGGATATAGAAATGAAACGACAGATTCGTAGTTCTTGTGCATCAGTTGTCATTGTCTTGTTCTTGTCGCTGGTGGCTTGTAGTTCCAGTGACTCAGGCACAGTGACTTCTGGGCCCGCAGGCACCGAGGTCCCTGATACCAGTGTCCCGAGTGAATCGTCTTTGTTGGCGGGGTCAGCCAGTGCCTCAGTGCTGCCGACTCTCGATGGGACGACCGATTATTTGGCTCAGGCTCCAGGTTGGAATGCTGCCACGATTGCTCCCAATGACATCGGCGTCTATGTCAAGACATTTGATCAAGGTTCAGTTGATGTTGGCAACGGTGAAAGTGACGGCAGTTGGGTGCACGATGATATCCGTGCCACGGCGATAGCTCTTGACAACAATGGCGAGCGCGCCATTTTGGTCGGCGTCGATGTGTACATGATTTTCTCTAGTGATGCCGATGAGATTGAGCGTCGTGCACAAGTGTTACTACCTGCAGATTGGCAGGGTGTACCGATAATGATCAATGCCACTCATAATCATCATGGCCCAGATACAGCGTTCTCCATCAACGATGATTGGTACTCCTATATGGCCGACGTCATCGCCGGCGTTGTAGCTGATGCGGTGAGCGACCTTCAGCCAGCGGTGGCTAGGGCCGCTACGGGTGTTCATCGATTTGGTGTCAGCGATGGACGCGACCCAATCGTCTTTGATCCGCGACTCAATGTCCTCGCCCTCACGAGCCAAAGTCGTGCCCCGATCGCCACAGTTGTGCAATGGAATAGTCATCCAGAAACCACACTCGGCTGGGATCCGCCCGACGTGCCAAATCTCGCCGCCATCTGCGTCGAAAAAGGTTGGGATGCTGACTCTTGTTCAGCTGATGGTCGATACTTCACTGCTGACTATCCGGGAGTGTTACGCGAAAATCTGCAGAGTCAAGGGTTCGGTGACATTTTGTATCTCAATGGTGCAGTCGGTAGTCAGATTGGACCAGGCGATGCGGATGTTTGGAAGATCTCTGACACCCATCCAGTGGGCAATGGTTGGACGGCACCAGAGGGAGCGGAGCCTGTGTTGGGTTGCGAGGATTTGCGGTGCCGCAATCTGGCGCGTACCGAAGCTATTGGAACCCAGTTGTCACAGGCAGTGATTGATCTAGTCAGCAAGGCGGAGCCGATCACGGTCGACAAGGTTGAATTCACGACGCAACCTTTCTATACCAAGTTGACGAACATCGGCTTTCGTTTATTGATCGGTGATGGCGATCTTGCATGGAAGCCACCGATGCTCTACACCTGCGAGCCAGGCCAACCAGAATCTGACGCGACCTGTGCCAGTGATGACGGGGTTCTTGAAGTGGATCCGGTGCTGACACCTTTGACTGATAGCGAGATACGCGTTGGTGATGTGCTGAAAACGCGCATCTCATTTTTGGATCTTGGTTCAGTCGGCTTCATCTTCATGCCTGGTGAATTACCGCCGGAACTAGTCGTGGGTCTGCCGAGCGACTTTGATACAAATACATCCAAGTATTATTTGGAAGGTCCAGGACTTCATGCTGAAGGAGTTGATTACGACATTCCGGGCTATCTGATGTCTCTGGTACAACGTGATGTGCCCTTTACCGTTGGTCTTGGGACTGAAGAAGTTGGATACTGGGTGCTTGTGTCTGAGTACCGATTGAAATGTTTAGAAATCGCTTTGCCCGCTGGTACGACTTGTGCCGATCTAAATGCTCGGGGAATCATTGAGCATGTCGATTCCGTGGGCGGACTGACATGTAAGAAGATCACCGATGACCCCAATGCATCAGCGGCCTACACCGCAGCTGATGCCGCAGCGGTGGCAGCAGTGTGTCGTTATGGTCAGGCATTAGGGCGCGAGTTGGGTGAACCCCAAGGTCACTACGAAGAGACGAACGCTGCAGGCTGGGATCTCGTGGAAGATCTATGGAACGCAGCAACTGTCTTATTTGGTAATCAGGGTTCGGGTCGCATCAACCCCGATAACCCTGGCTACACAATTCAATATCCTCCGAACTGATCAAAGATCGATTGTGCGTATTGCGGATGCTTCAATCTTGCAAAATCTGGTCTAGGTTTTGAATATGACTTTGACAAAAAATTCACTTGGGAAATTGGGTCTCTGGACTTTTCAGTTAGATATGCAACCAATGAAAGAGGCACAAAAAACCGCCGCTCAGATTGAGGAGTTGGGTTTTGGAGCGGTGTGGGTTCCTGAGGCTGTGGGTCGTGAACCCTTTGCCTCATGTGGGTTGCTGTTATCAGCGACTGAAAAACTGATCATGGGAACAGGCATTGCATCACTTCACGCTCGTTCCGCAATGACAATGTCGGCGGGTCAAAAAACTCTCACCGAAGCTTTCCCCGATCGTTTTCTGTTGGGTATCGGTGTGAGTCATCAACCTGCTGTTGAAGGTTTCCATGGAGCGTCGTACGGCAAGCCATACTCAAATATGGTGAAGTATCTCGACGCCATGGATCGCAGTTTGTTCTTCGCCTCGGGACCAACACAGGCTCCAGCGCGTTGTCTGGCAGCTCTTGGTCCCAAAATGCTGAAATTAGCGGCTGAAAAAACTCTGGGAGCCCACCCCTATTTTGTGCCGGTTGAACACACGCCTATCGCGCGTGCGATCGTGGGTCCCGACGCCTTATTGGCTCCAGAACAAGCCGTTGTATTCAGTACCAACGCCGACGAAGCGCGTGCAATCGCGCGTGGGCACATGTCGACATACATGGGCTTACCCAACTACACCAATAATTTGCGGCGGTTGGGTTGGGGAGACGAAGACCTCGTCACGCCAAATGGGCCATCGGACAAGTTGGTTGATGCCATCGTTGCTTGGGGAACGCTGGAAGATATTCATGCCCGCATCAAGGCTCACCTTGATGGTGGCGCAGATCATGTGTGCGTGCAAGTTCTTTCGGCAAATCCAACTGCCGTGACAATGAACGAATTCCGCGAATTAGCAAGCCTCATTCCGAGTTTGTAAATTCCTCAGTGGCCAGTGAGCGCCCCGTAGAGCAATGTCGCCAAGGTATTGCGAATTGCGTTCTTATCAGATCCGCGCTTGGCCATTTCTGGCTGGAAAGCTAAGAGTCGTTCGCACATGGCAACGACGGCAGCAGCGGTGGTGAATGGATCAAGGGAGTCGGGAAGTCGTTTTGCATTGACTCCTTCGGTCACCATCGCCGCGAGAGCATTCATGATCAACAAGTTTGCTTCGGTCCGCACGGCGCGAAAGTGGCGGTTTCCCTCTTCGGCCTTGAGATTGCGAGCGCGCAAGACAGCGTGGTGGGTATCCCAAAAAACCATATAGGCGTCAACAAAATGATGGGCTTGTTCGAGTCCTGTTTTTTTATTCCAACCTGGTTGTAGGAGCCTGACTAACGGTTTTTCATCTTCGGTTGCTTCCTTAGCCAATTCCAGAATTGCTTCATCAACATCATTGAAATACTGATAGAAGGTTGCAGGAGACGAACCGATATCACGAGTGATGTCAACGACGCGGAGGTCCAAGATGCCTTGTTCAGTGAGCAACTTTGCTGTTGCATCAAGCAGGCGTCGACGTGTTGCAATCGCCCGTGTTCCGATGACCCTGCCATCAGCGGCGAGGACATCATCAGTCATTAGTTCGCTCCGTAGACAGGAGCTGCGGCGGGTGCTTCTCGTAAGAGATCGGTAATGACAGCACCAACCTCGGCTGCCTCATAACGAGCACCCTTGTTAAATACTTGACCGTGCTGCCAGCCATCAGCCACCGATAGTTCGCCACCTGACGTTTCAAACATTCGTCCCGAGATTTCACAGACAGATGAACCAAGCCAGACCACGACGGGGCTGACATTAGCGGGATCCATCGCGTCAAATCCAGAGTCTGGCTTCTTCATCATCTCGGCGAATGCGTCTTGCGTCATGCGACTGCGTGCTGACGGTGCAATGCCGTTGATCTTAATTCCGTAGCGCTCAAGTTCTGCAGCACTGACGATAGTGAATGAGGCAATACCAGCCTTGGCGGCCGAATAGTTGGCTTGTGAAACACTGCCAAATAAGCCAGCACCCGATGAAGTGGTGATGATCCGTGCTTCAACGGGCGTTCCTGCCTTACTCATCGCTCGCCAATAATCAACGGCATGACGAACGGGGCAGAACATGCCGCGTAAGTGAACTTTCATCACAGCGTCCCACTCATCAACTGACATATTGACGATCATCCGATCCCGAACGATGCCCGCGTTGCAGACCAAAGTATCGAGACGCCCGAAGGTATCAATGGCTTGTTGCACCATGCGACCAGCACCATCCCAGTCGCTGACATCATCATCGTTAATGACCGCTTCGCCGCCCATTGCTTTGATAGTTGCTACCACTTCAGCCGCTGGACTGATGTCGTGCCCTTCGCCTGTGAGTGAAGCACCCACATCATTGACGATGACCTTGGCCCCCTCAGCAGCGAAAGCCAGTGCATGTGCGCGACCAAGTCCTCGTCCAGCTCCAGTAATAATGACCACGCGGCCGTCACAGATTCCCATTTTTTTTGTTGCTTTCTCTAACAGGTGATTCCGCCGTCAATGACGACGATTGAACCAGTCATATAACGGCCTTCATCAGAAGCGATGAAGGTGAACATATTTGCCATCTCATCGGGTTCAGCAGGATCCATAGGAGTCATGATTTTGCCCATCAACCCGTAATCAGCATCAGCTGGTAGGGCAGCGAATGAAGCGTAAATGGCGGTGTTCGTTCCTCCTGGAGCAACTGCATTGACGCGCACGCCTTTGCCGCGATATTCGTAAGCCAATTCGCGCGTGAGGTTGACGACGCCACCTTTACTGGCGCAATAAGCAGCGCTCCAAGGAGCGCCCATAATTCCGGATGTTGACGCTGTGTTGACGATGACCCCATCACGACCAGTTTGGGCGTAAGAAGCGAGAAGGTGGGGCAGTGCGTAGCGAGTGACATAGAAAGTTCCATTGAGGTTGACGGCCACGATGCGGTCAAACCATTCCGGAGTTTCTTCATGACTGTTTGCAAAATGTCCGATGCCAGCGATGTTGCACACAATGTCTAAACCACCCAAGGCTTTGGCAGCTTTATTGACAACCTTCTCAACCTCAATGGCTTTAGTGACATCTAAGTCGTAAGCCACGGCAGTGCCACCAGCCTTTTTGATTTCGGCGGCTGTTTCTTTGGCGCCGCGTAAATCGGCGAGGGCAACATGAGCGCCTTCAGCGGCAAAGCGTAACGCTGTGGCTCGCCCGATTCCTGATCCAGCACCTGTGATAAAGGCCCGTCGAGCGCGCAGGCGCTTATAAATCGGTGCTGGTTTCACTGGCGATTTCTTAACGATGGCTTTTTTCCCTGGTGTCTTCTTTGCGGTACTCATTTTGCCCCTCCGTAGGTAGCTCGTAGGTCTTTCTTTAAGACTTTGCCACTTGGATTTCGTGGTAAAGCGCTCACGATTTCTAATTGCTCGGGAATTTTGTGCACCGATAGTTGGGCGCTCTTGAGAAAGGAAACCATCTCAACAAAGGTAATCGTCATATCAGGCTTGCAAACAATAACAGCGCAAGCCCGTTCCCCGCTTTTATCGTCCGGCAAACCAATGACAGCGGCGTCAGCGACAGATGGATGAGCGAACAGCAAGTCTTCAATTTCTTTTGCAGAAATATTCTCACCCTTGCGAATGATGATGTCTTTCAACCGACCAGTGATACTCACAAAACCCTGTGCGTCAATAACGCCTAAATCACCAGTTCGAAACCAGCCATCCTCGTCAAAGGCTTCGGCGTCAAGAGATGAGTCAAGGTATCCCTGACAGACTTGGCGACCCTTGACTCGTAGTTCGCCTTCTTCGCCAGGGGCACAGACCTTGCCATCAATGATGGTACGTAGTGTCACGCCAGGACAAGGGCGACCATCTGTGACGGCTTTTTTGTCATCGGGGTCGTCAACATGAACCATGGTATTGATCGGTGCTTCAGTCAGTCCCCAGCCGCCGATGAGTGGTGCATTAAATGCACGCATCATTTCGGCATGAAGGGTTTTTGGTTTGGGAGCACCACCGCCATTGAAGATGCGTACGTCGGGAAGCAACTGCTGTCCCGTTGGTAATTGATTTTGAGCGTTGAGGTAGGTCAACCAAAAAACGGTTCCCGCGCCGGCACAGGTGACCCCGTTTTCACCCAGCCACTTCGGGGTGTTCGCGGGGTCAAAGGTCTCAACCATCAGTAGCTCAACACCAGTTTGCATGGCATTGAACAGCCACACCAGTCCACCGACGTGAGTGATCGGAAAGACGACAGCGGCCTTGTCCTCGGGGGTGACTTGCATACTCCACTGCATGCCATCATTCGCAGCCGACAAACTGTTGTCGCTGTGCTTGGCGCCCTTCGGGTCAGCTGTCGTGCCCGAAGAATAAAAAAGCCAACGCACGTCGTCGAGTTCGGCCTGATAGGTGGCGAGACCAGCAGGGTCTGCTTCGGGCATGTCGGGATCAGCGATAATGATCTCAACATTGCCGCCAAGTGAGGTCACGACCTCGCGAGCCATTGGTTCATAATCAAAGCCACGAAACATGCGTGGAACAATCAAAACCTTGCAGTTTGATTGGGAGACGATAAAACTCACTTCCCGATTTCGGTAGATCGGCAGAATTGGATTTTGAATCGCACCTAAGCGTGAGAGTGCGCCCGTGAGAACAAGCGACTCGAAACGAGATGGGAGGACCCACGAGACATTGGTATTTTTACCGATACCTCTTTGTGAGAGTCCTGCGGCAACTCGTTCACACCAATTTTTATATTCTCCATAGGTCAGAGTTCGACCATTTCCGTCAAGAGCCATCCGTTTGTCGGGTGTCATTAGGGCGCGTTCAGATATCAGTTGCCAGAGAGTCTTTCCCGCAGTGTCGATTGTTCCAGCGATATGTTGATTCATGTTGATGAGAGATCGATTTCTTAGAATGTAATCACGGCGCGGGCGAGCGTTCCGCTTTCTAGGCCGTGTACGGCATCTTGCCAATGATCAACGGGGAAAGTGGCGCTCACAAGTTCGTCGAGGAGGATTTCGCCGCGTCGGTAGAGTTCAATGATTCGAGGGATATCACGCTGGGGACTGATTGTCCCGTAGCGACAGCCAATAATGCCGCGATCGACTTGAGTGAGACGCGTGTACAGACCTTCAAACTTTGCAGTCTGACTGCTGACACCGATGACAACAACGGTGCCTTCCCAGTCGAGGCATTCGAGAGCGTTGTAAGTCACGCTCGGATGTGCGACACAGTCAAAGGCCCAATTCACTCCACCCGAATTAAATGGACCACGTGGCGTCGTTTCATTGTGCGGCATGATTGCTCCCACTGCAGCCACGATGTCTTCGGTCTTTCCATCAAGGAAGTGCGTGGCGCCGAATTTCATGGCTAAGGCTTCCTTTTCTGGAACAGTGTCCACAGCAATGATCGTGGTAGCACCTTGAACTTTGAGAGCCTGGATGACATTGAGTCCCACACCACCAACACCAAAGACCAAAGCCGATTGACCGCGCTTCACATTGGCGCGATTGAATACCGCACCCATGCCAGTGACAACTCCACAACCGACAAGAGCAGCAGAAGTCAATGGCACATCTTTGGGGATCTTCACGCACTGAACATCGCGAACCAAAGTTCGTTCAGCAAAAGCACTAGTTGCGGCAAAGTTGTAAATTGCCTCACCGTCAAGTGTGAATGGAGTGCTGGCATTGCCGAGAGTGGCGCGACATGCGGTGGGACGTCCATCCATGCAGTATTGGCAAAAGCCACAAGCCGCCAAAGTAGCGATGATGACATGGTCGCCAGGTTGCACATGAGTGACGGCATTACCGACTTCTGCAACAACTCCAGCAGCTTCGTGACCGCAGACTCCAGGTGAGGGAACGGGGTACATGCCGCCCATATAGGAGATGTCGCTGTGGCACAGACCAGCAGCAGCAACCTGCACGATGACCTCGCGTGGTCCTGGTGCTCGCAGTGAAAGTCCGTCAACCAAATTGGTCGTCGATCCGTTATAAACAATGCCCTTCATGGGACCCCTTTCAATCGGTATCTGAACTCTAGTGCAGGCACTACGAAAATCTGACGGTCAGTCAGATAGGTCTTTCCCTGTAACTTTCTGGGTTGTACAGTCCTTATATGACCAGTCTCATTTCTCGCTCGCAGATTTCGATTTCCCCATTGCCGGGTTCCCTCGGGGCAGTTGTTGAGGGACTTCAAGTGGCCAAATTGAGTGACCAAGATCTGGCCGAAGTAGCCGTCGAATTGGTTGCCGCTTGGGCTCAATATCTGGTGCTTTTCTTCCCTGGGGCTCATTTAACGCCAGCAGATCAGGTCCGCTTGGCGCGCTGTTTTGGTAATCACATTGCTGCCACCACCGAGGCAGGAGGCGACTATCGCAATGCTCCTTCATTGGCTCGCGATGGCTTTCCAGAAATTTTACTTCTGGACACCGATCTCAAGGCCGATCCGCGTCAAACGGCAGTGTGGCACACAGATGTCACTTTCACGGAGAACCCTCCCATCGGCTCTCTTTTTGTCATGGAGATCGCTGCCCAAAGTGGGGGTGACACTATGTGGTCGAATCAAATTAAAGCTCTTGCTGCCTTGAGCGCGCCGATACGCGAATTCATCGGTGGTCTCAATGCAAATCACGGACGTCCTCCCGCAACCGGAACAGCAGTACACCCCATGGTACGCGAGCACCATTCAACGGGAGAGAAAGTCTTATTTGTGAATCGAGGCTGGACAAATTCAATAGTCGGTTTGAAACCACTCGAAAGCATGCATCTCCTGGAAGTAATTCATCAGACTTCGGAGCGACCTGAATTACAAACGAGATGGAAGTGGACATCAGGTGACGCGGCGTTATGGGATAACAGGTACACCATGCATTACGCCGTGAATGATTATCACGGTCAACGTCGACGCGCGCGGCGGGCAACAATTTATAACGTGTAGTTTTCGCGAACTAGCCGCGAGTGCGTGCGCGAAGCTCATACTTGAGCACTTTGCCACTGGCGTTGAGCGGTAGCAGATCGACAAATGTGAAGTGCCGCGGGATCTTGTAAATGGCCATACATTGGCGCGACCACTCGATGAGTTCTTGCTCACTCACCGTTTGCTCTGTGCGCAGCACCACGAAAGCATGGCCGACTTCTCCGAGACGATCATCGGGTTGTCCAACAACTGCTACCTGGGCGATTGAGGGATGGGTCAGCAGAGTATTTTCAATTTCAGCAGGGTAGGCATTGAACCCTCCGACGATGAACATGTCCTTGATGCGATCAGTAATCGCCAGATAGCCGTTCGCGTCCATGATTCCTATGTCACCAGTATGTAAAAATCCATCTTCGTCAATGGCTTGAGCTGTGGCTTCAGGATTCTCGAAATAGCCAGGCATTACGTTGTATCCGCGACAGATGATTTCACCGGCCGTCCCACGCGCAACCTCAGCATTATTCTGGTCCACGACTCGCACTTCAACGTCACTGATCGCTCGACCACTTGTTGTCGAGATTGTGAATGGATCATCATCAGCGCGACACATCGTGATCGTGCCCGTAGATTCGGTGAGTCCATAAGCGGTAAGGATGACGGTGAATGTGAGTTCTTGACGCATGCGCCGAATCATCTCTACTGGAACGGCTGCTGAACCAGTCACCGCCAAGCGCAAAGACGAAAGGTCAAAATTGTTTCTCTCGGGGTGATTGAGAATACTGAGGTACAAAGTTGGCGGACCAGGTAACGCAGTGATTTTTTCTTGGTTGACGATTTTGAGGACAGTTGGGACATCAAATATTGGGACAGGAATCATGGTCGCGCCACTCAACAAACACGCAAGAAATCCAGCCTTATAACCGAATGTGTGAAAAAAGGGATTGACGATTAGGTACCGATCGGACTCACTCAATCCAACAATGGATGACCACTCAGTGAACACCCGAATGGTTTGATCGTGACGTGACATGACGCCTTTAGGTTTGCCAGTTGTCCCAGATGTGAAGATGATGTCGCATAAATCCGACGGCATGATTTTTTTCTCGCGTTCATGCACCGCCTTGAGCGGTACTGAATGACCTTGCGCAAGAAAATCTTGCCAAGGTGTGCATTGAGCGTCCGTGGCCCCTGAAAAATCAATGACGTGCTCAAGGCTGGGGAGGGTGATACGACTGTCACGGAGTTCTTGCGCGTAGTTTTGGCCGAGAAATTTATTGTCGCATAGGAGAAATTTAGCGCCACTGTGGTTTAGAACATAGGCAGCCTCTGAAGCCTTGAAGCGTGTGTTGATGGGAACTAGAACTCCACCGACGATTTGCGCACCAAGCGCAGAAAAAATCCATTCGGCACTGTTCGGCGCCCAGATTGCTAGGCGATCACCGTGTTGTAAGCCCAAAGCAATGAAGGACCTGGCGGCGTCTTCAACGGCCTCGACTATTTCAGAAAATGACCACCGGCGATCAGCGTCAACGAGGGCTTCACGATCTCCGAAGCGCACGGTCTCCCGCACAACCTGGGCGATAGTCAGCACTTGTTATTTGAGATGACTAATGCTGTACAACTTGATGGCATTGCCGCGCATCAGTTTGTACACCACTTCATCGCTGAGGTTCATCGTCTGCTCAAGTGCGATCTTGGCGGTATGTGGCCAAGTGGAGTCGGAGTGTGGGTAGTCGCATTCGAAGGTGACGTTGTCCACGCCGATTTCCTCAAGCGAACGCAGACCGTGTGGATCGTCAAAGTAGCAACCGTAAATATGCTTCTTGAATAATTCACTTGGCCGTTCAAGAACCTTGTCGGCAATTCCACCCCAACCACGATTTTCTTCCCAGACCACATTGGCGCGCTCAAGGATGTAAGGAATCCAGCCAATTTGACCTTCGCTGTAGGCAATCTTGAGATCTTTGAACTGGGTAAACAATCCGCTCATCAACCAGTCGACCATGCTGAAACAGCAATTGGCAAATGTCAATGTTGAACCAACGGCAGCTGGTGCATCAGGGGACGTGCTGGGCATTTTTGAACCCGAACCGATATGCATATTGATCGTGGTGTGCGTCTCATTGCATGCATCAAAGAATGGCAACCAGAAACCATCCTTGTCGTGGATACTGGGCAACCCAAGATTGGTCGGAATCTCGCTGAAGCACACTGCGTGTACTCCGCGCGCCGCATTGCGCCGAACTTCAGCAGCAGCGGCGACGGGATCCCATAATGGGACGATGCACAACGGCAACATCCGGCCACCTGATTCGCCACACCATTCTTCAACCATCCAGTCGTTGTAGGCGCGCACGCAGAGCATGGCTAATTCTTTGTCTTGTGCCTCGTAAAAAGTTTGCCCACAAAAGCGTGGGAAAGTCGGGAAGCAAAATGACGCTTCGATGCCGGCGGTGTCCATATCTTCAAGACGTTCTTTAGTTTTGTAACTGCCTTGGCGCATCTCGTCGTAGGTGATGCCAGCCAAGATGACTTCATCGCGACTGAAACCCACAGCAGTATCAAGGCGTGTCAAGGGGCGACGGAGGTTTTCATAGAACCACCAGTCGGCGAGAGGACCCTCATCACCTTTCTCTCCAGGAATCGCAGTAAAGGTGCCACCGACGAACGTCATTTCTTTAACGGGCAGGCGGTGTACTCGAGGACCGACGTCGGCGTACTTCTGGGGGAGGCGATCAGACCACACGGTTGCAGGTTCTGTGACGTGGTCGTCAACGGAGATAATTTTGGGCAGTTCACGCATGGTCTTGAGGGTAGCACTACTTTCTGACGGTGTGTCAGATTGAGCGTGGAATGGGCGAAAGAGGAGTTTGGGACCTACGCTTCGCTATATGAGTGACGCAACGAAACAGGCGATGACGGTTGGAGTGGCTTTGCCTCAAATGGCACCTGGTCTTGACCGAGATCGGCTCATCGCCTGGTGTCGGGGAATTGATCAAGGCCCATTTTCCAGCATTTCTGCTGGCGAGCGGATCACTTTTCACAATCTCGATGGTTTTACGCTGTGTTCGGCGGCCAGTGTTTTGACCGAAAGGGTGCGAGTTTTGGTCAATGTGGCGGTGCTTCCTTGGCACGCTCCAGCCCTAGTAGCCAAAGAGTTGGCGTCCATGGATGTCGTGTCCGGTGGTCGGGTGGAGGTCGCCGTTGGAGTTGGTGGTCGTCAACAGGACTATGCCGCTTTAGATTCGCTCTTTGCGGGTCGGCATCAGCGCCTTGACGACTCGGTACATGAGGTGAAGCGTTTGTGGTCTGGTGGGACAGCTGCCGACGGGGAACAAGTTGGGCCACTTCCCATGCAGGTTGGAGGGCCGCCGATTTTGGCTTCGGCGATGGGTCCAAAGTCTTTGGCTCGTGCTGCTCAATGGGCGATTGGAGTGAGTGGTTTCACCCTTTTGGGCGATGCCCAAGAAGCGGGCCGACTCTTTAGGGCGACGCGAGATGCATGGACGACGGCAGGTCGCTCCGATAAGCCGCGACTGGTGACCGGTTCATTCGTGTCGTTAGGACCCAACGCCGCAGAGAATTTGCGTGACTTCGCAGCGGCATATTTACAAGTCTTCTCTCCAGACTTCGCCCGCTCTTTGGCAGAAGCAATGAATCTCTACGAACCTTCGCGTCTCGTTGATTTGCTTGACAAGGTTGAAGCTGAAGGGGCCGATGAATTCATTATCGTTCCCGCCACAAGCGATCCGGCGATGCTCGACCGATTGGCAGATGTTGTTGCCTCGCGCCGCTAATTCAGTCACTCGGATTTTTTTGTAAGTCCCAAATCATACGCAGGGCCACAACGAGTACTAGTGAAGCGAACAAGATGTTTGACAGATCCTGTGACATGTGATCGGCAATAATTCCGCCGGCGATTGCCGCTGGAATACCCGAAAAGCCGACGAGAGCAGCAACTTTAAGATCAACATTGTTGGTTTTCCAATTGCGCCAGGTGCCCATGATTGATGTTGGAATGATCACAGCAGCGGAGGTTCCCTTGGCGACGACGCTGAGTTCACTAAAGAAAACAGCCATAGCAGGGACCATCACCACGCCGCCTCCAATGCCCAGTAGCCCAGCCAATGTCCCAGTGACGAGGCCAATGAAAAGTAGAGCGAGAGCAGAAAATATGGTGAGTGTCGAACGTCCATCGGCGTTGAGCGGAATAAAAAGACGCACTGCGGTGATCATGAGCATCGCTGCGAATAGATAGCCGAGAGTTTTTTTGGGCAAGATGTGAATCCATTTTGTTCCGAGGATTGCCCCTGCCAATGCTCCGACTGCTAACCACAAGGCCATGTGCCAGTCAACGTTGCCATGACTCCAATAAGTCAGCAAACTGGAAATGGAGATCGGCAGAACTGCACCAAGAGATGTGCCATTGGCGAGTCGTTGATCAAACTTGAGTAGGAGAACGAGGACCGGGACGACCAGAATGCCCCCGCCGACTCCAAACAGTCCAGACAACAGACCGGCACCGAGTCCAAGTACGATCACCAGGGAGGTCCGAACGGGCGGACGAGGTGTTGTCATATGAACTGTCACATAATAGTTCTACTCGCTCGGGTGAACAGTGACAGACTTTCTCGTTGCTCGGGCGGGTAGGACATAAGGTTAAATCACGGCGTGAGAGGGAGAAATCATGAAAAATTTGACTCGTACATTCGGAGTTGCAGTATTCGGCCTATTGGGCGTGACGGCTTGTTCAAGTGATGGCAATAAGGTCACATCGGTCGCACCAGTAACTGAAGTACCAGTGACTGAAGCGCCAGTAACTGACGCGCCGACGACAACGAGTGCTCCCGAACCCTTGCGCATTTTGGTCACTAATGACGATGGGGTGGGTGCTGATGGCATTGATGTGATGGTGCAATCTTTGTTGGCAATGAACAATGTGACCGTGACGGTTGTTGCCCCATTGGAGAACCAAAGTGGAACTGGCGGCAAGACAACCGCTGGGGACTTGGTCGTCGCCGATGCCACGACCAAGAGCGGTTATCCAGCGAAGGCTGTCGCTGGATTTCCGGCAGACACAATTATTTGGGCAATCGATCAGGGTGGAATTGACTTTGTCCCAGATCTTGTTGTCTCTGGTATCAATAACGGTCAAAATTACAGTGTGGAAATTGTGCCCCTGTCAGGAACAGTTGGCGCAGCTCGAGCAGCAGCGGCGCGCAATATTCCGTCAGTCGCAGTCAGCCAAGGGCTCGCTGCGGCACCTGACTTCCCAACTTCGGCTGGTGCAGTAGTCGCATGGATTGAAGATCATCGTGACGAATTGTTGGCTCGCGCTGATGGCGAAACCGTCACCGAATTTGCCAATGTCAATGCACCCTCATGCGCCGCTGGTTTAAGTGTCCGTGGTGTTATTGAAACGCCAATCGAATCAATAGGAACATCGGATTACAACGCCAATGATTGTGCCTCAACGGTTGTGCCAACGGGTGATGTCAGCGGATTCCAAAATGGCTACATCACAATCAGTATGTTGCCAATTAGTGGCTCACCATTTACTGATTGAAATTACCCGTGAAGCACTGAGGCCCCGACACGGCGGCGATGGTATGTGGCATCGCCGTAGGCGCGCATCAAGGCCCAAGATTTTTTCATCCACAGTTGTAGGTCGGCTTCCCAGGTGTAGCCAATTCCACCATGGACCTGCATCGTGCTGCGACTGGCGCGATAAGCAGCTTCGCTCGCAAGAGCCTTAGCCATACTGATATCGCGTAACGCTGTTGGTGACCCCGTGCTTGCACTCCATGCGGCGCGGTAGGTGGGAGCCTTGGCGAATTCAACTTTGAGAAGAGCATCAGACATTAAGTGCTTTACTGCTTGAAAGGAGCCGATCGGCTTACCAAACTGTTCACGCTGGCGCGCGTATTCTGCGGCAACCTCAATCATCGATTCACTGACACCGATCAAATATGCAGCGCTTGCAAGGGCCATCACATCGCTGGCAGGTAAGCCGAAGACTTGTGCTGAAGCGGCGCTTTCTGATCCGCCAGAAATTGTGAACAGTTGTCGTCCACCGTCAATGCCGTGTACATCGGTTGACGAAAAGCCAGTGATGACCGCTTCATTGCGTAAAACAAGATTGGCGACCTGTGCGTGAGCAACATAAGGACCCGTGTCGACCCACAGAGTTGCAATAGTGGTGCCGTCGTTGAGTGCGGGTGCCCATTGCGAGTGAGCAAGAGCAGGTGCTGCGACGGCCATGTGCTCAAGCACTGGTCCTGGTACAGCAGCACGGCCAAGTTCCTGGAATAGCAACACCGCGTCAATCAAGGTGCCGCCCATCCCACCTTGCGATTCAGGTACCAACATGGACAACACGCCCATCTCGGTAAGGCGTGACCAGAGATCTGGGAGATGGCCCGTTTGGTTCTCCCACACCTCACGTACGTGGGTTGGCGTGCATTGTTTACTCAATAAGTCGCGCAGTCCCTCGGCGAAGAGGCGTTGGTCGTGGGTAAATGAAAACTTCATGGGATCACATGCCTTTGGGTAACTGCAAAACTCGGTCGGCGATGATGTTGCGTTGAATTTCGTTTGTTCCGGCGTAGATCGGGCCACTCAGCGAGAAGAGGAAACCGTCCACCCATCTCTGCGATGGTCCCTCCATGCGTTCGGCTTCAGGACCAAGGATTTGTAGGGCTATTTCGTGGATCCGAACATCCATCTCACTCCAAAAGATCTTGTTCAGACTTGCTTCGGCACCAATAGTGCGACCTTCCAACATGCCCGTCACTGTTTGATACGTATGCAGTCGGTATCCCTCGGCTTGCATCCACGCATCAGCAACTGCATCGAAAAGTGCAGTATCAGTGGGATCACCATAAGTTTTCCAGAGATGAATGAGTCGCTTCACAGCCTCGGTGAAGCGTGCAGGACTGCGAAGGCTGACGCCGCGTTCAAACCCAGCCGTAGCCATTGCCACAGCCCAACCTTTATTTTCTTCACCCAAAGTGTTCGCCACGGGAACGCGTACATCGTCAAAAAAGATTTCGGCGAAACCGGTGTCACCGTCAAGTTGTGCGATTGGTCGCACTGTGATTCCTGGCAGGTCAAGGGGACACAGAATAAATGTCAATCCGCGATGTCGTTCGGCGGTGGGGTCGGTACGAAAGATGCCGAAACACCAGTCCGCCCATACCGCACGACTGGCCCAAATCTTTTGACCATTAAGAACCCATTCGTCGCCGTCACGGGTGGCCTTACTGCGAATACTGGCCATATCACTTCCAGCATTTGGTTCACTCCATGCTTGTGCCCAAACGATTTCCGATGATGCCATAGATGGAAGGAACTTTGCTTTTTGTTCTTGTGTCCCCACCTCCATGATGGTGGGGCCGAGAAGAAAGATCCCGTTCTGATTGACCCGACCTGGAGCGCCGCTGCGGTAGTACTCCTCTTCAAAAATCAGCCACATGATGTAGTCGGCGTCGCGGCCGCCGTATTCAACTGGCCACGAGACAGCGGACCATCCTCCGTCGTAAAGTTTCTGTTCCCATTTGCGGTGGAGTGCGAATCCCTCGGCAGTATCGAAACTGGGTAACGCGGATGTTGGCACGTTGGCTTCAAGCCATGTGCGGGCTTCGGAGCGGAACGCCGATTCTTGGGCGGTTTCGTTGAGGTCCATATCGTTTCAAACCTTAGTCTGAGCATTGCAAAAATCTGACGCTCAGTCAGAAATCGTCAGGTCGGATGTCGGTAGCTAACCTCACAGAACTATCCTGCAAGTGTGGCGGAAAAAGAGCACAGCGGATTGCCATATGTCGCTGGCCTTGACGGTCTTCGGGCATTAGCCGTGATGACCGTCGTGTTGTTCCACCTTGGTTGGTCCCGAGTCCCAGGTGGTTCTTTCGGCGTCTCTTTGTTCTTTACTCTGTCGGGGTACCTGATCACTCAGTTGATGATCAGCGATCATGCGCGAACTGGGAGAGTCGACCTGAAACATTTCTGGTCGCGGCGTCTGAGACGACTAGCCCCCGGTTCAATCGTTGTTGTATTGGCAGTGACAGTCCTTGCTTTGGCAGGGGTGTTTACGGGAGGGCGATTACGCGGGGATCTTTTGGCCACCATCGGTTACGGCGCTAACTGGCGCTTTGCCACTGCGGGAACGACATACGCCCAACTCTTTGAATCAACACCTTCACCGCTTCTACATTTTTGGTCGCTGGCGATTGAAGAACAGTTCTATGTTGTTTTTCCGTTACTCATGGCAGTGCTCATGCGCTGGAAACGACTCATGCTCCCGACGTTGATGCTGTTAGCAGCTTTAAGTTCAGGTGCGATGATCCTCACATCATCACGAAACTTGGCATACTACGGCACGCACACCCGAGCAGCGGAGTTTTTGATCGGTGCTTTACTGGCTCTAGTAGTTCCCCTGCGCAAGGAAATCACTCAACGCCTGCAAGCATTTTTTGCTGTAGGCGGCATCATTGCTCTTTGTGCATATGTGTATATCTCAGGCACTGTCCATGCCAGTGATGGGTGGCTATATCAAGGTGGCCTGACCGGTTTCACGATCATTTCCTGCCTGCTCATCGTCGCTGTTCTTGTGCCCGGACCCGTTCGTTCTTTGATGTCATCTCGCCCGTTGGTTGAACTGGGCAAAGTGAGTTACTCGGTGTATCTCTTTCATTGGCCAGTGTTTGTTTTGCTGAATGAGAAACGTCTCGGTTTTGACGGTTTGGCGCTATCGCTGATTCGACTGCTGGTGAGTCTTTCTCTTGGTTTGATCTCTGCGCGAGTGATTGAAAATCCGATTCGGCTGCGGTGGGTCCTGAAGAGTGGCCGTCAGGCGAGTTGGGCATTTGTCGTTTCATTGATTGTGATGATGATTGCGGTAACAGGAATTTCGACAGCTAGTCCTTCGGCGCTCGCTGGTGTCGATGCCCCTGATGAATTTGTGCAATTCACATTGCCCCCGACAACCTCTGTGATTGAGCCTCAGCGAGCACCATTAAAGATTTTGGTTCTTGGAAGTGAACCTCCCATTGAAAGTGATATCCGTCAAGCCATTGGGGATGAGATTCCGATTGAGATCGTCAATGGAGTTCGAGAAGGTTGTCCAGTTAGGCCGCCTGAGATTGCCAGCGGTGAGTGCGAATCGCTGGCGGCGATGGCGCAAAGACTGCTTGCAGAGTCGAAGCCTGATCTAGTTGTTTTGTCAATCGGGTCCGCCGAGCGATCATTAATCGCATCGCTTGTTGCTGCTCTGCCGAATCTCAGTGATGGAGTAAAACCCCTTGGTGACAGCAGAATTTTTTCGGTGAGCGAGCAGGTCGTAGCTGACATCATCCAGCCACTCGGTGTGACCCCAGTGATTGTTGTTGATTATGGGTCTATTGACGTGCTCTCCAATGACATTGCTGATGCGGGTATGCGTATTTCAAACTTGGTTTCCCTGCACCAACCTTCAGCCGAGATATTGCGCGATGCACTTCTGCTGATTGACACCGAATTGCAAGGTCAGGATCATCGCACTCGGGTGATGGTCATCGGTGATTCAACATCGTTCGGTGTAGCCACGGCCATAGACGACACGGTCGGGGATCGGTACAGCGTGTTGTGGGCTGGTGGTCGAAATTGTCCACTCGTCGAGGTGGTCAAAGTCCGTTGGTGGAAAGATACCCAATTTGATATGGAAAACTGTCCCACGCTGAACGGTGATTGGAAAACTGCTCTAGATTCCTTCGCTCCGTCAATTGTTGTGGCAATCGCCTCAATACCTGAGCAGGCCGAGCAGATGTATCTGGGTGATCCAAAGTGGTACACAGTGAGTGATCCAAAGTTTTTGGCAGTTCACGATGTAGCGATGACTCAGATGATGGGTGAATTTGATGTTCGTGGGATCACTCTGATGTTACTGAACAGTCCCGAGGTGCACGGTGGAGCACTTGGAGGCGCTCCATTTTCTCAATCCGACCGGGTATTTGCGTGGAATGCAGTGATGCAGAGTTGGGCTGCGCGCTGGCCACAGATTCATCTTGTTGATTGGGCAGGGATGGTGACGGCAAGTGAGGTCATCCCTGGCGACTTGCGCGGAGATGGTGTGCACATGCAACAAGAGGATCTCGACAAGATTATCGGCCGAGATTTTGTTCCTTTGCTTGATCGCGTGGCGGGCTTGGTTGGTTAGTCTGACGGAGTGTCAGAAATAACTACTGTTCCACCTTCTCAAATTCCGGCCATCGAAGGTTGGTTCACACTGGGTCAAGACCCTCACTTAATCGGGTCGAAATGCGTCATGTGTGGAACCTATGTATTCCCTCCGCGTGACGGCGCTTGCCCTAATCCCTCGTGTGATAGCGACGAATTGTTGCCGACGCCGCTATCGCGCTTCGGCAATGTCTGGAGTTACGCCGAGAATCGTTACGCCCCGCCCCTGCCATATCGCGCCAGCGATCCTTTTGAGCCCTACGCCTTGGTCGCCGTGCAGTTAGAAACCGAGGGAATCATCGTCTTGGGGCAGGCCCCGAAAGGTATTTTGGCGGTTGATCTCAAAGTCGGTATGCGAATGCAGTTAGAGACTGATGTTTTATACAACGAAGATGGAATCGATTACATGATTTATGTCTGGGCTCCCGCAGTGCAACCCTGCGAAGTGGGAGGTGCCTGATGAATGATCGTGATTTAGTAGTTCTTGGTGTGGGCATGCATCCGTGGGGTAAGTGGGGTCGTGATTTCACCGAATACGGGATGGTGGCCGCGCGAGCCGCTCTCAAAGATGCCGGAATTGAATGGAAAGATGTTCAGTATGTAGCTGGTGCTGACACCATTCGTAATGGCTATCCAGGTTTCATTGCAGGTGCAACATTCGCTCAAAAACTTGGTTGGACCGGTGCTCGTGTCTCATCAAGTTACGCAGCGTGTGCCAGCGGTTCACAGTCTTTACAAGCGGCGCGGGCCTCAATTCTCGCTGGCTTTTGCGATGTCGCGATGGTGATCGGCGCTGACACCACACCCAAAGGATTTTTCGCCCCTGTCGGCGGAGGAGATCGTAAGAATGATCCTGATTGGTTGCGCTTTCATTTGCTAGGGGCCACTAACCCTGTGTATTTTGCTCTATTCGCTCGCCGCCGCATGGATCTTTACGGTGCCACCGCAGAGGATTTCGCGCAAGTCAAAGTGAAGAATTCGTTGCACGGTCTCAATAATCCAAATGCTCGCTTTCGTAAAGAGAGCGCTGTAGAAGATGTGCTGAATAGTCCAGTTGTCAGTGATCCACTGCGCCTACTTGATATCTGCGCCACATCCGATGGGGCAGCAGCGATGATCGTGACAAGTCGCGCCTATGCAGAACATCATCTGGGATCGTTAAAGGGCGTGCCGCGCATTAGGGCTGTGAGCACTAGTACGCCGACGTACCCTCAAACGATTCTGGAGATGCCAGACTTTGCCACAGATTCCTCTGCTGTGGTCATGCCGCCAGTGCGCGGTTTCAAAGATTCAATTTGTTGGGACGCCTATGAAGAAGCCGGCGTAGGTCCCCAAGATTTGTCGATGGCCGAGGTGTACGATCTATCCACAGCTCTCGAACTCGATTGGTATGAGCATTTAGGATTGTGTGCTCCAGGTGAGGCCGAAGGATTGCTACGTTCAGGAGCCACAGCTTTGGGTGGACGCATTCCTGTTAACCCGAGTGGTGGTTTGGCCTGTTTTGGCGAGGCGATTCCGGCCCAAGCTATTGCTCAAGTGTGCGAACTCGTGTGGCAATTACGCGGTCAGGCTCACGGTCGACAGATCGAGAATGCTCAACTTGGAATCACAGCCAATCAAGGCTTATTCGGGCACGGTTCGTCTGTCATCGTCGGAATCTAAAACCAACCTCAGCGAAAATATCAGGTGCCACAGAAGGTTTGGTAGTGAGCGAACTCTGATGGCGCGGGAGTGGCGAACGACTCGTATCCAGATCGTTGCTTGAAGGGTTGAGCAAGAACATCAAGAACTTGATGCAACGCTGTTAGGTCGCCCTCCGTGGCTGCAGTTAATGCCGCTTCGACAGTGTGGTTGCGAGGAATGTAGATCGGATTTACTAGGTCCATCACATCGGCGACCGCCGTTCCCTCAGTGGTCTCTAACGATAGACGCGCATGCCAACTTGACTCCCACTGATCAAAGGCGGTGGGTTCGGTGAATAGTGCACGTGCCAATGACGAGTCGCCTCGCACAGATGATGACAGCGAACGAAAAAGTGTTGTGAAGTCAACTTTTTGTGCATGCATGATGTCAAGAAGTTCGTTGATCAGTCCCTCGTCACCATTTTGTTGATTCATGATGCCGAGTTTCTTGCGCATCCCAGTCAGCCAGAAGGACTGATACTGCTCGGTGAAGTCGAGCAATATTGCTGTGGCGACCTCTACTGACTTTTCTTGGCTGTCAGCAAAGAGTGGCAAAAGTGTTTCAGCCAAACGCGCCAAGTTCCATTGAGCAATATGTGGCTGGTTGGCATAGGCGTAACGCCCTTGATGGTCGATTGAACTAAAGACCGTGGCCGGATCAAAGGCATCCATAAATGCACAAGGACCGTAGTCAATTGTTTCGCCCGAGATCGTCATGTTGTCTGTATTCATCACTCCATGGACGAAACCAATGAGCATCCACTGGGCGAGTAGTGAGGCTTGTTGAGTCACCACAGCTTGAAAGAAGGCAAGATGCCGATTGTCGCTCTGGCGAGCATGCGGATAGTGGCGATCAATCGCGTAGTCGGCAAGACGGTGTAACAGAGTCTCATCTTCGTGTTGAGCAGCAAATTGAAATGTGCCTACTCGAAGGTGGCTCGCGGCCACTCGGCACAGTACAGCTCCAGGAAGCCAAGTTTCGCGAGCAACTTGATCGCCGGTGGCGATGACCGCCAAAGAACGAGTAGTGGGGATGCCGAGTGCATGCATCGCTTCACTGATGATGTATTCACGTAGCATCGGCCCGACAACGGCCTTACCGTCACCACCGCGAGAGAACGGAGTGCGACCCGAACCTTTGAGATGAATATCGCAGCGTTGTCCACCAACGTTGATCACCTCACCGAGTAACAAAGCGCGTCCATCTCCGAGGCGAGGTGAGTAGCCACCGAATTGGTGACCGGCATAGGCCATGGCCACTGGTGTTGAACCTTCAAGAACAAGATTGCCAACGAGAAAGTCTGTGCCCGAGGGCGTCTCTAATGCTGCGAGATCAATGCCCAAATCATGAACTAGTTGTTGATTAATGATCAGTGGCCTTGGAGTCGAGGCGGGGGCAGCTTGCCACATCTCATTGAGCTCAGGGAAGGTTTGGGAATAGGAGTTCTCAAAGCGCACAAATGGTTGGTTCACAGAATGCAGGCTAGATGGAAGTCGCCAAAGTCGCCTAGCCTTTCCTTAATGTTTGCCAAACAACACGAGCGTGCACATCCCGACGCGAATTGTGAAGAGTGGACCTTTTCGTGGTGGGACAAGGATCAAGCGATAGCGGGATACACCTCCTATCGCCTGCTAGGTCAATCAGATGCTTGGTACTGCTGGGGGCTGTGGCGCCCAGATGCCCCTCTGTTACACATCACCGAGTTTGAAATACCTCGTCGCAGTGATCCGATGATCGCCAAGGCATCGGCATTGTGGGCCGAGTACACCTGTGACTCTCCCTTTGAACAATGGTCGCTCGGAAACGAAACGTACGCTGTTGAACTTGAAAATCCACAAGATGCTCTCGGGTTGGCGTATGGAAACGCGGTTCCTATCGCTAGCGATTTGGAGTGGTACGCCAATGGAGAAATCGAATTCATTGTTGACGGCTACCAACAAAGTGGAGTCTTATTGGGAGCTGTTGAAACTCTCGGTGGGACGATTGAGATCAGTGAGATTCGCGCAGCCCGAACTCATCGCTGGACTGCTGAAGCAACGCTGCCACCGGCCATGTCTGGCAAGGTGCTGGCCCATCTTGGACCGCGTCTGCCGTTCAAGTTCCCGACTGGGGATGTGCTCGACTTGGTTCTCACGGTTGACGGCTGGGTGACTCAGTAGGCCGTAGTGCCACAATGAAGGAATGGATATTTCACAAGCCCTGTACACCACTCGTGCGATGCGTCGAGTTAAACCCGATCCGATTCCAGATGAAGTGATGGCCAAACTATTAGATGCCGCAGTGCGCGCCCCATCGGGCGGCAACACCCAAAAATGGCGTTTCCTGATCGTTACTGATCAAGCCAAGAAGTCGGCGCTACAAAAGATTTATAGCGATGGTCTCACCGAGTTGAACGCTAATCAATACAAGTCTGTGATGGATCTCATTCAAGATGGTGATCCAAATGATCCAGAAGTGATTCAAGCAAAGAAGACCTATGCCTCTGGTCGCTGGTTGGCTGACAACTTGGACAAAGTTCCAGTGTTGTTGTTTGCGTGGGGAAAACCCAATGGTGAGAGTTCAATCTTTCCGGCACTTTGGAGTTTCCAGTTAGCGGCCACCGCGCAAGGTCTCGGGACATCGCTCACGACACTGCTTTTCAAAAAGCACACTCAGGAAGTGTTGGACATTTTGGGAGCACCGCCAGTTGGCGAGTGGGTACCGATGGCGATGATCACTATTGGTTATCCCACGGGTAGATGGGGTGTGGCTAAACGCCAACAGCCTCACGAGGTGACCTTTCAAAACACATGGGGGAATCCGGTGTCATGGACTGTTCCTGAACCCTTATGGCCCTAATCAACTGATGCGTAGGGTGATTGCGCTTTGCTCAGGTAATCGACTCGGCAGCGTTACTGTGTTGCCGTTGCGTTGGATTTCATCGGAGACACCGAGTAACTCAACAGAACCCTCGGGAAGTCCAGAGATGTGTAGCGCTGGCGAGCGCGGCTTTCCTAAAACCATTGCGTAGGTCGCATCATCTTGACCTTGGGTGAGGCGGATTGATAGGCCGCACTCGCTTGTCAGAGTGCCCATGGGGTGTTGGCGAGAAGCAAAAATGGCTGCTCCGTTGATTTCCAGCCAGGAACCAATTGCGATCAAACGTTGGCGCTGAATATCTGGGATCTCTCCGTTGGCTTTGGGTCCAATGTTGAGGAGAAGATTGCCGCCATCGGCCACGCTGTTGATTAGCAAGTGGATGAGTTCCTCAGCACTTGTATATGTCGTCTCATCGTCAAGTTGGTTGTAGCCAAAACTCATCGAGATCCCTCGACACACTTCAAACTTCTTATCTATTTTGGTGAGACCTGAGGAATATTCGGGGGTGATGAAATCGCAATGAGATGTGCCCATAGCCGAGGCGATCATGTCAAAGCGGTCATTGACTAAACCATCGGGATTGATGTTGTAATAGTCGGCCATAAGTTGAAGCGCACCATCCCCGCCGCCTGGCCAACCGACATCGTTCCACAACACATCTGGTGAGTAGCGCTCAATGAGTTCCATGTAATGAGCAGTGGCGTATGCCTTGTATTCGCTTGATTGTGGAGTTGCCATCAACATGCTCATCCAACCGTTGTAACCCAAGCCTTGAAATGTCAGATCCAAGCCACCGCAGTAATACAGACCTGTACGCATCCCGGCAGATTGGGCGGCGGTGCAAGCTTCACCGACTAGATCGCGCCTTGAGGTGTACTGCGAACCTTTGAAAGGATTATGTGTCGCGCTCGGCCACATCAGAGCACCATCAATATGTTTTGTGCCCATCACAAAATATTTAGCGTGTGACTGGGCTAGGACATCGGTCCAAGATTGAGGGTCCCACTCTTGCGACTCGCCGAAAAACTCGGTGACAAAATCATCGTAAGGCTTCTTGCCATATACCTCTGCGTGGTGTTTGTGAACCGAGGAGCCCTCGATTGCCAATGAGTTGATGTACCACTCGGCGTAAGGAGATTCGGTAAATGCGGTGACATCGCCGTACTTCCTGGATTGTGTAAAAAGGTCCTCGGTGAGTGGGGCATAAGCCGGTACTGAAGCCGGATACCAGTGGACAAATATTCCAAATTTTGCCTCGTCAAACCATCTTGGCAGTCGGCGCTGCTGAAGTGACTCAAAACTGTTTCGGAATTCACTCATATCATGAGATCGTAGATGCCCTTGATGGATGAGTGATGCAATCAACTGTGGCGTTAGGGTTATTTCAGTTGGTTAGTCTCGTCTTCTCGGCAGAAAAAAGGAAAATTCGTTATGTCTCATGACAGCACTGTGCACTTCATCGCCCATTTCACCGTGAATGACAAAGACGGCTATCGCCTGTACGAGAAAGGTTTCTTTCCCATCTTGAAAGCTCATGGTGGGGAGTTCATTACCTATGACGATGAAGCAAAGGTTCTCGAAGGTGCACGCGAGGCGGGTCGCACGGTGATTATCAAGTTTGAGTCGCAAGAGGCTTGTCTGAGATGGTGGAACTCGGCTGAATACATTGAATTAGCTAAGTTTCGTAAGGCTGCCACGACTACGCACTCGATTTCAATCGTCCATCCGATTCCACCACGCCCTTAGTAGCGCTCTGACAATTTTCCTGAGCAATCGCTAGGCGTTGAAGTGGGCGAGCAGGCGCTGGGCAATTTCTGTTCCATGCGTGTCTTGGAGAAAGTGTCGGGCTCCTTCAATTTCTTCAAATGTTGCATGAGGAATCATTGACGACCATTGACGTCCCCATTGTGTCACGAAGACGAAATCCTCATTACCCCACATGAAGTGAATGGGGATATTGAGGGCATTAATGATCGCAAAGTTTTTTTCTTGGTTGGCAGAGTCTCCGGCGTCCATATCGTGATGGGGGATACTCATCGGAAAGCGGTATGGGCCAGCATGTCCAATGCGATCTAGACCTTTGAATGGTGCATCGTAGGCATCTTTAACGTGGGCGGCCTCAACTGAGTAGGTTGCTGTCTCTCCGCGCAGTGATGGCCCAAGCGAATCTTGTGGAGCCACGCGGGCTGTAGCCATCGCCATCAGTCCACCCAAGGTGAACTTCTCTGGGATATTTGCCTCAAGTAATCCACCCACAGACCATTGTTGAATCCACTGCAAAATTCCAGGTGTGTATTCATACCCCTCGTGGTGAAGCCAAGTATTCATAATGCACAATCGTGAAAATCTTTCGGGCATATGCGCAACCTGCGAAAGGCCGATGGGTCCACCCCAATCTTGAACCATGATGGTGATATTTGTGAGGTCAAGAGTTTCAATGAACTGCTTCATGTTGGCGGTATGACGGGCAATGTTGTACCACGATGGGTCAGTCACTTTGTCTGAACGACCAAAACCAATATGGTCGGGGGCGATACATCGGTATCCGTGAGTGACTAACTCTTTGATGATTGTTCGATACAGATACGACCACGTCGGCATGCCATGCAACATCAGGACCACGGGACCATCGGATGGACCTTCGTCAATGTAATGCATCCTTAATCCGGCGATATCGACATAGTGCGGCTGATACGGAAAGTCGGCAAGAGTGACGAAGTTCTCATCTGGTGCCCGAAGAAAAGTTGGTGTCGTCATGTCGGTAAATCTAATTGAACGGGACCATGAAAAATGTCGCCATTCTTAAAGATTGCAACTCGGGCTGGACAGGGAAGATCAATGACGAGGTTGTCCTTGAGCGTGATGTGCCGCGAGGTCCAACCGTTTGGCATCTGGCGCTTAATAGTCGGATCTTTACGGCGTCCCAGATGAGATTCAACCGCTTGCGGTACAAGCGAAAAGCCATCACCAGTGTCAAGTAGTTCTAACGTCCGACCGCTAGCGAAGAACAGACGGTGGCTCTTGTACACCGGTAACACCATGACCCCAGTGAAACCTGACTCGGGTTTTCCTGGTCGTGCGACAAGGCCGAAGGAACGACCATCAACGACTATCGAAGACACGGGACCATCTACATCTGCTCCTGGAGGTCGCAGAAAAAACGCTGCATCGTGTTCGCTGCGACCGACGCCTGACTTGCGAAAACCTTCTGGGGCGACAAGGTCGGCGTAGTCATCAGGCGATATTGGTTCGCTTGAGAGCCACACTCCAAACGTGGCATCGTCCATGATCTCGCCGTAGAACTCACAACCTCCCAGTGACCAGTTGTGTATCCATGAATTTTCTCCACCAAGAGCAACGATGATCTCCTGCCTTGTGTTCATGATAATTTTCCAATCTCGTTCAGGAGTTTCGCTGACTGACCACTAACAGTCATTTGGTTGCTCGTTGAATCAGCGTGGCGCTCGGCGTAGGTGCGACGGATACCTTCTTTCCACGAGACCTGGCATGCTCCTGTGATGGCTCGTCGTTTGGTGACATCAGCGATCGCCCCTCGTGGGGTACCTGGCATATCAACAACTCGCACATCTGGTGAGCGACCAGTAAGTTCTCCCATATAAGCGCACCACTCTTGGACTGATGGAGTTTCGTCACCTGCCCAATTGACAATCGTGGCAGGCACACTGGCAGCATCAAGCAATGCTTCAAGTTGATTGTTGATGTCATCTTGATGAATCAGGCTGTAGCGACACGGGTCCCAACGAGTGACAATTGGCTTGTCAGCCAAGACCCAATCAAGATGATATGTAGGCAACCCACCGTTGGGTCCGTAGGAGGCATTCATGCGGGCAATGGTGACAGGTATGTTGTAGGCGCGAGCGCAAAAGCGGGCGACCGCTTCTTCAGCAATTTTTGAGATTGAATAAGTCGGAGACATGACGTAGTTGACATCACCGAGTGGATCATTTTCACTAAAGGCATGGAGTGGATCTGTTACAGGCTTATACACAGATTGGGTTGACATGATCAGAGCAGCTTTCGCTCGCTGACAATGTTTGAGTAACAAACCCGTTCCTTCGGCATTGACGGTGAGTGCGTGGTTGTAGTCAAGCCCTTCAGTCTTGAAGGCTGCTAAATGCAAGACATAGGTGAAGTCGTCAGGCAGTGATGAATAGTCACCAGTAGCCAAGTCAATGGCGCGAGTGGTGACGCCGAGCGACTCGACGCTTTCACGCGTGTTTGAATCGCTAAAGCGAGCAATTCCCCACACCTCATTATTGGTCGCCAGTGATTTGACCAAAGGCAAGGCGATCTGGCCTGCTGGACCAGTAATCAGAATTTTTTTATCACTGAGCATAGTTATGTCTTACCATGTCAAGGGTTTGCTAGTGCTACGCCATGGAGACCTAAGATCCATTGACGTGCCAGAAATGAGGCTGCAATGAAAATTGATATTTCGCTCGCAATGTCAGGTCCAAGTGATGCTGCTTCCCGTGCCGCCGAACTTCAGGCTCTTGGAGCCGATGGATTATTCAGTTTTGAGAATGCTCATGATGTATTTTTCCCATTGGTCTTAGCAAGTACGACGACGAATATTGACTTGATGACAAATGTGGCAATGGCTTTCCCGCGAAGCCCACTGCACTTGGCTTATGCGGCCGATGATCTTCAAACCCTGAGTCGGGGGCGTTTCCGCCTCGGCCTGGGTTCGCAAATCCGTCCACATATTCAAAAGCGTTACGGGTCAGTGTGGGAAAAACCTGTAGCGCAGATGCGCGAATGGGTTTGCGCCACAAAGGCAATCCTTGATCACTTCGCTGGCGAAGGTCCATTTGATTTTCGTGGCAAATGGACAACGCACACACTGATGACACCTAACTTCAATCCAGGGCCAAATCCCTATGGAAAGGTTCCGGTGCTCGTTGGTGCTCTTGGTCCAAAGATGACCGAGATGGCTGCCGAGGTTGCCGATGGATTACTCGTCATGCCTTTTAACTCCGAACGTCACTTTGTGGAGCGGACCATGCCTGCCGTCGAACGCGGTTTCGTTAAGAGTGGTCGCCAACGAAGCGATTTTGAGATCATCGTGGAAGTTATTTGTGCCGTGGGGGAGAGTAGTGAGGAGATCGCAACTGCGATGAGTGGTGTGAAAACCTTGATTGGCTTTTATGGTTCGACGCCTTCTTACCGTCCAGTACTCGAGGTTTTAGGGCGCGGGGACTTGCAAGTTGAACTCAATGCTTTGTCAAAGCAAGGCAATTGGGCTGGTATGGCGAGCAAGATAGATGAAGATCTCTTACGGACCATCGCCGTTGTTGGGACACCCGACGAGGTGGCCACAGAAATCGTCCGCCGTTTTGGTCATCAGGCAGATCGAGTGTGTCTGTACTTCCCCGGCTATCCGATCAGTGATGGGTGTATCGCGCAAACGATTACTGCAATCAAGACAGCGTCCGGTCGCTTGTCATGACACTTGCGATCGATACCGGCACAACTGATCTTCTCTGTGAACTTCATGATGATGGTGTTCTTGTAGCGACCCTCAATCGACCCGACACGCGCAATGCTTTTAGTGCAGCGATGGGGCAAGCGCTCGGGAACATGTATCAAATGGCAGACACTAATGACGCAGTACGGGTCGTCGTCATCACGGGGACTCCACCAGCGTTCTGTGCTGGTGCTGATTTTTCACATGGCTCCGACGTCTTTGATCAAACCGACACAACAGATTTCAGTTCCAATCCGGTGGACCCACCCGCATGGAAGATTCGTAAGCCAGTCATAGCGGCGGTCAACGGTCACGCTATTGGAATCGGACTGACGCTTACTCTGCATTGTGATCTGCGTTTTATGGCGCAGGACGCTAAATATGGCATTGTGCAAGTCCGTCGTGGAGTCATGCCAGATGCGATGAGCCATTGGACATTACCCCGACTCGTTGGACTTGCGCGGGCTGCTGACATTTTGCTGACGGGACGGACTTTCAATGGGATAGAGGCACATGAGTTGGGTATTGCTTCACGTGTTTTAGCAAATGATGAAGTTCTACCGCAAGCCTTAGAAGTAGCCCACGACATCGCGGTCAATACCGCTCCAGTGTCTGTGGCAATCAGCAAGCGCCTGCTGTGGGAGTCATTCTCGATGACCTCGGACGACATGAATCAAGCCGAAAGTGCTTTGCATCAGCACTTGATGGGTAAGGCAGATGCTCGTGAGGGCGTCCTGTCTTTCCTCGAACGACGAGAGCCAAAGTGGTCGCTGACAGTGAATGAGGATTGGCCAGAGAATTGGCCCGAGAACAAAAATAGTTGAGGTCTTAGGACTGGCTTGTGCGCAGAGCCTGGTGCGTCATTCCGCACCCCAGAAGTGGCGCGAGCGTTGTTTGCTTTAGTTGCCGGGGGGGTAAGGTGTTTCCAAATTTAGTGGGTGATGAAAGGGTTTGTGATGTTTGCTGTTGATGTCT
>BJGB01000005.1:33785-34677 GCA_014190215.1 Actinomycetes bacterium | reverse complement strand
AATCTTGGTCATGAAAGCGCGCTGGCGGGGCAAAATATTTTCCGCCAACTTTTTGCGACCTCGAGTGAGCGCCAACGAACACATTGCTCTGCTCGAAGTGCACTTGAATTATGTGGGATCACCCACCTCGCAGATCATCAGGCGGGTGAGCTTTCCACGGGTGAGCGCCGCCTCGTTGAACTGGCCCGCTGTCTCGCCGGTGAATTTGATGTACTTCTTCTTGACGAACCATCATCGGGACTTGACCGCAGTGAAACGCTGCGCTTTGCTGAGGTCTTGCAGCGAGTCGTCACCGAACGGGGCTGTGGCATTCTTTTAGTGGAACACGACATGTCATTAGTGATGAATGTTTGTCAGTACATCTATGTTCTTGACTTCGGCCATCTGATCTTTGAAGGCGATGCCGCCACAGTGAGTGCGAGCCCATTGGTGCGCGCTGCGTATCTCGGATCAGAATCCAATGAAGTGTCAACGGTGGTGCTGAAATGACAAACACAACAGAAACCACAACTGCTTTGAGCATGAAGGGGATCACCTCGGGCTACGGAACAACAACCATTGTCCGCAACATTGATCTCAACATCAAGGCGGGTTCGGTCACAGCGCTACTTGGTCCCAATGGCGCAGGAAAATCAACATTGCTCAAGACGATGTCCGGTTTAATTCGTCCGATGTCGGGTTCGGTGATGATTGATGGACACGATGTGTCCTCATTGGCCCCCAACAAACGCGCCAACCTTGGACTGTGTCACATCCCCGAAGGTCGGGGCATATTTCCTTCAATGACCGTCAAGGAGAATCTTGAATTACAAGCAAAGCCGGGCGAACAGTCGATAGCTATTGAAAAAGGAATTGCTGCCTTTCCGATTCTTGGTGAACGCCTCATGCAACG
>BJGB01000005.1:0-33685 GCA_014190215.1 Actinomycetes bacterium | reverse complement strand
GGGGCATATTTCCTTCAATGACCGTCAAGGAGAATCTTGAATTACAAGCAAAGCCGGGCGAACAGTCGATAGCTATTGAAAAAGGAATTGCTGCCTTTCCGATTCTTGGTGAACGCCTCATGCAACGAGCGGGAACGATGTCAGGTGGTCAACAGCAAATGCTTTCCATGGCGCGTGCCTATACCCAAAACCCACGAGTGATCCTTGTCGATGAGGGCTCTCTTGGTCTGGCGCCGATTGTGGTTGACGAGATCTTCTCCTTCCTCGCCGGGGTCGCCGCGGCGGGTGCAGCGTTGCTGATCGTCGACCAATTTGTAGCCCGCGCCCTAGCTCTTGCAACTTCGGCATATGTCATGACCCGTGGAGAGATCGTCTTCGCTGGCACCTCGGCTGAATTGCAACGCAGCGATGTCTTTGAGCGCTATCTCGGAACCCACAAGTAATTCCGTCCCCAGCAGTCCTCCAGCAAATTCGTCACAGACGGTGAAAATGCCCAAACCTTTGGCAGGCTAGAGATCGTGAGTCATTCGGCACCCTCCACTGCACTACATGGAATGCGGGTTTTAGATATCTCGACCGTTCTCGCTGGGCCGAACTGCGCGCGTTATCTGGCTGATTACGGCGCCGAGGTCATCAAAGTTGAACGGCCTGACACTGGTGACAGTTTGCGCAATATGGCCTGGAAAGATCCGCGTGATGGTGTTGGCTTGTGGTGGAAACTGGCTAACCGCAATAAGCGCACGATCACTCTGGATCTGAAAAATCTAGAAGATAAAGAACTGTTTCTTGAGTTGGTCAAAGATGCCCATGTAGTCGTGGAAAACTTTCGCCCTGGTGCACTCGAACGCCTCGGTCTCGGACCAGAGGTTCTGCACGCCATCAACCCAACTTTGATCCTGACTCGCGTCAGCGGATTTGGGCAAACCGGTCCGTATGCACAACGTCCAGGTTTCGCTTCTATTGCCGAATCAATGTCTGGCTTTGCGGCCGTCAATGGCGAGGCTGACGGACAGCCACTCCTTCCAGCCATCGCGCTCACCGACGAACTGACAGGAATCGTCGGTGCATTCGCCACGATGGTGGCTTTGTACTCAGGTGTCGGTCAAGTCGTGGATATCAGTTTGCTGGAAAGCATGTTCCATATCATGGGTCCTGTCGCATCATTATTTGCTCTCACCGGAGAACTGCAGCCTCGTCTCGGTTCAGGCTTGCCGTACACGGTTCCGCGCGGTACTTATCTATGTGCGGATGGGTTGTGGGTAGGAATTTCGACTTCCTCTGACTCAGTAGCACAACGTGTGATGTCTCTCTTGGGTGTCGGTGACGATCAACGGTTCAAGTCATTTGACGGACGCGCCGCGCATCGTGATGAACTCGAAACATTGATGCGCGAGTGGTGCGCACAGCGAACTCGCGCAGAAGTCGTGCAAGTTTTTGAGGCGGCTGAAGCAGCCGTGGGTTCAGTAATGAATATGGCCGATATTGCTACTGATCCACATTTCATATTCCGCGAGGCTGTCACCCTGGTCGGTGAGACGCCGATGCAAAATCTGATTGCCAGATTGTCCAAGACGCCCGGCGAATTACGTCATGAGGGTCGTCCTCAAGATGCTGATGGTGAAGAGATCAGAAAAAATGGATGGAGCACAACATGACTGCTACAGATCGACCTTATGCCTATGTGGCGGGCCCATTATTTGATGAAGGTGAACGCTGGTTTATTGAAAAGATTGATCAGTTGGTCCAGGATGCTGGGTTCGACACCTTTTTGCCACACCGCGATAACCCACCCAAGACCGCCGAAAATGTCGGTGAGATATTTCTCAATGATAAAGGTGGCATTGATCGTTGCCAGGTAGTTGTCGCCAACCTCAATGGCATTATGACCGACGACGGCACTGCCTGGGAGATGGGCTATGCGTATGCCCACAACAAGTTCATCATTGGATTATTCACAGACTGGCGCGCCCGATTCCCCAACAGCAATGAAGTCGTCAACTTGATGATGCAATGCAGCATCAACAAACTCGTGCGCTCGTTGGATGAACTTGATGTCGCTTTACGGGAATGGCTAACGAAGCCACATATATAACTACTTGCTACCCTGTCCTGGACCCCGTTTGTCGGTCCACCTCTTATCAGACTAACACACTGTTTTCGGTCCGCCATTTAGTGGCGTACTCGACTGGGGTCAGATAGGAAAGCGCACTGTGCGGGCGGTAATGGTTGTAGTTGTTGCGGTGTTCTTCAAGCATGAAACGGATTTCCCACATCGAATCAAACACCTCACGAGTCAATAGTTCGTCTCTGAGTCTCGAGTTGAATGATTCGATACGACCGTTCTGCTGTCGTTCATTCAGCGGTGAACCCGGGTCACAATAGTTGGCTTGAATGTTTTGTTCTTTGCACCAGTCACGCAAAGTGTCAGCAATGAACTCTGGTCCGTTGTCCATGCGCAGAAACTGTGGTGCGCCGCGATGCTCGCGTATCTGATCAAGGACAGCCATCGTTCCTGCAGCAGTGATACGTCGTGCTGCGTTCGTGGCTAACGCTTCACGAGTGAACTCGTCAGTCACATTGAGAATCTTGACTGGTCGTCCGTCAGCGGTTTCATCGAACTGGAAATCGATCGCCCACACATGATTTGGATATTGGCCCCGAACAACAACCGGCACTCGAGCAATCTTGGGTTTGCGACGCTTCGGGCGTTGCACATGCAGACCCTCGAGGCGCCATAAACGTTGCACCCGCTGACGATTCACCGCGAACCCGTCACGGATCAACATCACATGAACACGCCGATAGCCATAACGAGGATATTTCACTGCCAAAGCCCGGATCCGTTCACGCAAACCCGCTTCTTGAGGGCTGCGAATCAAACAATGGCGTTGCGTGCTGCGATACTGGCCAACCACCAGACACGCTCGACGTTGCGACACCCCGAACTCATCAACAAGAGCCAACACCGCGACCCGTTTCTGGTTCGGGGTCACCATTTTCACCCCTAAAAATTTGATACGGCGACCATCCTCAACATGTCGTTATCAAGTTCCTTCTCAGCAAGAAGACGTTTCAACCGAGCGTTTTCTTGTTCCAACGTTTTAAGTCGTGCCACATCATCAGGTCGCATCGCCCCATACTGGCTACGCCACCGCTGATACGTCTGATGCGAAATCTCTAAATGTCGCATCACTTCAGCAAGCGGAATACTCTCCGCCAACAACCGGTCGGCCTCACGCAGCTTGCGAACAATCTGCTCAGGTGTATGTCTGGTCCGTTTCATATCCATCCTCCCAACCCCATTCTTACGGGATTACTTATCTCATAGGAGATGGACCTATTTCAGGGGGTCAGGACAGGGGCATATTTCCTTCAATGACCGTCAAGGAGAATCTTGAATTACAAGCAAAGCCGGGCGAACAGTCGATAGCTATTGAAAAAGGAATTGCTGCCTTTCCGATTCTTGGTGAACGCCTCATGCAACGAGCGGGAACGATGTCAGGTGGTCAACAGCAAATGCTTTCCATGGCGCGTGCCTATACCCAAAACCCACGAGTGATCCTTGTCGATGAGGGCTCTCTTGGTCTGGCGCCGATTGTGGTTGACGAGATCTTCTCCTTCCTCGCCGGGGTCGCCGCGGCGGGTGCAGCGTTGCTGATCGTCGACCAATTTGTAGCCCGCGCCCTAGCTCTTGCAACTTCGGCATATGTCATGACCCGTGGAGAGATCGTCTTCGCTGGCACCTCGGCTGAATTGCAACGCAGCGATGTCTTTGAGCGCTATCTCGGAACCCACAAGTAATTCCGTCCCCAGCAGTCCTCCAGCAAATTCGTCACAGACGGTGAAAATGCCCAAACCTTTGGCAGGCTAGAGATCGTGAGTCATTCGGCACCCTCCACTGCACTACATGGAATGCGGGTTTTAGATATCTCGACCGTTCTCGCTGGGCCGAACTGCGCGCGTTATCTGGCTGATTACGGCGCCGAGGTCATCAAAGTTGAACGGCCTGACACTGGTGACAGTTTGCGCAATATGGCCTGGAAAGATCCGCGTGATGGTGTTGGCTTGTGGTGGAAACTGGCTAACCGCAATAAGCGCACGATCACTCTGGATCTGAAAAATCTAGAAGATAAAGAACTGTTTCTTGAGTTGGTCAAAGATGCCCATGTAGTCGTGGAAAACTTTCGCCCTGGTGCACTCGAACGCCTCGGTCTCGGACCAGAGGTTCTGCACGCCATCAACCCAACTTTGATCCTGACTCGCGTCAGCGGATTTGGGCAAACCGGTCCGTATGCACAACGTCCAGGTTTCGCTTCTATTGCCGAATCAATGTCTGGCTTTGCGGCCGTCAATGGCGAGGCTGACGGACAGCCACTCCTTCCAGCCATCGCGCTCACCGACGAACTGACAGGAATCGTCGGTGCATTCGCCACGATGGTGGCTTTGTACTCAGGTGTCGGTCAAGTCGTGGATATCAGTTTGCTGGAAAGCATGTTCCATATCATGGGTCCTGTCGCATCATTATTTGCTCTCACCGGAGAACTGCAGCCTCGTCTCGGTTCAGGCTTGCCGTACACGGTTCCGCGCGGTACTTATCTATGTGCGGATGGGTTGTGGGTAGGAATTTCGACTTCCTCTGACTCAGTAGCACAACGTGTGATGTCTCTCTTGGGTGTCGGTGACGATCAACGGTTCAAGTCATTTGACGGACGCGCCGCGCATCGTGATGAACTCGAAACATTGATGCGCGAGTGGTGCGCACAGCGAACTCGCGCAGAAGTCGTGCAAGTTTTTGAGGCGGCTGAAGCAGCCGTGGGTTCAGTAATGAATATGGCCGATATTGCTACTGATCCACATTTCATATTCCGCGAGGCTGTCACCCTGGTCGGTGAGACGCCGATGCAAAATCTGATTGCCAGATTGTCCAAGACGCCCGGCGAATTACGTCATGAGGGTCGTCCTCAAGATGCTGATGGTGAAGAGATCAGAAAAAATGGATGGAGCACAACATGACTGCTACAGATCGACCTTATGCCTATGTGGCGGGCCCATTATTTGATGAAGGTGAACGCTGGTTTATTGAAAAGATTGATCAGTTGGTCCAGGATGCTGGGTTCGACACCTTTTTGCCACACCGCGATAACCCACCCAAGACCGCCGAAAATGTCGGTGAGATATTTCTCAATGATAAAGGTGGCATTGATCGTTGCCAGGTAGTTGTCGCCAACCTCAATGGCATTATGACCGACGACGGCACTGCCTGGGAGATGGGCTATGCGTATGCCCACAACAAGTTCATCATTGGATTATTCACAGACTGGCGCGCCCGATTCCCCAACAGCAATGAAGTCGTCAACTTGATGATGCAATGCAGCATCAACAAACTCGTGCGCTCGTTGGATGAACTTGATGTCGCTTTACGGGAATGGCTAACGAAGCCACATATATAACTACTTGCTACCCTGTCCTGGACCCCGTTTGTCGGTCCACCTCTTATCAGACTAACACACTGTTTTCGGTCCGCCATTTAGTGGCGTACTCGACTGGGGTCAGATAGGAAAGCGCACTGTGCGGGCGGTAATGGTTGTAGTTGTTGCGGTGTTCTTCAAGCATGAAACGGATTTCCCACATCGAATCAAACACCTCACGAGTCAATAGTTCGTCTCTGAGTCTCGAGTTGAATGATTCGATACGACCGTTCTGCTGTCGTTCATTCAGCGGTGAACCCGGGTCACAATAGTTGGCTTGAATGTTTTGTTCTTTGCACCAGTCACGCAAAGTGTCAGCAATGAACTCTGGTCCGTTGTCCATGCGCAGAAACTGTGGTGCGCCGCGATGCTCGCGTATCTGATCAAGGACAGCCATCGTTCCTGCAGCAGTGATACGTCGTGCTGCGTTCGTGGCTAACGCTTCACGAGTGAACTCGTCAGTCACATTGAGAATCTTGACTGGTCGTCCGTCAGCGGTTTCATCGAACTGGAAATCGATCGCCCACACATGATTTGGATATTGGCCCCGAACAACAACCGGCACTCGAGCAATCTTGGGTTTGCGACGCTTCGGGCGTTGCACATGCAGACCCTCGAGGCGCCATAAACGTTGCACCCGCTGACGATTCACCGCGAACCCGTCACGGATCAACATCACATGAACACGCCGATAGCCATAACGAGGATATTTCACTGCCAAAGCCCGGATCCGTTCACGCAAACCCGCTTCTTGAGGGCTGCGAATCAAACAATGGCGTTGCGTGCTGCGATACTGGCCAACCACCAGACACGCTCGACGTTGCGACACCCCGAACTCATCAACAAGAGCCAACACCGCGACCCGTTTCTGGTTCGGGGTCACCATTTTCACCCCTAAAAATTTGATACGGCGACCATCCTCAACATGTCGTTATCAAGTTCCTTCTCAGCAAGAAGACGTTTCAACCGAGCGTTTTCTTGTTCCAACGTTTTAAGTCGTGCCACATCATCAGGTCGCATCGCCCCATACTGGCTACGCCACCGCTGATACGTCTGATGCGAAATCTCTAAATGTCGCATCACTTCAGCAAGCGGAATACTCTCCGCCAACAACCGGTCGGCCTCACGCAGCTTGCGAACAATCTGCTCAGGTGTATGTCTGGTCCGTTTCATATCCATCCTCCCAACCCCATTCTTACGGGATTACTTATCTCATAGGAGATGGACCTATTTCAGGGGGTCAGGACACTGCAGATTTCGAATCATGAATTTCTTTGACCAAAGAACTGTTCGCCGAAGGCGTTTCATTCTGCCTGTTTTGTTGAGCCCATATAACTTGCTTCCAAAAATTGACGTTGGTGCTGCAGTTCTCGCGTGGAGCCCGAGAACGTAATTTCTCCGTGGTTTAATACATACCCGCGGCTTGCAAAGTTAAGGGCCATGTCGACATGCTGCTCCACGAGCAACACTCCAACGCCACGGTCCACCACAAAACGGGAAAGCACCGGCAGCATCCGCTGGAAAATGATCGGGGCAAGACCCAAACTCATTTCATCAATCATCATCAATTTCGGATCGGCAATAAATCGACATCCGAGTGAAAGCATTTGCTGTTCTCCACCCGACAACAAGCCAGCTTTTCGATCAAGTAACGCCCCCAGCGCCGGCAAATACTCCAAGATGTCCAGAACTGATACCGAACCACTCTTGCGCTGATACAAACGCAAATTCTCTGCCACTGTTAGTTGAAAAAAGATTCCACGGTTCTCAGGCAGCAGAGATAAACCTTGTTGGATTATTCGGTGGGTTGGCCAACCATTGACTTTTTTGCCCGACACAGAGATATCGCCGCTGATCTCAGGAATCAAACCTGCGATGGTATGCAACAAAGTTGTCTTCCCGGCACCGTTGGCACCAAGTAGGGCCACTATCTCACCGCTGTCAACATAGATATTTGCGTCGCGTACCACGGAAATACCGCCGTATCCCGCAGTCAACGATTCAACCGACAAAAGGGTCATGATCCCACCTCGTTTGGAGTGCCAAGATAAGCCTCAATCACGGCGGGGTTAGAGCGAATTTCGTCAGGGGTTCCTGAGGCGATAACGCAACCAAAGTCAAGAACAAAAATACGGTCGCAAACCTGGAGAACCAAGTCCATGTCGTGATCAACCAAGAGAATTGATATGCCAGTTCGGGAAATATTAATGATTTGTCGGCCGAGGGCCTCGGTTTCGGATGAACTCAATCCCGCTGCGGGTTCATCCAACATCAACAGAGACGGCTCAGCGACTAACGCTCGCGCAACACCAAGCAATTTTTGCTGGCCGAGTGAAAGTTCGGAAGTTTCCTTCTTCGTGCTGACCTCAAGGCCCACTGCTTCCAAGGCTTGACTGACATGGCGCTCACGTTTGTTCTGCACTGGGAAAAAGAGATCACGCAAAGTTCCAGTCACAGTCGAACCCTCGATAGCGACAAGGAGATTATCGGTAATAGAAATATCGCTGAAGAGTTCAACCGATTGCCAGGTTCGCCGCAATCCACGTCGTGCGATTATGTGTGGTGTTAATCCTCGCAATGACTGATGTTTGAAAACGACCTCACCTTGTGCTGGAGTAAACCCAGTCACGGCATCAATAAATGTTGTTTTACCTGCACCATTCGGACCTATCAAGCCGACGATTTCGCCCTGTCGAACCGACAGGTTGGCGTCATTCAAGGCCACCAGTCCCCCGTACCTAACGCTTAATCCTGATATCTCAAGAACAGCATCTGCGTTTTCGAAGTCAGGCCGAGGCTGAGGCGAATACTCCACGGGTAATTTAGGGATCAAGTTTTGGGGCGTTTCCTGATCCTTTTGCACCTTGACTGATTTAGCCAACTTGCGTTGTCGCGACTTAGCAAAATCCTCCGCAGTTTTACCAGCCACTCCTTGCGGATTGAATATCGCCGTCGTCACCAAGCCCACACCAGCCAACAACGCATAACTCTGGCCCAAGTTGATGTTGCGATCCATGACGACAAACATCAGACCAAGTGGAGCCGACAAGCCAGCGACTAATGCCCCGCCGACCGATGTAATTCCACCGAGATAGGCGAATGCTAAAAAGGTCAGGCTGGTAAATACCGAAAAACTCTCAGCTGACAGTTGACCGCGGCTATATCCAATGAAGCACCCACCCATTCCAGCCAAACCAGACGCCACCGCAAAGGCCAATAACTTGGTGGCCGAAACACTAATGCCCACCGCTGCTGCCGCTCTTTCATTCGACCGCACTGCGAGCATGCGTCGCCCGGTACCGCTGCGAATCAAATTGGTCACCAAGATGCAGGCCAGAGTTACGAAGACAACAACTAAAACTCCAAAACTCAGACGAGCAATGTTGCGACCTTCGCGGACACCAAGGTCAAGACCGAAAATAGTTGGCTTTGAGATGGTACTTCCATTTGAAGAAACAAAACTGCCGTTGCGAAAAACGAACTTCTCCAACGCCAAACCACTCGCCAACGTCACTACTGCCAGTTGCGTTCCACGAATCCGAAGGGCCGGAATACCAACAACGACGCCGACCATGATTGAAACCAGCACTGACAGAAGCAAACCGAGTGGGAAGTTGAGTCCTGAAACTGAACTGAACTTTGACAATGCAAACCCCGCAGTCCCCGCAATCGCTGCTTGAGCCAAAGATATTTGACCAACTAAACCGATCAACACCACTAACGACAACATGATCATCGACACGATCAGACTCGTCATCAAACCAAAGCGGTAACTACCACCGAGCAGAGCCATCAAAATCATTCCGCAGACCCCGAAGAGAAGCATCGTTCGAATCTGCGTCTTTGGCTGCGTGACGCGCGGAAGTTGATCGACACGCAAGGAGCCTCGGTTAGGCAATGATTGACCAAACAAAATCAAAGTCACGACAATGACCAAGAAAGGGACCGCATCAGTCAGTCCGATGCGAGCCCAACTTGGCCACCAATCCTTGGTTGTCAAGTATTGAACAACCGATTGAAACGAGCCGAGACCTAAACCTGCGATCAGGGTGATCGAAACCGATTTGAGGCGGCCGATCAAAGCCGCGGCCAATGCAGGAATAATTGCAAATATGTAAGTGGCCGCACTGAGACTCGACAACGGTCCGGCCAAAATCACGACAAGACTGGTAAACAAGCCCGAGATTGACCAGGTCAACCCAGCCAAAACCTGAGGTGAGTATCCAGCCAGAGAAATTGTTGACTCACTTTCGGCTGCGCCGCGCGTTGCGAGTCCGACGCGTGTGAAACGCAAGTAGGCCCACAGAGTAATTCCGACCACTGCAACGATCAACGCCAACCACAGTCGATCACGGGGAAAAGTAATGTTTGAAATTGTCACAGTCTCATTTGGCAAAATCGGCTTCATGGCGCGCGGATCACCACCAAAGTGCATCAAAATTAGTGCTTGAATAACCAACAAAATTCCCACAGAAGAAACTACTCGTGCCAAGACAGGAGCGCTATGTAATGGTCTAAAAACTAGGAAGTGAACCGCCAAAGTCAAAACCAGCGAAGATAACAGAGCCATTGATAAACACAAAACGAATGAGGGATTATCAGTGAGATGAATTGAATGTGGCACCACCACTATCGGAAGAATCAAATCCCCGGTTTTTTGCAATTCGTCAAAAACATAGGCGCTCCAAACTGCGAGGGCGCCAGCAGAAAAATTGATGATGCCAGTGCCACGAAAACCAACCACGACCCCTGCGCCCAAGGCTGCATAAACCGAACCGGCACCTAGACCTATCAAGGCAAACAAAAAAATTTGTGTCATCTAGTACCCCGAACTAATCATCAGTATTTTTTTATTAAAACCGATGAGTCGTGTGGGGTGTCTCGAGAATTATTCAAGACACCCCACACCGGCTTATTGAAAGATCAATTATTCGCCATTGACAAGAGCAGAGTTATCTGCGAAGTCGCTGTACAGTTTGCGAATTAGACGACCGTCGGCCGCTTTTTCAATTTGGAAGACCGCTATCGAAGCGTGACAAGCAGAAGGCGAGTCGGCCCAAAGGGCTTCGCCGCAATGCAAATCGGGGCCGAAGTAACCGGGGAATACTTGGCTCACGATTGTGGCTTTCACAGACTCACCGTTGACCTCTTGATCGTTGGGGATCGCTGAAAGTATTTCTTGCAGTTCCATCCAGCCGCCATAAGAAACGTGAGCAAATCCTGAGATCAAAGCCTCGTGCCCGCCCGCAGTCATATTCGCACTGTATTCATCAAGGCGAGCCTGTACCTCGGCTGGAGCTTCGTCATAGGCCAACGTCGTCCAAATGTCGGCTTGGTTATAGGTCCCCACAGCCAGGTCGGGTACAACATCTAAATACAGGTTGCACGAACTGGCGAAAACTGCTCCTTCAAAGCCGACCGCAGTGGTGGCACTCACGAGACCGATACATTGGATTTCACCCAAGAATCCCGTAATGGCCTCAATGCCTTGAGACTTAAAGTTGGCCACCGCGCTTGTCCAGTCAGGACTGGCAGGATCAAGATAGATGGGAGTCACTTCGAGTCCCAAAATCTCTGCGTAGTTCTTCAGTTTTGCCTCGTAAGGCGTACCTGCGAAATTCACGTCAGTCACGTATCCGACCTTGGTCAAGCCGAGATCCTTAAAGGTTTTCAACGGTCCAAGAAATGATGCGCTCGACGCGGCGTGAAGAATGAACGAGTTTGCATTGCTTTCCTGCACTGTCCCCCAACCATTTGTGGTGATATACGGAATTCCCGCTTCATCATAAATAGGGATGGCAGCATCGGACCCGAGATCAAGCGCGGTATACGCGATCGCGACGTTTTCTTCAATCATCTGATTGGCGCAGTTAATTGAGCCCTCCGGTGAAGCATCCGCAGCGCATGACACAACTTCGATTTGCGCTCCGTTAATTCCGCCCCCGGCATTGATCGCGGCAATTGCTACCTCCGCACCGATACGAAATGCTGGAAGCAAAGAGTCATTGTTCACAACTCCGACTTTGATGGTTTGCCCATCGCGGTTGCTGGCATTTTCTACTGGATCAGATGTAACGCTGCCTTCAGTTGTTGCTGGCGCATTAGTTTCTGTACTCGCGCTGTCACTACCCCCACAGGCAACGCCCAACACCATGACAACGCCCAGGACAGCAAGTCCTCCCAAACGACGCAATTGAACGTGATTCTGATCTTTCATATTTTCCCCCAAAAAATGTGGTCCGATGACTTCAAACCGAGTGAGCCTTATTTTATCTAGACATTCACTTCATCGCCACTTCATCGCTTCTCTGATATTTAGCAACTTGTCCGAAATTGTACAGGTTCAATAAACCGTGCCTACTACTGAACAACACCCGACAACTCAGAACGAAGTCGCTGCTTAGCCTCGTTAAGCCCCAGTGCCAATCGGGCAGGAGACACCCATCCCGCCAATTCCACAGTATCCATTAGGATTTTTTGCGAGATATTGCTGATGATAGGGCTCGCCGTAATACCACTCGCCCATCGCGGCTATTTCTGTTGTGATCGTCCCATACCCAGCCTCATTGAGTTTTGTTTGAAACAAAGCGCATGAAGCCTTTGCTGCATCCATCTGGGACTGCGACGTGGTGTAAATCGCACTGCGATACTGCGAGCCCATGTCATTGCCTTGTCGCATACCTTGAGTCGGATTGTGATTTTCCCAAAATACTTTGAGCAAAGATTCGTAACTGATCACAGTGGGATCGTAAATCACGAAAAAAACTTCAGCATGACCTGTCAAGCCTGAACAGTTCTCTTCATAGGTGCAGTTCGGTGTGTACCCACCCGCATATCCAACAGCAGTTGAAAAGACACCAGGCAACTGCCAAAAGATGCGCTCGGCACCCCAGAAACAGCCCATACCAAAGACGGCTGTTTCACAACCTGTTGGCCACGGCCCGCGTAGTGGTGCATCAAGAACAAAATGCTTGTCAGGTACTGGCATAGTCTGATCGGTACGACCTGGCAAGGCATCTTGTGGGCTGACCATCTCATTGTTCCTTTTGGAAAAAAGCATGAACAGATGTTACGCCCCCGTGAGAGAAGTAGTTTTGTTGTGTGCCGATAATTCGTAATCTTGCCCCCAGTGATATTGACGCCATCATGGCTATTAACGAAGAGAATGTTCCCGCAGTGGGTCAAGAGACTCGAGAAGCGATGCTGCAGATTTTCGGTGAGTGCAATGTTGCTATTGGCGCTGAAGTAGACGGCGACTTGGTTGGCTTTTGTATGCTCCTGCCTCCTCAATCAACCTATGCCAGCCCGAATTACCTTTTCTTCTGCGAGAACTACGAGGACTTTATTTACTTGGATCGCGTGGCGATTACTAGTTCCCATCAAGGCCAAGGAATCGGAAAACTGCTGTATCGCGAGGTTGAATCGCGAACCGATGCTCCATGGTTCACCCTAGAAGTGAATGTCCAACCCCCCAATGAAGGCTCATTGAGATTTCATGCCCGCGAGGGTTTCGTTGAGGTCGCTCAACTAGAAACAAGACCAGGGAAAATCGTCAGCCTGATGGCTAAAAAACTTCACTAAAGACTACGAACGACGGTCCTGCAAAAATCGAAATTTGTTCCGCACTTCCTCGACTCGATTCCTCGTAATCTCGGCGTACAGGATGCACTCTTCACCCGATTTTCCTTCTGCCAAAGTCTCACCGAGTGGATCAAAGATCCGACTGTCGCCGCTGTACACCAGTGATCCACCAGTCCCGACACGATTGCACCCAACGACGTACGCCTGATTCTCAATGGCGCGTGCCTCGAGCAGAGTCAACCAGTGTGTGCGTCGAGCCTCTGGCCAATTTGCTGGAACTAGATAGACATCAGTGACCTCAGCAAGTTTCTAGAATTCGTCAGCGAAACGCAAGTCGTAACACACAAAGAGCGTGACTCGCAATCCCTCAACATCAACCGTGACAAAGTCCGAACCAGAACGAATAAATCGGTCTTCGCCACCATAAGTGAAAGGATGAATTTTGCGATAACGATGTTCCACTCCCTGCGGACTTACTAAAACAAAAGTGTTGGCAGGTCGAGCGTCATCGCTATCTCCAGGGATTTCGGGACATGTTCCCCCGATCCAAATGCCGTGTTCCATAGCCATCGAAACTAAGAACGCAGAGGACGGTCCACCTTGAGGTTCAGGGAAGTCCTCTTCTTGAACAGAAAAACCAGTGGAAAATGTCTCAGCCAACAACACGAGTTTGGCTCCATTAAGTTCTGCTTGAGCGATCAGCATCGCTAGATGATTGAAGTTTGCCTGTCGATCGCACCAGGCGATGTCATGTTGTATTGCCGCAATTTTCATGACAAGCCTTTCAGTCGCCAGACCGCTCCAGTCATTAACTCTAAACGCTAAAAGGCCAATCCCAGGAATATGAAGATTTCATACCGCTATGAAGCCGATGCGCTTTACATGTTCTCAGATACGGGCCTTCCCGCTAAGCAAGTTCAGACTCAACGGCATCGAGCAGTCCACTCGCCCCGAAACGAAAAGTTTGGGGTGTTGCCCAGTCTGAACCCATCACGGCATCCGAAAGTTGGAGGTACCCACGGGCATCGTCAACAGTCCTTATTCCCCCCGATGGTTTCAAGCCAACTAGACGACCCGAAGCATGGATGATGGTGAGCATAATCGCGACTGCTTGCGGTGTGGCTGAGGTGCGAGTCTTACCGGTTGATGTTTTGATGAAGTCCGCGCCGGCGGCAATAGCCAAGTGAGCGGCTCGTTCAATCAAGATTGGATCAGCCAATTCTCCCGTTTCAAGAATGATCTTCAACAGACTTGGCGTAGGCACTACGTTGCGAATCGCTGACAACATCGCAATGACTGTTGACTCATCACCGCGTTGCAGTGCTGAGTATGGCAATACAAGATCAATCTCATCAGCGCCAGCGATTAAAGCATCCACAGTTTCCTTGATAGTTGCTGCAACCTTGCCGTCACCACCAGGAAAGTTGACAACAGTTGCAACTTGGATCGGCGAATCGGTCAACAACGATTTGGAGAGTCCAACAAATCTTGGCCAAACACAAACAGCCGCGGTATTACCCCACTGACCGCTCGCCCGTGCACATAAAGTTTTTATGTCCTCAGGAGTACAACCATCGTTGAGATTGGTGAGATCAATCAGCGATAAAATTCGTTTCGCAAGCAAACGCCTGTCGCTCACGAAACAAAACCCACCAAGTTTTCAGGTCCGAAAGATGTTGGCAACAACTGTTCCATAGTGAAAACGGCGCGAATCCCATCTGGCCCGCAGGCGTAGATAGGCGTATCCGATTTTGCGAATTCACGAACTCTTTGCCGACAACCACCACAACAAGTTCCGACCTCAGCACTATCGCAAATAGTCACCAAAACAGCGATCTCCGTATCTCCACCAGCAACCATCGCCGCAATGGCCCCAGCCTCTGCGCAACTCCCCACTGGGTAAGCAGCATTCTCAACATTGCAGCCAACATAGGTATTCCCTGTGGGAGTCAGAATTGCCGCCCCGACAAGAAAGTGCGAATACGGGGCATATGCACGTGCCTGTACATCTTGAGCGGCCAGAAATAATTCACGAACTCGGTGCTCAGAGGGAATATCAGTGAAGTTGATCGCAAGTTGACTCACGCGACAACCTTATGACACGTTCGGATGTGTAAACATGATCTCTGATGAAAAGAAGTATTTTGAGTTTGTGGAGCTGGTTCGCCCTCGGAGTGATCGTCATTATTTGGACTCCCATCGTTTTTCTTGTGTGGATCGCCACCACACCGTTCGATAAGGGCCGTTACGCAACGGGATACACCTTTCGCCGCCTATGTGTTCTGCACCAGTGGTTGAATCCGATGTGGAAGTTCAAAACAAGTGGTCAACTCCCTACCAACAAACGGAATCCCTATGTCATGGTTTCTAACCATGAAAGCTTTGTTGACATGTTGCTACTGAGCCATTTGAAGATGGAAATGAAATATCTCAGCAAGGAATCAATTTTACGAATTCCTCTAGTGGGTTGGATGATGAAAATGTCAGGCGATATTTCTTTGCTGCGTGGTGATCGGTCAAGTGGCGCAGCAGCTTTGATCGTATGCGAGAAATGGCTCAAGCGAAAAATGTCGGTGATGATCTTCCCTGAAGGAACAAGAAGTTTCGATGGCGAAATGCGTAGCTTTAAAGATGGGGCATTTATTCTGGCGATTCGCACCCAAACACCGATGTTGCCCGTCGTCGTTCACGGCACTCGTTCCGCGTTGCGTAAGAGCGACTGGCGCATGGGCGATGCCAAAGCCGAAGTTCGCGTTCTTGAGATCATTGAGACAACTGGAATGACTCTCGACGATGTACCCGCATTGCGTGAAAGGGTTCGCGATGTCATGATCGCCGAAATCGCCAAAATGCGCCTCGCCGCTTAAAAATCAGCGACCCGAATGTCCGAATCCGCCACCACGATTGGCACCATCAAGAGAGTTCACTTCGTTCCACAGCACTGATGCAACTGGCTGGATCACCAACTGGGCGATCCGATCACCACGCATGATTTTGTACGGATTACGCGGATCAGTATTCACCAAAATCACTTTGATCTCGCCTCGATAAGCAGAATCGATCAGGCCCGGACTGTTTAAAACTGTGACGCCATTTTTCAGAGCCAAACCGCTACGGGGAAGCACAAAACCTGCGAAACCGCTGGGAATCGCCACTGAAATACCCGTCGGCATCAATATCCGACCACCCGCTGGGGCAATACTGACCTCTTCGCGAGCCATCAAATCAAGGCCCGCATCCCCCTCATGGGCATAGGCCGGCAGATCAAGTTGTTTGTCAATCCGTACCACGGAAACGGTCAATTGCGGTTCATCCATACCTAGACGATAGGCGTTGGCGCCAAAGTTTGAAAATGGAGCATTGATAGAATGTCATAGCGATGGCGTATCGTTTGAGTTGTGCTTGTGTGGATGGACTTGGAAATGACGGGACTGATCCCTGAAAAGGATGTCATCGTCGAAATCGCCACGATCATCACTGATGATCAACTCAACGTCATCGCCGAAGGCCCAGACATTGTCATCCACCATTCTGATGAAGTTCTCGCCATCATGGACAAGTTCGTCGTTGACATGCATACCAAATCAGGACTACTGACGCTGATCCGCGAATCTACAGTCACTCTTGAGCAAGCAGGTCAACAGACCTTGGAGTTCATTAAGACTCATGTCCCCGAGGCGCGCACTATTCCTCTGTGCGGAAACTCCATCGGAACTGATCGAAGATTTCTCGCACGATATTTACCGGAGATTGAAAATCACTTGCACTATCGCTCAGTTGACGTCAGCACCATTAAAGAATTAGTCAAACGTTGGTACGCAGGAAGCGACAATGTACGCGACTTCAAGGTTGGTAAACACCGTGCCCTTGATGACGTTCATGAAAGCATCGCGGAATTACGCTTCTACCGCGAGAAAGTTTTTATTCCATGACCGAAGTAGTCCCCCGACCACTTAAACAAGAGCAGTTGCCAGCAAGTGACGAGATCCTAGAGATCGCTCCCGGTGTTTTGCGTGCCCAATTACCGATCTCAATTCCAGGTCTCGGCCACGTCAATATGTACATTCTTGAAGATGAACGCGGCGTGACATTGGTTGACCCTGGTCTGCCAGAAAAAAGTAGTTACGAAGTCGTCAAGAAACGACTAGATCAAGTCGGTGTTCCTCTCAAGCGAGTGCATTCGGTGATTGTCACCCATAGCCATCCCGACCACTTCGGCGGAGCTCATTGGCTGCAGGCAGATACGGGTTGCGACATCATCACTCATGAAAAGTTTCGTGTGTTTTGGGATCCCTCAGAACCACCTGATGCAGATATTGACGATGTAGAAATGCGTTCCAAGCCACGCATGCCATGGGATGCTCCTCCTTGGGGTGGACCAGGTATGGAGATTCCTTGGAAACGACGCGCCCGGATCGCCGTCACCCGTAAAATACCGCGCCTGTTGCGTTTGCCAACGCCGACAGTGCGACTCACTGACGCACAGCACTTTCGTTTTGCCCGTCGTGATTGGGTGGCAGTACACACTCCCGGCCACACTGCCGATCACTTATGCCTCTTTGACCCAGAACATGGTCTGATGCTCTGTGGCGATCATGTCTTGCCAACGATCACGCCCCATATCAGCGGACTCATTCGTGCCAAGGACCCGCTTAACTTATTCTTTGAGTCCCTCGACAAAGTGGCAGCCTTTGGACCGCAAGTGAAGTTAGCTTTACCGGCCCATGGCAATGTCTTTAGTGACCTTGCAGGCCGTGCCAATGAAATCAAGGAACATCATGTGGCCCGTCTTCAACGGCTACGCGATGCCTGTGTTGAACTCGGTCGCCCCGCAACAGTGATGGATATGTCCACCTATCTTTTCTCGCCTCGCTCTCAGGGTGGCATGGCCGACAGTGAGACCTTTGCCCACTTGGAGCATTTACGCTTAACAGGTGAAATGGAACGCACCGAATCCAATGGTCGTTACCAATACATCCTCAAGGATTAATCGGTTTTAGGCTGTGGATGTGACCGCCCCAGCAAATGTCCTATTGATCACTTTGGATCAATTCCGTGGTGACGCTTTATCGTGCGCGAGTCACCCTTTGGTCAAGACCCCACATCTCGATGCATTGGCAAGTGCAGGTGTGCGTTTCGCACGCCACTACACCCAATCCACACCGTGTGCGCCAGGGCGCGCTGGTTTATACACGGGGATGTACCAGATGAATCATCGCGTCGTGGCTAACGGCACTCCACTTGACGATCGCTTTGACAATGTGGCACGCCTGGCGCAACGATCTGGACGACAAGGCGCACTTTTCGGTTACACCGATCAATCTGTTGATCCGCGCATCACCCTCACTGCCGATGATCCACGGCTACAAACATATGAAGGTCTACTGCCGGGCTTCACCTGGGAACTTGATCTGACTGGACCACATCGCCCGTGGGTGGATTTCCTGAAAGCCAACGGCTACGACGTCTCCGCGGGTCATATGCATCTACTCGCCACAGAACACGAGCGTCCTGTTGAGCACAGTGTCTCGAGGTTCATGACTGACAATCTCATCAACTGGTTAGAGAACCAAACGACAACTAGTCAGGCACCGTGGTTTGCACACGCCAGTTATCTGCGTCCACATCCGCCATATTCTGCGCCGCGTGATTTCACTTCCATGTATGACCCCGCCGATGTCGGTATGCCCATCGCCCCAAGCTCTGAACGTCACCCATTTCATGATGTTTTATTAGGCGTCAGCGCTGTCACGGCTCCCAGCGATGAAGCTGAACTGCGATATATGCGCTCACAATACTTCGCCATGATCTCAGCCGTTGATGCTGAAATGGGACGCCTCTGGGATGCCTTGAAACGATTAGGCGCGTGGGAAAATACAGTCATCATTGTCACTGCTGATCACGGAGAACAACTTGGTGATCATGGACTCAAAGACAAAGTTGCGTGGTTCGAACAAAGCCATCACATTCCACTCCTTTGGCGCGATCCATTTCAGACCACGACTCACGGAACCGTGGTGCAACACTTCACTGAAAGTATTGATGTTCTTCCAACCTTGGCCGAAGTCTGGGGTCAACCCATGCCATTGCAATGCGACGGGCATTCACTGACACCATTTTTGCAAGGTACGACACCACACGTGTGGCGGCAAGCAGCTTCTTGGGAATTTGACTGGCGTTCGGCTTTGATTCCACATGTCAATAATCAATGGCCATGGGATGATCGTCTGACGACGAGCCATCTTGTGGTGCATCGCACGCAGGACACTGCGTATGTGCAATTTGGCGATGGTTCATATCTGTGTTTTGACATCGCTCTCGATCCGACGTGGCGTACCCCAGTGACCGACCCGAAACGGATTTTAGACATGGCGCAACGAATGTTGGTGTGGCGCAGTTGCCATACAAATCGGACACATAGCGGTCTACTTATTGACAACGGTGGGGTTGGACAATGGCCTTTGGGAGTAAGTTGGAAAGATACACAAGGAGACATGACATGAATGCAGCGCAACTAGAACGCCAAGCCCTCTGCGACCTCTTCACAGAAGTCGGACCAGACGCGCCAACCCTATGCGCAGGTTGGACAACAAAAGATTTAGCCGCGCACCTCGTCGTTCGCGATCGTCGTCCCGACGCGGCGGCAGGACTAGTCATCAAAAAGTTGGCAGGGTACGGCGATCGCGTTCGCTTGTCAGCCAAAGAACGCCCATGGGAAAAACTCATCACATCAGTTCGCCAAGGTCCTGGTCGTTTGTCGCCGATACGTCTTTCAGCTCTTGATCGACTGACGAACACTATTGAATATTTTGTGCACCTCGAAGATGTTCGGCGCGCCGTTGCTGGTTGGACTCCCCGAGAACTTCCTGCCGCTGTCAAAGAGCAACTGAATCAGTCCATTTCTAAAGGTGCAGGTCTGTTTGCTCGTAAAGCCCCATGCGGTCTCATTCTCAAAACCTCTGATGGACAAACGGTTGTAGCCAAAAAGGGCGAGCCTGCGGTAACTATCAGTGGCGATGTGGGCGAAGTGATTTTGTTTCTCTACGGTCGTCAAGCGCAGGCGAAGGTTTCCTTGTCAGGCCCTGATGACTTAGTAGAGATGGTCCGCAATACCGCGTTTGGTATCTAGATAGAAGGTCAATCGTCAAAAGATGGCAAGATTGACCCCGTGACGCGTGATATTGAGGCCCTCTTAACCCTGATGACGATTGAGGAAAAAGCCTCACTCACCACAGGAAGCACGATGTGGACGACCAAGTCCGTCGAGAGCCACAACATTCCTTCAGTGATCGTCACTGATGGTCCTGCTGGTGCACGTGGGGCCACTATCCCGGGCGTCGGCAAACAAGTTGCCACTCTCTGCATCCCGTGTGGTTCGGCGCTCGGAGCAACTTTTGATGCACCTTTAGTTGAGGAGTTGGGTATCGCTCTTGGGCATCAGGCACGTTCCAAGGGGGCTCGTGTGTTACTCGCCCCAACCGTCAACCTGCATCGCTCACCGCTATTTGGTCGCAGTTTTGAGTGCTATTCAGAGGACCCCTTATTGTCAGGAAAACTAGCGGCATCTTTTATTCGTGGTGTTCAGTCGCAAAATGTTGCGACAACCGTCAAACACTTTGTCGGCAACGATGCCGAATTTGAACGCCACACAATCAACAGCGTCATTGATCAACGCACATTGCGCGAACTGTATTTGCTACCTTTCGAACTTGCCGTGCGTGAAGGTGGAACGCTTGGCATCATGACGTCTTACAACCGTATGAACGGCATCTATTGCGCCGAGAATCACGAACTCTTGCAACGCATCTTGCGTGATGAATGGGGCTTTGAAGGATTTGTCGTCACGGATTGGTTCGCTGTCACATCTACGAAGGGTGCAGCACATGCAGGCCTCGATCTCGAGATGCCAGCACCGCCGCGTGCTTATGGAAAAGTCTTAGCCGAAGCGGTACGCGAAGGTCAGGTTGACGAAGAGGAACTCAATCGCGCGGTACGAACATTGCTGACAACGTTTGATCGCCTTGGCGCACTTGATGATGCCCCGATGGAGGCTCAAGCCATTGACCTGCCCGAGCATCGTGCATTAGCGCGCCGCGCCGCTATTGGATCCATGGTTCTCTTGCGAAACGAACCCGTGAATGGCACGACACTCCTACCGCTCACTGCTTCAACGATCAAGTCAATTGCCGTCATCGGACCCAATGCTGAACAAGCGCGCATCATGGGTGGCGGATCAGCCGAGGTTCAGCCCCACCACCGCACTTCAATTATTGAAGTGCTACAGAAGCGCCTCGGTGATCGGGTCAAAATTTTCCACGAGGCCGGCGGCCATATTGATAAGAGCACTCCGATCATCAAGACTCGAAATGTACACACACCGAGTGGCGAGCCAGGCTTTGACATCGCAATTCGTGATGGCGCGAGTGAAAGTGGGGCCTTACTCGCACAAATTATTCGTCCCGATGGTCGCATCATCCTCGTCCCACATAACGATCCTGGTGTTCCGTCATCTGGCTATAACTTCACAGCGACGGGCGTGATCACTGTTGAGTCAACTGGTCAGTACATTGTCTCACTCGTTGAATTCAGTCCGTGCAAGCTTTTTGTGGATGGAGAGTGCGCTATTGACGGCGCCACTACAACACCGAAACGTGGAACTGCCTTTATGGGCAACGGCAGTGAAGAACTCACCGCGGTGATCGACCTTGTGGCGGGTCAGTCTCATGAATTCGTCCTTGAGTGTGACGCAACAAAGAAGCAATGGTTTCAAGGTGCCCAGATCGGCATGCAATACATCGATACCGAAGATCCAGTTGAGCGAGCAGCATCTTTGGCTGCCGAATGCGACGTCGCCGTGATTGTTGTTGGCACCACAGATGACTGGGAGAGTGAGGGTCACGACCGCGCCACGCTTGACCTTCCTGGTCGGCAGGTTGAGTTAATACGCGCAGTTGCTCAGGCGAACAAAAAAACTGTTGTACTCGTCAACTCTGGTGCACCTGTTGACATGTCGTGGGTTGATGAAGTTCCGTGCGTGGTACAGGTGTGGTTTGGCGGTCAAGAGATGTCTGATGCCGTCGTCGATGTTTTAATGGGTGATGCTGATCCTGGTGGTCGGTTACCGACAACGATTCCCGAATGCATTGAGCACACACCCGCCTATGGAAACTTTCCTGGCGAACATGGTCAAGTTCGATATGGCGAGGGACTGTTTATGGGTTACCGATGGTATGAGTCTCGTCGTCTTCCCGTTCGCTTTCCTTTTGGATACGGCTTGTCCTACACAACTTTTGAGATTGACGAACCAGACTGCGATACCACTGAAATTCAAGTTGGTGAGAGTGTCAAGATTCGTCTGCCAGTGACCAATACCGGCGATCGATCGGGCTCACATGTCATTCAGGTCTATGTCGCACCCATGAAAGCGTTGGTTCAACGACCCAAGCAAGAACTCAAAGCATTCGCCAAAGTGCAACTTGCTGCTAGAGAGACGAAGTCCGTGGTCATTGAATTATCGCCGCGGGACTTCTCCTATTGGGATCCGAGCGACTATCACGATTCATCAACTGATGCGCAGCACATAGATGCTTCAAAAAGCCTTGGTCACTGGCAACTTGATACGGGTATCTATACGGTCCGTATCGGCTCGTCTTCGGCAGCCATTGAGCATGAAATAAACATATTGATAAGTGACAACCTGAAGGATTGAACCCATGAGCAAAATGCTTCTTCGGCGTCTTGATGATTATCAGAGTTGGCAAGTTTCATTTGCGGGGGCTTCAGTTTTAATTGATCCATGGCTGACATCCGAGCCGATCAGAGGATCATTTGATCGACAACACACCGAAGGATTTATCTCCCAAACAGACATTGCTCTGGAAAGCGGAATCATTGCGGCGATTTTATTGTGCACCTCTGTCAACGACCATCTTCGAGCAGAAACGCTGAAGGCGATGAGAGACGTTCCGGTGCACGGAAATCTCAAGACGGCCAAGGCCGCGCGTGCAGTTGGGTGCACATCGACGCACGCTCACCAAGTTGGTGATACATTTTTCGTTGAGTGTCCAGAGGGCGGAACTATCTCGATTACGGTCACCAAGACTGGTCTTCCACTCGGTTTGATTGCGGTTGGCTTTTTACTTGAAGCTTTTGACGCCGATCACATATCTAGCGGGCGCTTATGGATTGAACCACATCAGCCAACGACGGCGATGGCCCAAATTTTGAAGCAAGTTGATGTGGTCGTCTTTCCCACTCAGTCTGTTCTGGCAGTCGTCATGCCAGTGACCGCTGGGTCGCGTAAGACAGCACAGGCAACACGGACTTCACAGGCTCATACTTTCGTTCCTACTTCAACCAACCCGCGCCGCGATATGAGACTCTGGCAAAAAATGGCTTATTACGTGACTGGTAGCAACGCTGCAGTTCAACGTAGGCTCGCTGCAAGTAACACTCAGTTGGTTGCTCTGCGGACAGGCGACTGGCTAGAAGTCAAAGTAGGCCGTTAAATCGGCTTGATTTCAGCCGATTCGTAATGTGTATACGGGAGTGTCATCTGGGCGCACAGGTAAGACAACCGTATTGCCATCGCGCTTCAACTGATTCTTATAGCCCAGTAAATGCACAGCACCTGCGGGCAATCCGTCAATGACCAAATTGGCAGTTGAAGATCGGCCACACACCATTGCGTAGATTGCTCCATCTGCGCCTTTGGTGAGACGCACCACTTGACCTTCGCTCGTCGAAAGTTTTGAAACTTCATGAGGGCGACTTCCATAGATGGCATCACCATTGATTGATAGCCATTGGCCCATCGCCAAAAGACGCATCTGCTGAGCCCAAGGTATTTCTCCGCCAGGCATTGCTCCATAATTCAGCAAAAGGTTCCCGCCGTCGGCCACGATATTCACAAACATCGTGATCAACTCGGCGATCGGCATATAAGAGTGTTCGCCTTCTTCCTGGGTATAACCAAAACTGGTACCAATACCGCGCGTGACCTCAAACATCTTTTTCGGTCCCACGGATTCAGTTGAATATTCTGGAGTGCCATAGTCGGCATGACTCGTCCCTTGCATCACACCAATGAAGTCAAAACGATCATTGACGACGCCCTCAGGGTTGCCGTTATAGAAATCTGCCATCAACTGCGCTGCGCCTTCGCCAAAACGCGGATATCCAATGTCATTCCACAAAACATCAGGTTGATATTTACGAATCAGTTCATGCCAATGAGCCTCGGCGTAGGCGTGGTACGTGTCATCTTGCGGAATGGCACCAAATAATGTCCCCCAACTTGTGATGCCCAATCCTTGAAATGTCCAGTCAATGCCACCGGAGTAATACACACCAAAACGCAAGCCTGCATTACGTGCCGCATCGGCACACTCCTGCACGAGATCGCGCTGTGAAGACCACTTTTCGCCATGGACTGGGTTGGGCGTTTCTGATGGCCACATCAGCACACCATCGTGATGCTTAGTCACCATCACGCAATATTTGGCACCTGATGCTGCGAGAATCTGCTCCCAACGCGAGGCATCCCAACCCTTGGCCGCCTCGAGAAAAATATTCACGAAAGTTTCGTACTCACAATTTCCCCAAACCTTGGCATGATGCTCTGCCGCTGGCGAACCTGGAATGCTGATCGAATTCCAATACCACTCTGCATACGGTGTGTGAGTAAATGCTTTCTCTTCACCTTCTTCGCGAGCCAATGTAAAAGGATCTTTGCCGACAGGCGCAAATGCAGGGACAGAACCCACCGTCCAATGCGAAAAAATTCCGAACTTCGCGTCTTGAAACCAGTTTGGTACTTCGTGTTGCGACAGCGACGCAAAAGTTGGTTCGTAGTGTGTCATTTTTCCCCCAAAAAACTATGTTCTTCTTGAGAACATGCTCACCTTAGTCGTTAGGAGTCTTGGGCTGAGAGCCGTTCCTCTGTTCGCCGCACGAGAGTTTCGCGTTCATAGGCTGTTAACGGCCGCGCTGTGCGAATATTCAGATCAATCTGAGCCACACCAGCAATCGGTGTTGCCAAGGTGATGTCATCAACTAAGAGAACTTCTGTGAGATTGCTGCCACCTGCCAATTCTCGAATTGTTTCAGCGGCCATTGTCGCAGCCTCACTGCGCTCGGCATCAAACGGCACCTGAATAGAAATCTTTGTCTGAATAGGCTCTTGGCTGAGGTTGCGAACTGAGATGAGAGCAATGTGTGGAAGGTGCACGGTGCTATAGCCATCTCGCAGACGAGTCGATACCAGTCCAATATGTTCAACTGTGGCCCTCAGGCCATTGGGGAATACGCCAGTGATCTCAATTTCGTCACCGACCCCATAGCGGTCTTCAAGGAGGACGGATAATCCGGTTAGATAATCATTCACTTTTTGTGCTGCCCCATAGGCGATGCCCGCGCCCAGAAAACCGGCACTTGACAAAACGAGCGGACCATTGAGTTCCAAGATGTGGAAGATGGCGATCAGCACACCGATCCAAATCATCACTGCTAAAAGATGATGCAACATCCGTGACACGGCATCAACACGTTGGCGGCGGCGATTTTCGCCGACCTCTCCTTGTTCCAAATCCTGATACCGAGCTCGAGTGCGCCACCACTGTGAGGGACGAGAAATACTCCGGCGTGCTATTGAACGCACGACCCGACGTAATACGACATGTGATAAGCGGGTCACAATAAATGCGCCGACAACAACAAGTAGCACGATCACGGGACGCGAAATTGCTTCACCCGTGGAGACAGGTTGATCAGGCGTTGGATTTAGCGTTGAAATAAAACTCAGCATCATGACCCCTTAAGTGTGCCGTCATTTTCAGTTATTCTGAGTGATAGTCACAAATCGTGTAACCATGCAGGCAGATCAGCGATTGTAGCGAGCTCCCCAAAACGCTTGCTGGGCATCGGATGCTCGGTTTTTTCCAGTTCCCAGAGCACCGGATACGGGATATGGACCGCATGACCACCGAGTTCAAGAATCGGGGAAATATCACTCTTGACGGAATTGCCGATCATGCACACTTCACACGGATCAATATCAAGATCATTAAATATGCGAGCATAAGTCGCTATATCTTTCTCTAGAACCACTTCAATATGTTCAAAGAAGTCCTTAAGACCACTTAGTTCAATTTTGCGACTCTGATGCATTAGGTCACCTTTAGTAATCAGCACTAGACGATATTGCTCTGCCACGATGCTCAAAACCTCGGGCACATCATTCAACAAACGCACTGGAGCGAGTAGTAATTCACGTCCCATGTCAATCAGTCGTGTCAATATCTCAGAAGGCACATTTCCATCTGTCATTGATATCGCTGCCTCGACCATTGACAAAGAGAAGGCCTTCACTCCGTAGCCATATGTTGGCAGATTGATTCTCTGGGTATTCGTCAGGGTGCCCTTGATATCAAAACCAGGTGCAACATGCGGCGCGAGCAATTCGTAGTAAGCCAATTCTGTGGCATGAAAGTGATCTTCACTGTGCCACAAAGTGTCATCGGCATCAAAAGCTAAAACGTGAACGGGTTTCATCATGTCAATTCTGTGTCACGCACGAAGAAAGTCTTCAACGATGGATGGCATTGAGATAGTTGTACACAGTAATACGTGAGACGCCCATGGCATCAGCAACATCTTCAACCGCGCGGCGCAAAGTAAAGGCTCCTCGGTCATCAAGTAAACGAATCGCCAACTGCTTTTGTTCACGATTCATATTCGGCAACTTCTCACCCGTCTCGCGCTCGACAGCATCAATCAGGCGTTCAAGTGCACCATGAAGATCTGGAAGTCGCACAACTGCGATGAGTTCGCCTTCATAAACCAAGGGAATATCAGCAGGTTCAATGAGAGATGCATCAACAACTGAACATCCAAGTGCCTCAACGAGAGGTTGCAGTGTCTTGAAGACTGGATGCGACATGTCAAGACCTGACTCGTGCACTTCGGAGGAGGTCATGATTCGATCCGTCCGATTTGTACGGTCACAAAAGTCGCGCCTTGAGCGTAAGCCTCACGCACTAAGTCGGCGACTGCTAAAGAAGTTGTTGATTCATCAGCGTTGAACTCTGTGGCAAAAGGTCCAAACTCAACAGTGACACCGTGGGCTTCAACTGCAGCGATAGCCGCTAAAACGTGAGGGCCAGGATGACCTTCAACAAAGGGCTCAACGGTGAACTCAACGTGTAACACGCCTCTATCGTATTGGGTGATTAGGCCCCCATGACACGCCTGAGCTCATTGGCCCTCATCAAGCAATCTCGACCCGCTAAGTCAAAGGCTTCGCCAAGGCGGGTGAGTGCCATGCGAAAGGATGCCTGCCAATCCTGCTCAAAAGCCTGCCGTGCTGGACCACTCCACGTTGTTGTCGCTAGAGCCGAAGTCACGGTTGCCATCAAGGCCTCAATATCGGTGCGCTGGCGACTCAGAGTGGTACCCAAATGGGTCAACTGCTCGGGGTCGGCGCCAATCATCCCGCCAAATGCATACTGCGACATCTCGTTCCTTTCTCGACTGCCGCGACTCTCGCGGACCTCACAATGTGGGCATGAGTCAAATCACTCGGGCGACTAAAAATCAAGCAATGGCAAAAGCAATGCCAGACTGTCGGGCAGGACTTTCTCTCGGCGGATTAACTCATCTAAGCCATCGCGATGAACCCACCAGGCCTCTGCCACTTCACCATCGTTGAAGGTCAACGGGCCCTGCGCTTGAACAATAAAACACCGTCCCATCAGGGTGACTTGGTCATCTTCATAGGTTTGACATATGCCACCATCAAGTGGCTCTAACGACACATCTTGAATCCCAACCTCTTCATTCAGTTCACGAATTGCAGCGGCAACATAACTCTCGCCAGCGCTGACAACACCACCCACGGCGATATCACACCAGCCTGGCCACACATCCTTATGAGGTGAACGCCGATGTACCAACAACCGACCGGCGCCATCCATGACAGCAATAAAAACTGCCCGATGCCGTAACCGATTTTGGCGCATCTCATGGCGTGAAACCATGGAGATCACGACATCATGTTCATCAACGATGTCCACCATTTCACTGACCTCGTTTTGCATCACCGTTATTTCTTAGCAGGCGCGATGGGATCTTCGGGTGGGTCTACGATATGGGCATGGCCAATCCAGCAGATATTTCTACTCTCGCCGAGGAATCACTTGATCTACTTGATGACACGATCGCCTTGCGCCGTCGTCTTCATGAATGGCCAGAACTTGGCAATCATTTGCCCAAGACCCGCGAAGAGGTTCTCGCCGCACTTGAGGGACTCCCTCTCGGTATTACATTGCACGAAACGACATCAGGAATTGTGGCCTCGCTCGAGGGCAATAAACCAGGACCAACAATGCTCCTACGAGGCGACATGGACGCACTTCCGATGCCCGAAGATACGGGTGTCGAATTTAGTTCGCGAGTCGCCAATGTGATGCATGCCTGCGGTCACGACACCCACACCGCGATGTTGGTCGGTGCTGCCCGATTGCTCACTGCGCATCGTGATCAAATCCATGGGCGCGTTGTCTTTATGTTTCAACCTGGCGAAGAAGGACATGCTGGAGCCCAATTCATGCTTGATGAAGGACTACTCAATGTCGGTCCATTATCTGATGGCTCAACATCTGAAGTGACTGGTGCTTTTGCAATTCACACAACATCATCACTACCGACGGGGTTCATCAGCACCCGTGGCGGACCGATCATGGCTTCAAGCGACACCTTGGCGATCCGTGTGATCGGTAAAGGCGGACACGCCAGTGAACCCTTCCGTACCTTGGACCCAATTCCCGCGGCATGTGAGATTGTTCAAGCCCTGCAGTCAATGATCACTCGTCGAATCAATGTCTTTAACCCTGGCGTCCTCACCGTCACTCAACTCAACGCCGGCACGACTACCAATGTGATTCCAGAATTTGCAGAAATTAAAGGCACCATTAGAGCCATTAGTGAAGTCACCCGACGCATGATTCATGACGGTGTCACACGTGTCGCTGAGGGAATTGCGGCCGCTCATGGTCTTGAAGTCAGCGTCAAACTCGTTGATGGCTATGACGTCACAGTGAATAGCAAGACTTATGCACAAACTGCTGGAGATATCGCGCAAGAGATCATTGGCGCCGAACGTTTTATTGAATTACCAAATCCAGTGATGGGCGCAGAGGACTTTGGTTATGTACTCAATCACGTCCCCGGAGCGATGGTCTTTTTGGGCGCAACTCCGCACGAACGCAACTTGGCAAGCGCGGCACCCAATCACTCAAACCGCGTCTTCTACGACGAAGCCTGCATGAGCACTGGAATTTCGCTCTACAGCGCAGTCGCCCTACGCCATCTGTCAGCTGCCTGAAATCGGCCCTGCTGGATAGCGCGCATCACCGAGCACCATCTCCATCGCAGGTTCAATGTCCGGACCACGACGCAGATGATGTCCGCCGTCAGCACTAATACAGGTTCCCGTGATCCACGAACTTTCGGCGCCCAATAAGAAGCGCACCAACTTGCCGATGTCTTGAGTACTGCCGACGCGACCTAATGGCATCTGATCTAGGTAATCCTGCAAAATTGAATCAAGTGTCATAATCCCTTGCGTGGCATCAGTTGGCACCAGACCTGGTCGCACCGCATTGGCACGAATGTTACGACAGCCAAGTTCGTCCGCAGTCTGGCGAACCAACATTTCCAGTCCAGCCTTGGAGACATCGTACGGAGTCATGAAACGGTGAGTCACAGGTCCAGCAATTGATGACATGGCGACGATCGACCCTCCGCCATTGGCTGCCAAAAAACTCACCGAATGTTTGATGGTGAGGAACGCACCCGTGAGGTTGGTCCCGAGAATTCCATTCCAATCTTCCAAGGAGGTCAAGTGGATCGGGCCACCGCCACCGTAACCAGCGTTGGCCACAACCATGGTCAACTTGCCAGCAGCATTCGCCACTGCACACGCATTCGCCACACTTTCTTCGCTTGTGACATCACATGCCACAGTCAAAACTTGAGCGCCACCTTCGGCAATAGACCGCAGTTCTTCGGCCGCAGCCTCAAGGCGTTCAACATTGCGGGCAGCCAAAATCACTGTCGCCGCATCTTGAACAAGTTCACGGGCGCAACCGAGACCGATTCCCGATCCCCCTCCTGTAATTAATGCAACCTGGCCGATGAGAGGGTGGGGATCATGTTGAGAAGACATCATGTGATACTCGCACAAAGTCTGTGCGACCGAGTAAACGAAAGCAATGCAAATCGGGCAAGATATGCAGGTGACTCAATCCGCTTCTCCTTTATTTGGCATCCGAGTCCTTGACCTGACACGCGTTCTTGCTGGTCCGCACTGTGGACGGATGCTGTGTGATTATGGCGCCGAAGTCATCAAGGTTGAACCTCCCGAAGGTGACCTGACACGTTTCACTAGTCCCCGTGTTGGATCACTATCAACATATTTCATTCAGCAAAATGCGGGAAAGAAATGCATCAGCATTGATTTATCAACAGAGCGCGGTGCAGAAATTTTTCGTAGTCTTGCTGACGCCAGCGATGTCGTTTTGGAGAACTATCGCCCCGGTGTGATGGATCGACTGGGTCTTGGATATGAAACGTTGTCGTCAACCAACCCACGTCTCGTGTATGCCTCAATCAGCGGCTACGGAGCCGATGGTCCATGGGTGCATCGGCGCGCCTACGCAAGTGTGATCGGTGCCGAAAGTGGACTCACTCGCGCACAAGGTGACACGCGAGGTGGCAATTACGCCAACGACCCATGGTCACACGCAGACACATATACCGCTCTCGAAACAACGACTGCGATTTTGGCTGCGTTGTATCAGCGTGAACGAACTGGTGTGGGCGAACGTATCGATGTTTCTATGGCGGGAACCATGCTCTATGTCAACGAACATATGCATGATGAGTTATACGACGGGCCTATTGACCCGAACTGGATTCGCTCGTTTCAACCTGGCGATTATCCAATCATGCAGGTGGCCGATGGATCTCATGTAGTCATCAGCGCCCATCCCGCCGAGCGCGGGACGTTTGAGATCATCGTGGCGGTGATGGATAAGCCACATTTACTCAATGACCCGCGCTTTGTTGATGTGCAAACTCGGATGTCTAACTTTGAGGCTCTGCTTCATGAAATGCGTGCCTGGGCATCTTCTCTCGCCACCGCTCAAGATTTTGAAGATCGATGTGATGAGTTCGGTTTAGCCGTAGGGGTGATGCGCACCGCGCGCGAACTTGCCGAGAACGCATGGGCCGAAGTGCGCGGAGCGATTACGACAGTGCCTGACCGCATTGGTGGAGAAATACGAGTTCCTAATGCACCTTGGCATTTCACTCATGGGGCCGTCGGGACTCATGGCGAGCCGCGGTATCGCGGTGAGGACAATCGCCAAGTATTGCGCGATATTTTGTCGTTGAGCGATAATGAAATATTGTCTCTTGAAAACGACGGCGTGATCTCGAGCCGGATTCCTAAAACTTCTTAGGCATCTAAAGCTGCTGGCGGACTTATCACTTCTGTCCCCATAAAGCGCACCATAGGTGGAAGAGTGCGAGCCAACACGGGTCCAGTCAGGAGCACAAAGAGAATAGTCCCAGCCCCGATTTCCCCACCCAGCAAAATGCCACCAGTAACAACCACGACTTCAATTCCCCAGCGCGCGACTTGCATGCTCAAACCTTTGTCGTGCAACCCGAGCATCAGTAATTCCATGGGACCAGTTCCTAATGTGGTGGCCACACCCACGGTGATCCCAAAGTATAAAAGTGCCATACCGCCCACCATCATCGGAATGCGCCACACCAATTGCTGTGGTTCGGCGACAAGCGGCAGAACAATATTGACCACTTGACCCACCAAAACACCGCCGATCAAGGTTCCCCAACTTGGAAATCTCTTCACGGCAATCGCTAACAATGTGAAGAAGGCACCACTCAACCAACCCATTGTTCCGACAGCGATACCAAGTTGCTTCGCTCCACCAGTTGTAAAAACATCGGCAGGGGCAACTCCAAGATGAGCCTGAACCATCAGTGAAATCGCAGTTCCTACTGCCGCGATAGCAAATAAAAGAGCGCCTACTCGAAACCGAAAAGATTTCAGCGCTGTCACGCTGGTGGGGTTCTCAGGCACCCAACCACCCTAGATGTTTCAACTAGGGTGAAACCCTTTTTGGGGGACGAGGGAAAAATGGGCTGGTGCGGGCGATGTAATTTTCGTAGCCTTCGCGACGCTTCTTTAATGACTTCTCCAAAAGGGTGACTCCACTGACACGGCGCAAGAAGAAGGTCATCACCGCTGCTCCAATCAAGCCCCAAGCACCCGAACCGGTTTCCGCCGCGACAATGGCGATACCCCACCAGACACATGAGTCACCAAAATAATTTGGGTGTCGAGTGAATTTCCACAAACCCTGATCCATGACTTTGCCGGCATTGTCTGAGTTGGCTTTGAATCGCGCCAACTGAGCGTCACCGACCACTTCAAAGAACAATCCGATGAGATAGACCAACACACCGATAACCGCCAAAGGACCGATTTTCGGTGTGGCATCAGACTGGCCAAGTTGAACTGGCAAAGAAACTATCCACATCAAAGTTCCCTGCAAACCAAATACTGTCACCAAACTAATCAGCGGAAATCTTGGTCCCCAATGTTTACGCATTGAGCGATAGCGGAAATCTTCACCATGTCCTGAGTTGCGCCACAACAAATAGATTCCTAGTCGCAGACCCCACACCGACGTCATCGCTGTTAAGAGCCATTGCCGCGCGTCATCTCCATCAGCAACAGCACGCGAGATCCAGGCCACAAGAACGAAACCAAGTCCCCACACGATGTCAACAATGGAAGCATTTTTCTTGATCAAACTGATGACCCACGTGGACAACATCAGGACCACAATTCCAATTGCGGCAGACAACATCACTTCACCCATGGTGATTCCTTTCGCTTAATGCGACTTCAACTTCTTGATCCATGCGCATCCACTCATCATCTAACCACTCGGTGAACGATTCGATGTTGTCGGAAGGAATCTGCGAACGCGACACGCGCCGCATAACAAAACGGATGGGCGCCATCTTGGTTGATATTGCGCGAAGAATTCCAGCAAATGTGTCAAGTCCTTCAAAACCAATATGCCACACGAGGACCACGTCTGTCGTTGGATTGCCGCGCATCATCGCCGCGGCACCGGCAGGCCGTGGTGGTAAAAGATGTTGCATCGCACTCAAGCGTTGACCTCGCGATGGATCAATGGACGAAATTTTTTCTAACGCTCGGGTGCGTTTGGCGTCATTCGCCCGAGTACCTTCGGGAAAAATAATGCCAACGGTCGATGCGTCCATATCGCTGACAAGTTTTTCAAGTGCATCAAGTTCGAGTTGCGCGTCATTAGCATTTCGATCGAGAAAATGATTCGGCAACCGCTTCCCCACCACATCGAGACATGGATCCGCTAGGAGTTCTCGCTTCAGCACATAGCGCGGATTCATCTGCGCCAAAGTTGTTACCACATATGCCGAAACCAAAGAATCCGCAAGGCTGGCGTGCCGTGCAAACATCAGAACGGGACCAGGACTCAATGACCCAATATTCA
>BJGB01000004.1 GCA_014190215.1 Actinomycetes bacterium | reverse complement strand
AGTCGCTGTGGCGCGCAATGTGGGTCGTAAACGGGCTCTGGAAATGGCAATGACTGGTGACCCTATAGATGCGATCACTGCCGCCGACTGGGGCCTGATTAATCGCGTTGTTTCTGATGATCAACTCGATGCCGCTGTGCTTGATCTCATCACCCGTGCGACACGTGGTTCCATTTGGTCAAAGGCACTTGGCAAAAATGCGTTTTATGATCAGATGAACTTATCCCAAGATAAGGCTTACGATTTCGCGATTGAGGTCATGGCTGGCGCGGCTATTTCTGCCGATGCTCAAGAAGGTATTGACGCCTTCTTGAATAAGCGCCCCGCAATCTTTACTGAACAACCGAAACGAGACTGACATGGTGACAACGATTTTTGAAGTTCCCGGTATGACCTGTGGTCACTGCACAGGTGCAGTAACCGACGAGTTAAACAAGATCACGGGAGTGACGAAGATTGAAGTTGACCTTGACACAAAGATCGTGAGCATTGAGTCAGAATCTCACGTTGAGTGGGAACTCATTGCTGCTGCAATTGATGAAGCAGGATTTGAAGCCATTGGTCGGTGAAGACACCGTTGTTCTAGCGGTCACCGGCATGACGTGTGCCGCGTGCGCGGCACGTATTGAAAAGAAACTGAACAAGATTGAAGGCATTCAAGCATCGGTCAATTACGCCACATCAAAAGCGACCGTCGTTAGTCAGGCCGCCTCGGCAGAAGTTGACTCACTGATCGCAACCATCGAGGCGCTTGGCTATGGAGCAATAGCCCCCAAGGTCGATGAGGGAGAATCCACCACTGAAATTGCTACGCAAGTCCATCTTTTAGATATTCGCCGCCGACTGATTGTCAGTGCAGTATGTGCACTGCCTGTGATGTTGATGTCAATGATCACGGCATTGCAATTTGATGGCTGGCAATGGGTCGCATTGGCTCTGGCGCTACCAGTTGTGCTCTGGGGCGCAGCACCGTTTCATCGATCGGCGTGGCGTAACGCGCGACACGGTGCGACAACGATGGACACTTTGGTATCACTTGGTGTGATCGCCGCGATGTCATGGAGTGTCTGGGCACTATTTTTTGGGAACGCTGGTGATATCGGCATGAAAATGAATATGAGCCTGTTCCCGCGTTCATCAACAATGGCTGGCATGACTCATGGCGAAATGTCTGGCATGGTTCATGACGAGATTTATCTTGAAGTCGCGACGACCCTCGTGGCTTTTCTTCTGGCCGGTCGATATTTCGAAGTTCGTTCACGTCGCAAGGCTGGTGCAGCATTGAGATCATTGTTGAACCTTGGTTCGAAAGAAGCAACATTGTGGTGTGATGGTGTTGAGACATCAATTCCTATCGGTGTTCTTGGAGTCAGCGAAATTTTCGTTGTGCGTCCGGGAGAGATAATTGCCACCGATGGAATCGTTATTGAGGGTCAAAGCGCCGTTGATCGAAGCATGATTACTGGCGAAAGTATTCCGGTTGAGATCTCACTAGGTGATGTGGTGACTGGCGGAACTCTCAACACCAATGGTCGGTTATTGGTTCGTGCAACTCGTATTGGTCGCGACACGGTTCTGTCGCAGATGGCACGCCTCGTAGAAAAAGCTCAAGATGGTAAGGCGCCCATTCAACGATTGGCCGATCGGGTGAGTGCGATCTTTGTCCCCTTTGTGATGAGCCTGTCGGCGATCACGCTCATCAGTTGGCTAGTTGTCACTGGCGACACTCAACGGTCCTTTCAAGCGGCAGTGTCAGTGCTGGTGATTGCCTGTCCGTGCGCCTTGGGCTTGGCTACTCCTGTTGCACTCTTGGTCGGAACGAGTCGCGCTGCCCGCGAAGGAATCATCATCAAAGGCGCGAACGTACTGGAAGCAACCCGCAATATTGACACGATCATTTTCGACAAGACCGGAACACTGACTACTGGCCTGATGACTCTGCAGCGCATCAATGAAATTGAGCCGGATTATCTCGCAGCGGTGAAGGCTGTGGAAGCGCGCAGTGAACACCCCATCGCTCGTGCCATCGTGCGTGGCCTGAATGAGCGTGGTGTCGGAGATGCGACAACGGTTGAAGAGTTCACCAATATCCCTGGTGTCGGTGTGTCAGCAATAGTTGATGGCCGTCGTGTTGATATTTCTCGGTCGGCGAATCATGATGAGTCCGGCTCCACCGTCGTAGAAGCCACGGTAGATGGGCGAGTCGTTGCGCGCTTTACGGTGAGCGACCACATCAAGCCGACGGCGTCAGCGATCGTGGCTGAACTGCGGGCGCTGGGAGTACGCCCCATGATCGTCTCAGGTGACTCTGCTGGTCCGGTGCAACACGTGGCCAAGTCTGTCGGTATTGATGTGCGTGAAACGCGCTTCGCAGTATTGCCCGCCGACAAGTTGCGCATCGTGCACGAATTGCAAGCAACTGGTGCCAGCGTGGCCATGGTTGGCGATGGTGTTAATGATGCTGCAGCGTTGGTCGCTGCTGATTTAGGAATCGCTATGGGTACTGGTACTGATGCAGCAATGCAAGCAGGTGATCTGACGATTATCAGTGGTGACTTGACAGTAGTGCCGAAGGCATTGGCTTTGAGTCGTCGCACACTGCGAATTATTCAGGCCAATTTGTTTTGGGCTTTTGCATACAACATTGCTGCTCTACCGTTAGCAGTTGCTGGCCTGATGAATCCTGTGATTGCTGGGCTCGCCATGGCGCTTTCAAGTGCCTTTGTCGTGGCAAACAGTTTGCGCTTACGTCGATAGTTAGATAGTGCGCTTGCGCAAGGTGACTTCGGCCTCTGTAAAGGTGCGCGCCGAGCATCCAGCCATCTGCACAGGTGGGACGGTCTCAGTGACGATCAAATTTGCGATGGCGCGGAAAGAATCGGCAGCGAGACCGACGCCAACTAATGACACGGGTTCGCCGCTATCGCCACCCTCGGCCACGGCAGCCTCAATGGGAACTTGACCCAATAACGGCACGCCAATTTCGTCTGCCAAATTTTGTCCACCGCCCGTTCCGAAGAGTGAATACGACGTGCCATGTTCACAAACAAAGGCACTCATGTTTTCAATCACGCCAGCGATGCGTAAATAAGAACGACGAGCCATATCGGCGGCGCGGATGGCAACCTTTTGCGCATTGACTGATGGTGTGGTGACGATGATCATGTCAGTGCGTGGCAACATCCGCGCTAGACCCATTTGTACATCGCCAGTTCCTGGTGGCATATCAATCAGCAAGTAATCCATTTCACCCCAGGCCACATCGTTCAAAAATTGTTCAACGGCTTTGGTGAGCATGAGACCGCGCCACATCAAAGCGGTGCTTTCGTTTTCTACTAAGAATCCCGTCGAGACAACTTTCAGTAAGCCTTTGCCGACGACCCGCGTGTTGGGCTGAATCTTTGGGCGCTCGGAAATGGGATCGTGTTCGGCCTCAAGTCGGGCATCAAGACCCAACATGCGCGGCACAGAAAAGCCCCAGATGTCAGCGTCGAGCACGCCAACAACAAAACCTTTGGCGGCAATCGCCGCGGCCAAGTTGACCGTGACCGAACTTTTACCGACGCCACCTTTGCCCGAGGCGATAGCCAAAATCCGAGTGGTCGCCGAGATCGCAGTATCTGCGGCATTTTCTTTGGCATTCCAGCGAGCCTTAGCCATCGTCGCCGAACGTTCTTCGGCATTCATTTCGCCCCACTCAATTTTGACGTGAGAGACGCCTGGGTGAGTGGCGACTCGAGTCTCAATATCTTTTTTGATCTGGGCGCGCAGCGGGCAGCCACCAATCGTTAACTTGACACTGATGATGACCTCGCCGCGGTCCGAGACCTCAGCGCAATAAGCCATCCCCAAGTCCACGACATCACTGCCCAGTTCTGGGTCAATGACGCCTCGCAGGAGGTCGGTGACCTCCTCGATCGAGGGGGGTACTCGCACGGCAGACATATTCAAAGCGTATCGGTATGACATTGCTCAAGAACACGGGTATTGTGTAGACGCCGGTGAAAAAACATCGGTCGGGGCAACCCGTCGTGACAAACAGCAGGAGACTCATCGTGATTACCCTCACCGACACAGCCGCAGTCAAGGTCAAGGAATTGCTTCAGGCCGAAGGTGCCGACGATATGGCTTTGCGCGTCGCAGTCCGTCCAGGTGGATGCAGCGGTTTCTCCTATGAGATGTTCTTTGATAGTGATATTGCCGCCGATGATGAGCAGGCTAACTATGGCGAGGATGTGCGGGTCGTTGTTGATCCTGCATCGGCCCAGTTGTTAGTGGGCGCAACGCTCGACTACAAAGATGGTCTCAATCAGGCGGGTTTCAACATCATTAATCCCAACGCAACACGCTCATGCGGTTGCGGCCAATCGTTCAGCTAACCCCGTCTCTTCACCGACGCTTCGGCCCCCGCCTTCTCGGTAGCTTTGGCGTCTTAGGTAGGTTTCTGAGCGCAAAACGGCTGTTTTCCTAGCTAGAACGAGCTTGATGGCGTGTTGGATGGCGTTTAGGTCAGGGCTTGGCGGACTTCATCGGGATGCCAGACACCTTCGAAGCGATGAGTGATCACTCCACTGATATCGGTAACCCACACCACTGGCTCAAACGTCAACTTTAATTCTTCAACCGTTGGTGCCACTGTCGTTGCACTGTCGTCGAGGTATACATCGGCGTGAATAAAAATCACATCTGTCAAATCTTTTGACATGCTGACCATGCCATCAAGTACTGGGGCACAGACTCCCGTCTGACAATGCGCGGGTGTACCAACAATCAGAACGACGCGCTGATTTTTTTGCAAAGCCTCGGCCAACGTCATCTCATGGAAAGGACAGGGTTCTGGCATCTGAGTGCAGTAGGGCTCGACTCCCTGATGGTTGTCAGCAGTCGGTGTGTCGAGCGCAGGCAGGCGGTCTGAGGGGCGTGGGACAACCAGAGTCGACGGGTCGCTGACTTGGAAAGCGGCCCCATCTGCTGGTCCGCCATCAACGACCAATGTGAAAAAGGCGACAGTTTCAAGAGTGGTGTTGAAGACCCAAAATGGGGCCAATCCTTCACCCAACGAAGCACGTTGCGCAGTCAGACCTTTGACGACGACAGAATCATCTGTGACGCTTCTGATATCGCCTGTCAAAACTCGTGGACCCTTAAGCAACAAACCAGCGTCATCGGCGAGGGAGATCGGCAGACGTACCGCGCCAGGTCCGATTTGATCGGGAACCCAGCGTTGCACGAGGGCCATGTTCTGTGAAATCGGACCGTCAAGGGGATCGCTGCTCGCCGAACCCCCACAGGCGCTGAGTAGACGACTCAGGGTGAGCACCGAAGTGCCAACCACACCCACTTGAAGCAACTGGCGGCGACTGCCACGGATGATCGGCTCTGTCATCTCGCGTCCTGGTCACTCGGATTGGCAAAGTTGCGCACACGCCATGATAACTACGGTGCAGAGATGTTGCCAAGGGGCGAGGCAAATTGCGGAACTGACAACTAACCTTGCGGGCATGGCAAAGACTTCCGCTCCCAAACCCCTTGGTCCGTATACACCTGTCGTTCGCGCCGGTGACTGGGTGATCGTGTCGGGTCAACTCGGCATCAAAGATGGAGTCTTAGTTTCAGGTGGAGTGGCCGGTCAGACGACGCAAGCTGTCAAGAATTTGAAAGAGCGTTTGAAAGAAGCGGGTGTGACGATTCATGACATCGCTAAGACCCTTTGTTTTTTAACAGACATGGATACCTTCGCAACTTTCAATGAGGCTTATGTCGCTGGCTTTGATGGTGCACGCCCAGCGCGTTCAACTATTGGCGTCGCCGCCCTTCCATTTGGTGGTGCAGTAGAAATCGAAGCATGGGCCTATAAGCCTTTGGCTCCGGCGAAGAAGGCTGCTGCGAAGAAGTCCCCTGCGAAGAAGGCTGTCGTCAAAAAGTCACCTGCGAAGAAGTCGCCTGCACGTGGCGCAAAGAAGTAGGTTCTTCTCATGCCTGGTGCCGTTGTCCTCATTATCGCTCTGATTTCATTTCCTATCGTCGTTGGTTTATCAATGGCGCCGGTAGCTGCATTGCTTGGCCACCTGTTGTGGAAAGACGGCGAGATTCGCAACGAGGGCAGTGAACTGCTCGAACTCAACAACTGACGCGATTGTCGTCGGTAGATCACGAAGTCATATAACTTCATGGTTGGTATGCATACCCCTGATGCTGAGATGGCGCGTTTGGCGAGTAAGGCACTGCTTTATTCGATTGATCGCATTCGTGTTGACCCGCCACCTTTGGGCGCACCGAGACCATACGAAGAGTTGTTAGAACTCGTAGGGCAGACGATTACCCCAGAGGGCATTACTGGGGCTGAAGCGTTGCGTCTCTTCATTGAGGTTCTTGCGCCGTCATCAATCGCTGTTGACCACCCAAAGTTTCTTTCGTTCGTTCCTGGTGCTCCGACTGAGGCTTCCATTATTTTCGACATGGTTGTTTCCGCCGCGAGTATTTACGCGGGCTCGTGGCTTGAAGGAGCTGGAGCAGTTTTCGCCGAGAACCAAGCGTTGCGTTGGATCGCCGACTTGGCCGAGTTTCCTGAATCAGCGGGTGGGGTGTTCGTCAGCGGTGGCACCGCGGGCAATATGTCTGCTCTGATCGCAGGTCGATATTGGTGGCGCGAACGCAATCGAGGACGACATGATCACACGCGAGGTTTGATCATGGCTTCACAGGGTGCTCATTCATCTGTCACCCAAGCCGCTCGTGCGATGGATGCTGATGTGTTGTTAGTACCTGCCGATGATCGCGGGCGTTTGGTTAGGTCTGCATTACGTTCCACCGTTGATTCAATGTCGCAAGAAGATCGCGATCGTCTCTTTGCGATCGTTGCAACATGTGGAACGACCAACCTTGGCGTGATTGATGATCTATCCGCGTCGGCCGATGTCGCACAAGAATTAAATGTCTGGTTCCATGTTGACGGCGCATATGGTGCTGCCGGATTATGCGCCCCAAGTATTCGCGACAAATACATCGGCATTGAGCGCGCCGATAGTTTTATCGTTGATCCGCATAAGTGGCTTTTTGGTCCCTATGACAGTTGTGCTCTGATTTATCGCAATGTGCACGATGGTCCACGGGCACATACGCAACACGCTGAATATCTTGATGTGTTGCATAGTGAGCAAGATGAGAATGAACCATGGTTAGAAATGAATCCTGCTGATATGGCCCATCACCTCAGTCGGCGTGCTCGCGGCTTGCCATTGTGGTTTAGTTTGGCGACACACGGGACTCAGGCATATACAGATGCAATGGAGAGAACTCTCAAGGTGACACAACAAGGTGCAGACGAAATTCGCGCGCGGCCTTATCTTGAATTGCTCCTTGAACCAGATTTAAGCATCCTGGTATTTCGTCGACTCGGCTGGAAAGTTGCTGATTATCAGCGCTGGAGCGACCAACAGTTATATTCTGGGGAATCATTTGTCGTTCCTAGTTCATGGAACGGTGAAACGGTTCTACGCTTCTGCATTGTGAACCCACGCACCCGTCGTCAACACTTGGTTGAGATCCTTGACTCATTGGCTTCGGATAACCCATGACTACTCCTGCTGTCGTGGCTGATTTATTGATCCATAATGCTCTCGTCGTTGCCACAGTCGATGACCAACGTCGTGAACTCAGCGGCGGTTGGGTCGCTATCACCGACGGAATCATCACTGGTGTTGGTTCATCTTTGGATATCAAACCCGATGCCCGTGAAGTGCTTGATGCCACTGATTGTTTAGTGACGCCAGGTTTGGTGAATACACATCACCACATGTATCAAAATCTCACACGCGCGAATCCACTGATGACAGACAAACCATTATTTGGTTGGTTGCAATCTTTGTATCCGCTGTGGCGCGCGATCGATGAAGAAGCGGTGTATGTCAGCGCTTACATCGCTCTCGCTGAACTGGCCTTGTCTGGATGCACAACAAGTTCGGATCACTTATATTTGCATCCGCATGGTGCTGGTGATTTGTTGTCCGCTGAAATTCGTGCCGCTCAAGATTTAGGTATGCGCTTTCACCCAACGCGTGGCTCAATGTCTCTTTCACAAAAAGACGGTGGTTTGCCACCTGATGATGTTGTCTGCGATGACGATGAAATTCTGGCGCTCAGTGAGCAAGCGGTGCATCAGCATCATGACCGCTCATTTGGTGCGATGGTGCGTGTGGCTCTCGCCCCGTGTTCACCATTTAGCGTGACTGAAGAATTGATGATCCGTTCAGCGGAACTGGCTGAAAAGTTGGATGTTCGCTTGCACACTCACTTTGCTGAGAATGCTCAAGACGACGAGTTTTCTCTCGCAACTTTTGGTTGTCGCCCGATGGAATATCTCGAGCGCACTGGTTGGTGCAGTGACCGTACTTGGGTTGCACATTGCGTGATGCCAAATCACGATGAGATTCATCGTCTCGGTGCTGCTGGCATCGGGGTAGCGCATTGCCCGAGCAGCAATATGATTTTGGCCTCGGGTATTTCGCCAGTTGTCGACTTGCGTGCCGCTGGGGTCAAGGTTGGCCTCGGAGTTGATGGTTCTTCATCGGCGGACTCTGGATCAATGTGGATGGAAGCCCGCCAGGCGATGTTGCTCGCCAAATTACGCAATGGCGCGCAGGCCGGAACGGCGCGCATGTCATTAGAGATGGGCACCCGCGGTGGTGCGGGATGTCTTGGTCGCGAAGGTGAAATTGGAGAGATCACAATCGGTGCGGTGGGTGATCTAGCGGTGTGGTCACTGACTGGCCCATCCTTTGCGGGAGCGATTGCGGACCCGATCGAAGCATGGTTGCGGTGTGGCCCATCGGCGGCGCGGCACACTGTGGTCCATGGGCGCGTGGTCGTGCGCGATGGACAACTGACGCACACAGCGCTTGATGAGATGCTAGGAAAACATCGCCTCATCAGTGCGCGGATTCAACAACTTCACTGAAATGGTCGGCTCGTACAAAAGACCAACTGCTGTGTTGTGGGACATGGACGGAACGATCGTCGACACAGAACCGTATTGGTTCGCTGCCGAATTTGAAATTGTCGAGATGCACGGTGGCACATGGTCTCATGAACACGCGCGGGCATTGGTCGGATCGGATCTTTTAGATTCGGGTGCTTACATTCGTAAGCACGGCGGCGTCAATAAAGAGCCCACAGAAATTGTCGAGATGTTGTTGGATCGTGTTGTGGCGCAATTGCGGGTGGCCATTCCGTGGCGTCCAGGAGCACGCGAATTGTTGGCCAGTGTCAATCAGGCCGAGATTCCCACAGCGTTGGTAACAATGTCGTGGAAGCGATTTGCGGATCAAGTCATTCATTGTTTGCCGCCGAAAAGTTTTACGGTCTCGGTGACTGGCGATGAGGTCACGGCAGGTAAGCCTCACCCCGAGCCGTACCTACTGGCGGCTCAGCGACTCGGGGTTGACCCACGTGATTGTCTGGCAATCGAAGATTCACCCACGGGCGTGCGTTCGGCTTTGGCGGCAGGGTGCTATGTGCTGGGCGTGCCACATGTTGTAGATATTCCTGCAGACCTTGGGGATCGATTGCGACTTGCGCCTTCATTGGTGGGCATCTCAGTCGACGATCTTGATCGCTTCATGTGTGAGGAACTTACCTAAGGCGTAAAAGCCACCGAGAAGACCGGGTGGGGTGGGGCGTGAGTGCAGTTAGTTGCCCCAGCGCGATTGTCCAAAGCGGTATCCCACACTGCGCACTGTCTGAATCAAGTTCGCTTGCTCTTCACCCAACTTGGCTCGCAAACGACGAATGTGCACATCGACAGTTCGCGCACCGCCGTAATAGTCGTAACCCCACACCCGTGACAAAAGAATCTCGCGTGTAAAAACTTTGCCCGGATTCTGAGTAAGAAACTTGAGGAGTTCGTATTCCATGTACGTCAGATCGAGTGGGCGACCATCAATGTATGCCTGATAGGTCTCCAGGTTGAGTGCTAGCCCGCCGTAGTCCACGACATCTGGCTTGACGCTGACAGACATGTGCGCGAAAACATGTCGTAGTCGGGCTTCAAGTTCTCGTGGATGAAACGGCAACAAACAAAAATCGCTAAACAATTCATCACGCAAGGTGAGGTCATCAAGTTGTGCACCAGTGACCAGCAACATCAACGGCACATGTATCCCATCACGTTTACGCAAAGCCCGGCAAAAAGCCCAAGCGCCGTCCATATCTTCATCGGCCATCACAATCGCACCCAGCCAACCCTCGCTGGGTTCAGACTTTAGGGCGACTTCAGCGGAAGGAAAAGCTTTCCAACGAAAACCAGCCATGTCCAAAGTGCGCGCCAATTCTGGTGAAGGCGATTCAGGAAAAACGGCGATGAGATCCATAACGTAATGACTCAGATGCTCTTGAGATAACGCTGTAGTTCAAATGGAGTGACCTGGGTCTTGTATCCGCGCCATTCAGAGCGCTTGTTACGCAAGAACCACTCAAAGATGTGCTCTCCTAGGGCCTCGCGCACGAGAGTTGATGACTCCATCACGTTGAGCGCCTCAGAAAGAGATTGTGGCAATTGTGCGATGCCCAATTTTTCGAGTGCACCGTCACCCATTTCAAAGAGGTTTGCGTCGGCCTCTGCGGGGAGTTCGTAGTTTTGTTCGATACCGCGCAAGCCAGCGGCAAGAATCACAGAGAAAGCCAAGTAGGGATTGCAGGCTGGGTCAGGTGAGCGATATTCAATCCGTGTTGCTGAGGGATTTGCGCGCTTGGGTACAGGAACACGTATCAAACCACTGCGGTTATTGCGGGCCCATGAAACATGTACGGGGGCTTCAAAGCCTGGCACTAAACGCTTGTAGCTATTGACTGTTTGGTTAGTGACGGCAGTGATCTCACTGGCGTGGAACAGAAGTCCAGCCATAAATTTCTTGGCCGTCTCGGACAAGTTGTACGAATCATCTGCTGAATAAAAAGCGTTGCTGTTGCTGTCGTCGGTGCCGTTGTTATTGAACAGTGATAAATGCAAGTGCATCCCACTGCCTTGAACTCCTTCAAGGGGCTTAGGCATAAAAGTGGCATGGACTCCCTGTGCGGCGGCGACTTCTTTGACAACCAAACGAAAAGTCATCACGCTGTCAGCCATTGTCAAAGCATCGGTATGACGTAGATCAATTTCATGTTGCGAGGGTGCATCTTCATGAAATGAGTACTCAACGGGAATGCTCATCGTCTCCAGAGTGCGGATCGTTTCCTTTCGCAATGTGCCCGTGACATCAGTTGTTGTGAGATCAAAAAATGACGCCTCATCAAGTGGGCGTGGAGGCTGACCAACTTCCGGGGGAGCAAAGTAAAAGAACTCCATATCAGGGGCGATTAAAAAGTCGAGTCCTAAATCTTGAGCGCGTTTTAAGTTGCGTCGCAAAACTTGGCGTGGGTCTCCACCGAATGGAGAGCCATCAAGGTTGTAGATATCGCAGAAGACGCGTGCCTCGGGAGACTTTGAATCCGCCCACGGCAACATCACGAAAGTGTTGGGATCGGGGATCGCCAGAACATCGCTCTCTTGGACTCGTGAGAAGCCGTCAATGGATGAACCGTCAAAGGTCATGCCATCTTCAAGAGCGTTTTCAAGTTCGGCCGGACTGATGGCAAAACTCTTGAGTCCCCCCAAGACGTCCGTGAACCACAGACGGATGAGTCGAACGCCGCGCTCTTCTACTGTGCGAAGCACGTAGTCACGCTGTGGATTCAGCATGTTCATCCTCCTATTCTGCCGTAGGTCTTGGATAAATGACATGGGGGCCAGGTTTCCCCAGCCCCCACAACGTTTTTATTCCCTCAAGCGAGGAGTGTGACTAATTTCAGCCGCAAACCGTCTCAAGGAGAAGTCGGCAGACGGTGTAAGGGTCCATGTTGGCGTTTGGACGACGGTCCTCGGCGTAGCCCCGACCGGTCTTTTCAACCTGGAAAGGAATACGGATGGAGGCTCCACGATCTGACACGCCGTAACTGAACTTGTTCCATGGGGCAGTCTCGTGCTTGCCAGTGAGGCGGCTTTCAATGTCGTGTCCGTAGTTGGTGACATGCTCCATAATTTTTTTGCCAATGGCATTGCAGGCCGCGGTGATGGCCTTCATGTCCTTGTCATTACGCATTGCCTTGGTGGAGAAGTTGGTGTGTGCACCAGCTCCGTTCCAGTCACCCTTTTGCGGCTTGGCGGCAAGGGAGATCACTACGTCGTAATCTTCGGCGATGCGGTGCAACAACCAGCGTGCAATCTGCATGTGATCGCTGACAGTCAAAGCATCTGCGGCACCAATTTGGTATTCCCACTGACCAGGCATGACTTCGGCGTTGGTTCCTTCAATCATCAAACCAGCATCCATGCAAGCCTGCGTGTGCTCTTCGATGATGTCGCGACCGATGACTCGACCTGTGCCAACACCGCAGTAATAGGGGCCCTGAGGTTCTGGGAATCCACCACTGGCAGGAAAACCAAGTGGGCGACCGTCCGGACGCAACATGGTGTATTCCTGCTCGATACCGAAGATCATTTCTTCGCTAGCGAACTTCTTGGCAGCTTTGGCGCATGCTGCACGAGTGTTAGTGGGGTGTGGCTTGCCAGTTGTGGCAAGTAAGACTTCACACAACACGAGGATGTTGTCTCCGCCACGGATGGGATCGGGGCAAGTGAAGACTGGGTTTAATGCGCAGTCGGATGCATCGCCTGAGGCCTGGTTTGTCGACGAACCGTCGAAACCCCAACCTGGAGGTGTCGTGACGTCATCAGCCAGGATCTTTGTTTTTGAGCGTAGAAGGGGCGTTGGCGCAGTGCCGTCGATCCAGATGTATTCGGCTTGATAGGCCACTTGGTCCTCCAGGGATTTTGATCCGGCGTTGCCGGGTTAGTTGTACGGGGCGTTGAAAGGCTCGCAGGGGGGCATTTCTCGGTCGTTGCCCGATTGTGAACGCTGTGTGAACCATGACGGACCAAACAGCGCGAACACTAGGGTCAAAACCGTCCTTGAACGGTATCCGTTGAAGTCTCAGATGACCACACCGACGGCGCGGTTAGCCTCACAGGTATGGCAACTTTGCGAATCGGCCTGGCGCAGATGAACCCCACCGTGGGCGACCTAGCGGGTAATCGCGCCCTGATCGCCGGTCTATATGCCGAGGCAGTAGCTGCAAAATGCGACATTGTGGCTTTCAGCGAATTGTCTGTCACCGGATACCCACCCGAAGACCTTGTGCTGAAATCCGGCTTCGTGCGTGATAATCGCATCGTTCTTGAAGATCTTGCCAAACTCACTGGCTCATGCGTGGCGGTCATCGGTTTTGTTGATCGGGGAATCGGCCAACAAATATCTTCTGGTCAACCTGTGATTTATAACGCTGCGGCAGTCTGCTCCCATGGCGCAATTCAAGGCGTGTACCACAAGCGACTGTTGCCGAACTATGACGTCTTTGACGAGGAGCGGACATTTGCCCCAGGCTCGGGCGATCACCAGATTTTTGAGGTTGCTGGAATCAAGTTTGCGGTCTCCATTTGTGAAGATATTTGGCGCGCCGATGGACCAGTGGCCGAACAGGCGCGCAGTGGGGCACAAGTCAACATCAACATCAACGGTTCCCCATTTCACAGTGGCAAGTTGATGCAGCGACAAGAGATGCTCAGTGGTCGGGCGCGTGAAAACAAATGTGCGATTGTCTATGTCAATCAGGTGGGTGGTCAAGACGAATTGGTCTTTGATGGTTCCTCAATGGTCTTTGATGCTGCTGGCAACTTATTAGCTCGCGCCCCACAATTCACGAGTGGGTTGAGTGTTGTTGAGATTGATATCAACAAGCCAGTCGTTGGCAATGTCACCCCACCAAGCGATCGGTATGAAGAAATGTACGGCGCGCTTGTTCTAGGAACGCGCGATTATGTTCGCAAGAACAAGTTCACTGATGTTGTCATTGGTTTGTCTGGCGGAATCGACTCATCAATTGTCGCTGCATTGGCAGTTGAGGCTTTGGGTGCTGAACATGTTCACGGTGTGGCGATGCCTTCGCGATATTCGTCTGATGGTTCAAAGACTGATGCTTATGCACTTGGCGATGCTTTAGGAATTGACTGTCAAACGATTTCTATTGAGCCAGTGTTCAAAGCGTATCTTGCGTTGCTTGCTCCTAGTTTTGCTGGTCGTGAGGCCGACCTCACCGAAGAGAATTTGCAGAGCCGTTGTCGTGGCCAAATTCTGATGGCATTATCAAACAAGTTCGGTTGGATGGTTTTAACGACTGGTAACAAGAGCGAATTGGCTGTTGGATACTTCACAATTTACGGCGACTCCGTAGGTGGATATGCGGTGATCAAAGATTTGTTAAAGACCGATGTCTTTGGTTTAAGTCGCTATGTCAATGAACGAGCAGGTCGCGAGATTATTCCCGAGTCAGTGCTCACAAAACCGCCGTCAGCAGAATTGCGTCCCGATCAACGTGATGATCAAAGCTTGCCCCCCTATGACATTCTTGATCCGATCCTGGATTTGTATGTTGAGCAAGATCGAACAGCTGCAGAGATCATTGAGTTGGGTCACCCTGAAGAGATCGTGCGACGCATCGCGCGTCTCGTTGATCTCAGTGAATACAAACGGCGTCAGGGCGCCCCTGGGGTGCGCGTTTCTGAAAAGGCATTCGGTAAAGATCGCCGACTTCCCATTACGAATGGCTATCGCGGTTAAAGAACCGACTCTTTAGTTGTACGGCTATAAGCCATCATGCACAAGATTGTGCATGATGCCGAGCAGGCGCCAATGAACGCCGGAACATTGATGCCGAATGAGTCATAAGTGGCAGTGGCGATAACTGACATGCTGGCCCTACCTAAAGCGCCGCCAGCGAGCACGATACCTAGACCGCGAGCGGGCGAATGTGTGATGAGGTTTGCTCCGAGGGGCAACAAACTGACAATCGCAAATTCGAATCCAAGCAGGTAAATGCCCAATAAAATCAGCCCAGAAATCAGATGGTTATGCCCAACCGTGAGCAATAAGCCGGCTGGGACAATGAGTCCTGCGCCCAGTATTGCGCTGCGTTCTTTGCCCCATAGATCAGTGCGGCGTGCACTGGTGATCGATGCGAAAAGTTCGAAGGCCCCAAGCCCAAAGGCCACTGCGGATATTCCTGCTTCAGTGAAACCGAATTCGTCGTCAAGCCAAGAACCGAAGGTGACGAACATTGTCTGACTTGCTGCCATCAGAAAAAACATCGCCCCAACGATCCAAAAGCCCCTGACCGGCATCGGATGTTTTTGCGTTTGTTGAATGCGGTGCGAACCAATGACATCATGTCCATCAAGACGCGTGGCGACCACCACCGCCATCAGCGCCACACCGAGTGCGCCTGCGGCGTATCCCCATCGCCACGATGTTGCCGAGGCAACAAGACCCATTGATGTGACGCCGATGAGTAAACCAAGTGCCCATGATGTTTCCGTGAGGCCGATAACCCGACCACGTCGTTCGTAGTCCACATGATCATTCACCCAAGCGGTGAGTCCCATATCAAAAATAAATTTGCAGATGCCGAGCAGCAAGATGCCGATCATGAAAACCCACAGGGATGGACTCGCGGCTGCCAAAGCGGTTGCTCCTGAAAGTCCGATAAGACCACCTGCCATTGCAGTGCGGCGATGGACGCGGTCCACATATGAACCAAGAATGGGAGCAATGGCCATCGTGATTTCGGTGAACATCAGGGCTAAACCAAGACGCGACAAACTGATATTGAAGTCATTCGAAATACTCGCTAAAAATGGAGGAGCGAATCGAAAGCAACCATTTGTAGTCATTCGAGCGATGGTCAAAGTGCCCACGTGACGACGAGTTTCTGGGGAATATGAATCGTCGAGAAAGCGATCAATGAGTCGTCGTTGAGTGCTCATTCAACGACGCCGTTGTTACGCAGATCATCGGCGATGAGTTGAAGTGGATAGAGCAGTGAGCCGAGGTGCCATCCGCTGGATTCATTGTGTTCAAACCATGAGCCCGACAAGTTGGGGAAGCGTTGATCCGGCCCGCCGAGATGGGCACGCAACAACCGCAGCACTCCACCGTGAGAAATAACCAAGATGCACTTGCCACGATTTTCTTTGGCGATCGTATTGAGCGCAGCGCCGACGCGTTGGTTAGTTGATTCTTCGGTTTCAAAATGTGGTGGGCGACGTCCACTTTCGAGGTAGCCAGGCCACTGCACACGAATCTCGTCAGGGGTCAGACCCTGCCATTCACCAGCGTCATTTTCTTTCCACCTGTTGTCAACGTGCACTGTTTGTACACCGAGTATCTGAGCGATGGTTTGGCCCGTGAGGTGTGCTCGCTCAAGATCGCTGGTGATCACGAGGTCAAAGTGAGGACATTGCGTGCCGAGTAAGCCTGCGGCGTCGGTGGCTTGCTGGATTCCAAGGCTCGTCAGGGGCGGATTTGCTTGGCCCTGCCAACGCCCGAGAGCATTCCATTCACTTTGTCCATGTCGCAGTACAAGTACACGGGTATTAGTCATCGCAACTTGTTGAGGCACGACCAATGAGGGTAGTGCGGGTACGCTCTGATGAGTGGCAACTCTGCGTCTATTCGCCCGGGCCCGTGAAGTGGCCGGCACATCAAGCGATACTGTGGCAGGGTCAACGGTTGATGAGGTCATGGCCTGCGCGATTGAACGCTATGGACAGCCCTTTGCTGATCTAGTGCCGACATGTCGAATTTGGTTAAACGGAGAATCGGTACCCGGTTTGACAGCCGTGGGCGACAATGATGAAGTAGCGGTATTGCCACCCGTCTCTGGAGGAAGTTCATGAATCAGACAGCGAATCCATCGGGCGATCCAGCCTCGTTGTCATTGCCAGATCTCCGCGCCGAGCGCGATACCTTGCGCCAGCAAGAAGATGCCGTCTCATTCGTGCGTCGGCTAGCCCAAGGTCGTCTTGATTTAGTGACTGCTGTGAAGCGTCACAGGGCAGATGGAAGCGGAGCTGTCTCTGTTGCCGAGATCGTGCGTTCTGGAGTTGGCCCTGCACCGAGTACTGGATCGGCGCGTCCACCACGAGACACCGAGGTCAGCGCCGATCATCCCTTGCTGGCTGAATTTGATGCGTTGTGTGACAGTTTGGGCTTTGACAACATGGCCGACCTTGATGACTTGGGTCTGACCTCATTAGAAAATGGGATACAGGTTTTTGAGTCGGCGCAGTCTGACTTGCGCCGTCGGTTATTTGATCGAATTGACGCTTTAACGGCGGAATTGGTGCGTCGCTACCGCGATGGGGACGCCTCCGTCGACACTTTGTTACAAAACTGACGCAGTTGTTGAAGGCTCGTTCAGGCAAAGGTTAAAGATCGGCGATAGTTTCCAAAGTTGATGACGCGCGTAGCCATGCTCTCTTTGCACACTTCGCCTTTGGCTCAGCCAGGGGTTGGGGATTCGGGTGGAATGAATGTGTACGTCCGCGAACTCGTTGCGGGTCTGGCGCACGCCGGCGTTGAAGTCACCACGTATACCCGTGAGTGGCGCGCTGGTTTGCCCCGAGAAATCTTGGTTGAGCCCAATCATCGAGTGATTCATATTCCTGCTGGTCAATTCGATTTACCCAAAGAAGAACTTGAGTCTCTCGTTCCAACGTTTACCGATTTGGTACTCGACGACATTCGCCGCAATCACCCAGTTGATGTTGTGCATGCAAATTATTGGTTGTCAGGCTTATCTGGGCACGCCCTCAAACACGAACTAGATGTCCCACTGGTGACGACTTTTCATACCTTGGCTCGAGTCAAAGCCGAAGGTGGCGATCCAGAACCTGAACGTCGTGAAAGAGCCGAAGCCCAAATCATTGGTTGTGCTGATGCGATTTGTGTGAGTTGCGATGAAGAAGAAGATCAGTTCCGTCGTCTGTATGGCAACCCGCCAGGTGTTTTAGAAATCGTTGCGCCAGGTGTTGAACATGCCTTTTTCACACCTGGTGATAAGCGCGGCGCTCGTGCGGCACTCGCAATGGGTGACGGGCCAGTGTTGTTATTCGTCGGACGCATTCAGCCCCTCAAGGGAGTTGATGTCGCAGTTCGCGCTTTAGCCGCTCTTGGTCGTCGCGATGCACAGTTATATGTTGTTGGTGGAGCGAGCGGTTCGAATGGTGACATAGAAGTTCTTCGCGTCCAGGCACTGATCGCTGAATTGGGTTTGACTCGCCAGGTGCACTTCGTTGAAGCGCAAGCGCATCACATGTTGTCAACGTATTACCGCGCCGCCGATGCTGTTTGGGTCCCGAGTCGTTCAGAGAGTTTTGGGCTTGTCGCCCTTGAGGCTGCTGCGTGTGGCATTCCAGTCATTGCCAACGCCGTCGGTGGTTTGTTATCGCTTGTTGATCATGGCCGCACTGGCTATCTCGTTGCTGATCGTGATCCTGAAGTTTTCGCTAAATACACTGCAGAACTTCTTGATAATCCTGCTCTCGCCACTGCGATGGGCATTGCGGCGGCTGACCGCGGTCGCCGTTATACATGGAGTTTTGCTGCAGCACGTTTACGGCGGGTGTACACAGATATCACCTCTCGCTCACTCGTGAACTGCTCGTGAGTGATCTCTTTGATGACGGTTTTTTGGCGATCTTTGAACGCCAAATTGATGAATGGTTAGCGAAACTCAAATCTGTCAATGAAACAATTTTGGCAATTGATCATGGAGATCCTGATCCCTTATATCGCGCCCGTTGGTATGTACGAATGAAGGGTGAGACCAAGGACTACATCACCGTGTGGCTTACTCTCGGGCAGCGCACATTGCGTTATGAAACGTACGTGCTTCCTGCTCCCGAAGAGAACATCGCTGAATTCAATGAGAACCTATTACGTCGCAATGACAAATTAATTGGGGCCCATTTTTCAGTGGGACTTGAAGACGCGGTGTACCTGCGTGGCGAGTTGTCATTGATTGGTTTGGTGGAGTCCGAAGTGGACCGTGTCGTTGGTTCGCTGTATGCCTATGTTGAGCAGTGTTTTCGACCATTGCTGGCTATCGGCTTTGCCTCACGCTTTGCGAACTAGTTAAATCCCTCACCCTTTGTCGGCGAACGAGACCCACAGTGCAGTGGTCTTGCCGACTGTGATTGGGAAGTCGCATCGGCGAGGCCTCCACAGCGTTAGCGTGACAGCATGGGTACTTCTGATTCGGCAATTTTGGCCATCGTCGGTGGTGGAAATATGGGAGCGGCACTGGCCGGCGGTTTGTTGTCATCGGGCTTTGTGACGCCTGGTGATCTGATGATCGTTGAGGTCCTCGAGGCGCGTCGCCAACAGTTGGCGCAACTTTTCCCAGGTGTCACAGTTTCCGCCACGATTGGACCATGTGGTTCAGCCGTCATCGCTGTGAAACCCCCAGACGTGCCAGCCGCTGCCAAGGCTTGCGTTGGGGCTGGAGCAACAAGGGTTTTGTCGATTGCTGCTGGGGTCACAATAAAAACTCTTGAGTCAGCTTGTGGTGCTGGAGTGGCGGTCGTCCGAGCGATGCCCAATACGCCTGCCCTCGTGGGACAGGGGGCCTCGGGAATTGCTGGAGGCACACATGCCACCCAGGCTGATTTGGAGTGGGCACAAGCCGTTTTAGGTTCGGTGGGCATTGTCGTCACTGTGCCCGAAGCGCAATTAGATGCTGTCACCGGACTCGTCGGCAGTGGTCCCGCGTATCTCTTCTTGGTGGCTGAGGCTCTGATGGATGCTGGGGTCGCTGAAGGTTTGCCGCGTGACACCGTTGAGTTATTGATCCGCCAATTGTTCGTCGGATCTGCGGCTTTGCTGGCTCAGGGTCAGGACCCTAAGGATTTGCGGGCCAGTGTGACTTCGCCAGGGGGTACAACCGCGGCGGGGATTGCGATCCTTGAGGCACAAGCCATTCGGACTGCGTTTGCTGAGGCTGTTCGCGCCGCCACAGAGCGAAGTCGCCAACTCGGCGGTCAGTAGCGGACTTTTAGTGTCATTTACCCTGTTCAAGGGAAGAAATAAATTTCACATTTTCACTTTCAAAGTTGGTGCGCCTGTGCCTAGGGTATGTCACAGGTCACATGACCGCTAGCTGAAGTTTGGCTAGGGACGCGCCCGCAAGGGCAGCGCCGATAGGGCTGGTGCCAGCGGGGGGTTGGCACCAGCCCCGTCGCATTTCTCGGCTCTGTTGTTGTTTGGTGACTTGAGTCAATTTCACTGCCACACTGTGAAGCGTGAGTCGTACCTATGAGACCGTGTCATTCATTTCTGACTTTGGTTATGAGTCAGAACATGTGGGTGTCGTCAAAGCAGTACTCCGCGAGTCGGCTCCGCAAGTCGTTGTGATTGATCTCACGCATGGCATTTCTCCGTTTGATGTTCGCGGCGCCTCGTTGTCACTAGCGCGCGCTGTGCCGTATCTGACGCAAGGCATTGTGATAGCTGCAGTAGATCCAGGTGCGGGAACGCAACGTCGTTTAGTGGCTGTCGAGGTTGCTGGTGGTGCGGGAATTTTTATCGGTCCTGATAATGGTTTATTAGCACCTGGGGTGGCCTTAGTTGGTGGTGCTGAGCGCGCTGTCATTCTTGACAAAGAAGAACATCATCTTGTTGCTCCTGGATCAACGTTTGCGGCGCGTGATGTTTTTGCGCCGATCGCCGCCATGTTGTGCAACGGTATTGATTTATACGAGGTTGGAACGCAAGTTGACCCCGCAGCATTGTTACCAGGGATCGTGCCGATTCCACGCGATGAGAATGGCACTCTTGAGTGTGAAGTGATTTGGGTTGACCGCTTTGGCAATTGTCAATTAAATGTCAGCCTTGATGATTTAGAAACAGCATGGAATACCAAAGTTGATCGTGTCCGCGTGAGCTTCGGTGAGAACATTCGCAATTTCGCAATTTCAACATCTTTTGCTGATCTTGGCCAAGGTGCAACTGGACTTGTGATTGATTCGTCGGGTCTGTTGTGCCTCGCCGTTGATCGTTCATCAGCGGCGAAAGAATTATCTTTGGGCGAAGGCGAACAGGTTTCATTACAACCTGGTGCGACGGAGCCAGGTGTATCAACCCCGATTTCGTTGAGGAATAAGTAGCTTTTCGGCAACTAGGATAAAGACATGCGACCAGCAACAACTTTGACCACAGTTCTTTTACTCGCAGTCATTCTTTTGGCTGGGGTTTTATCCCTCTTGCGTTTGTAAGTCCACTAACTTTCGCCACGATCCATCTGCCCTTGACGACGAGACTAAAAATCCGGCGAAGAGCACAACGATGCCGAGCAATAACGTGACGGCGAAAGCGCGATCCTCACCGAGGCGACCAGCCAAAGTGCCACTCGCTGAAAGAATGATGGTCCCCACAGCAATCAGAGTATTACTGGCTACGTGACGACGAGTGTTGGTGATCTGCTGTTGCGCTTGTCCAACAGCAGGCACGCGACCGCGTAGCACTCTGATGATTGACCACATCGCGCCACCAATAATCAACAACGCGGCCACGCCCGAGCCCACTGCGGCGAAGACTCGCGGAGCGACACCAAAAATTTCACTTCCCTGTGGCAATGCGCCGCCACTCATATCAGTACCAGTCAATTGATTCTGTTTGGTGGGAGCAACCAGCATCACTCCCACAGCAGCACCAGATAAACCGATCAGCCAGGTCTTGACGATCTTGCCGACTTTTATTCCGAACAAGAGATAGACCGTTCCAAGCGCCAGCCACGGCACATTGAGTATGGCTCCTGCTAAAAAGAAAACTCGAAATGAAGACAGGCTCCAACCGCGTGCCTCGGCCCACCACAAGGCCAGTGATCCCACAGCAAACAAGAGCAATGAAAAACTCCACGCGCCATCGTGAGGACGGCGACGTTGTAACCAGCGATCAAAAGTAGAGATGCTGAAGGCCAGCGCCACCAGAGTGGCAGCGGCAGCGAGGGCGGCGTTCAACGTCACGATGCGAGGTTAGAGCCAAGGAGGCTGAGTAACAGCGGTGACCAATGACCATTGGCGAGGGTCTGTGTCACGCTGTGGGACTTCTCGCTCACGAACTTTCGGGCGTAACTTTTTTTTATGGCAGATCGCTCTCGTCGCAAAATCGCAGAAGCCACGATTTCTCGGCTTCCGATGTATCTGCGGATTCTGCTTGAGTTGACAGAATCTGGGGTAGTCGGCGTGTCCTCGGAGAAAATCGCTGAAATGGGCGGCATTAACGCTGCCAAGGTCCGTAAAGATCTCAGTTACCTCGGCAGTTATGGGACTCGTGGGGTGGGGTACGAGGTTTCCTTCTTGATTTTTCAGATTCAACGAGAACTTGGCGTTGACCACGAATGGCCAGTTGTCATCGTTGGTGCTGGCAATTTAGGTCAGGCCCTCATTGGCTCGGGCGGGTTTGGCCGGCGAAGTTACCCAATCGTGGGTCTCGTGGACATCAACGAAGCCAAAGTTGGCTCGGTTATTGGTGGCCTTCGGGTGGGCCATATTGATGACTTGCCTGCACTCATCGCCTCACGGCAGGTGGCGATAGGCGTGGTGGCAGTTCCGGGCGAGGCCGCTCAGATTGTCGCCGATCGACTGATCTCTGCGGGGGTGACCAGTATTTTGAACTTCGCCCCGATTCCCGTGAACGTTCCGGCGGGAATTACCGTTCGCCAAGTTGATTTGGCCTGTGAATTGCAGATCCTGAGTTTTCATGAGCAACACAAGAAAAAAGTTGTTCCATGGCCACAACTTTTACCGAAGAGTGTCAGTGCATAGGTCCGATAAAAGGTCTGAGAGATAGGGTTACTGTCGTGTCGATCGTCGTATTTGGGGTGAATCACCGAACTGGGCCTCTTTCTCTTCTGGAGCGGGTCACAATTGCTGACGACGCAATTGCCAAGACGGTTCACGGTTTGATGGCGCGACCCAACATTCGTGAAGTTGTGGTGCTTTCAACATGTAATCGCACCGAGGTGTATGCAGTTGCCGAGAAGTTTCACGGTGCCTATGGCGATCTTCGCGATTTCTTTTGCGACCTTGGCGGCTTTTCACCGGAAGAATTGACACCCCATGTCTATAGCCAGCACGACGATGCTGCCATTAGTCATTTATTTGAAGTGGCTGCTGGCCTGGATTCGGCAGTAGTGGGCGAAAGCGAGATTCTTGGACAGGTGCGTTCGGCCTGGGAGCGTTCGCAACATGAAGGTGGATCATTATCCACACTGAATCTTTTATTTAGACACGCAATTGAAACCGGAAAGCGGGCGCGCACTGAAACATCTATCGGTCGCCATACCGCGAGTGTCAGTCAAGCTGCCGTCGATATGGCCCGCGAAAATCTCGGAACGGTTGAAGGGTTAACTGTGCTTGTCGTCGGGGCTGGCGACATGGGTGAAGGTGTCACGATTGCAATGGCTGATGCTGGTATCAGCCAAGTTCTTGTTACTAATCGAACCATCGCCAAAGCGCAAGCCTTAGCTGATCGAGTTTCTGGTTCAGTGACTGAGTTCTATCGGTTAGCCGAGACTCTGACGCAGGCCGATGTCGTTGTGACATGCACTGGTGCTGGCACAACAGTTATTGACGTTGAGATGGTGTCAAAGGCAATGCAACAGCGTGCCTCGCGACCATTGTTCATCGTGGACATTGCTGTGCCACGCGATGTTGAGTCCGATGTCGCGACAATTGACGGCGTGACCTTACTTGATTTAGATAACTTGCGTGACTGGGCGGCGCGTGGTCAGGCATTGCGTGCTGCTGAAGCTCAAGCCGTACGAAATATTGTTGCCCAAGAATTAGAGCGCTTCACTCTTGAGTTGACAGCGCGCCAGGCTGCACCACTTGTGGCACTGTTACACGCTCGTGCTGAAGTGGTGCGCATAGCTGAAATTGATCGTTTGCAGAAGAAGTTGTCTTCTTTATCCGATGAACAACAACAAGCAGTAGATGCCTTGACCAAGGGCATCGTTGCTAAGTTGCTACATGACATGTCAGTGCGCCTCAAAGACGATGCAGGTACTCCGCGAGGAGAACGCAACTCGGCGGCCGTACGCGATCTCTTTGACCTGAGTTGACGGCGAGTCAGCGCTCATGACGAGTGTTCGCATTGCCACTAGAGGTTCTGCTCAAGCCCGTACTCAAGCCACTGCCGTCGCTGATCTCTTGCGCGCTAGTCATCGTGGGCTGAACGTTGAACTTATATTCGTTGATACCACCGGTGATCAACGACAAGATGTGCCCTTACACACCATTGGTGGGCAAGGAGTCTTTGTTAAAGAAGTGCAGGCCGCTGTTTTGGCAGGTCGAGCAGATATTGCCGTACATAGTGCCAAGGATCTTCCTTCCACTCCCGCTGAGGGTTTAGTCATCGCTGCCTTTGGCGAGCGACGCGATCCGCGTGATGTCTTGGTCGGTCGTTCTTTGGCAGATTTGGATCAAGGTGCGACAGTTGCGACGGGCTCTGTTCGTCGACGCTCACAACTCATGGCAATTCGTCCAGATCTACATTTCGTTGAACTTCGTGGCAACATCCCGACGCGTCTAGAAAAGATTCCAGTTGATGGGTCAATCGTGATGGCCGCAGCAGCATTAGAAATTTTGGGCTGGAGCGATCGCGTCAGTGAATATATCGACGTGCAAGTCATGGTGCCCGCAGTCGGTCAGGGTTGCGTGGCCATTGAATGTCGTGAAGATGATCAACAGACGCAGGATATTTTGCACGCCATTGATCACGCGTTATCGCGTCGTGCTGTTGAACATGAGCGGGCATTTCTCGCTGAGTTGGGTTCGGGTTGTTCATTACCAGTCGGCGCTTATGACGATGGTTCAACGATGTTGGTATATCTGGCTTCTGATGATGCAGTACAACATCACTTTGCCTCAATCGCCACGGGCCACATCTCATCTCATGATGATTTACTTCATGCATCACGATCAGCCGCTCGCACTGCACGAGATGCAGTCGCTGGCTGACATCAAAATAATGGCGAATGACCTGCCGACCGCTGCGTTATCTGGACGCCGAATCATTGTCACGCGCTCAGCACAACGTGCAGGCGCTCTGAGCACGATGTTTCGTGAGGCAGGTGCGGAGGTGATCGAAATTGCAGTGACAGACACGGTTGACCCTGCGGACAACGGTCAAGCACTTCGCGAGGCATGTCAAGCGATTGACCAATACGACTGGGTTGTGGTCACTTCTCCTGAGGGTGCACACCGTTTTCGTGAAGCGATGACTGCAGCATCTCTTGAACATCGATCCTTCAAAATTGCCGCTGTCGGAACAGCAACGGCGCAAGCTGTTGGTGGGGCTGATCTCATTCCAGTCGTGCAAACCGGACGTTCGTTGGGTGAGATATTCCCATCCGGGTCTGGACGGGTTCTTTTGGCAGTGGCTGAGTCGGCGGGCAATGATTTTGAAATTGCGGCGCGCGCTCAGGGTTGGACTGTGGACCGAATTGTGACCTACCAAACTGTCCCACTGACCACTGCCACAGATCGAGAGGCGGAGATTCACGGATGTGATGCCATCACTTTTGCGTCGGCTTCAGCGGCACGTGCTTGGGTCACGCTTTTCGGACGACTGACTCCCGCAGTGGTCGTGGCGATGGGCCCGACGACTGCCACAGCACTGAGTGAACTGGGCATCGCTCCGGTCACAGTTGCCAGTGAACAATCTCTGGCAGGATTGGTTGGCGCTACTTCGGCGGCCCTGGGGAGTCGTTGACTAAATATCGCCCGTAGGCTGTGAGTATGTCAGCACGTTTTCCCGTGTCGCGCCCTCGTCGCTTACGCCGCACTCAGGCTCTTCGTGATCTCGTGGCTGAAACTCGACTGAATGTCAACGATTTAGTAGCGCCGCTGTTTGTCCGTGAAGGCATTGATTCGCCGATACCGATTCTTTCTTTACCTGGAGTTGTGCAACACACCCGAGCGAGTCTTCGACAGGAGGTCCGCGAACTCGCTGACCTCGGCATCAAGTCAGTGATTTTATTTGGCATTCCGAGTACTAAAGACGAGATTGGCTCGGGAGCCTTTGATCCCCAAGGCATTGTCCAACTAGCGCTATCTGATCTGCGTTCTGATCTTGGTGATCAAGTTGTCCTGATGTCTGACTTATGCGTTGATGAATACACCAGTCACGGTCACTGTGGCATTCTCGACGGACACGGGTCAGTAGACAATGACGCGACTCTTGAGGTGTATGCCAAGGCTGCAATTGCCCAAGCCAATGCCGGTGCACATGTTGTTGCGCCAAGTGGAATGATGGACGGTCAGGTCGGTGTGATTCGTGCGGCACTCGATGCCAACGGCCATAGCGAAACATCAATTCTTGCTTACTCGGCAAAATATGCATCTGGATTGTATGGACCGTTTCGGGAAGCTGTCGATGTGCAAATTATCGGTGGTGGCGATCGCAAGGGCTATCAACAGGATTGGCGCAATGCTCGTGAAGCGCTGACTGAAGTTGAAGCCGATATTGAACAAGGTGCTGACATGGTGATGGTCAAACCTGCTTTGGCTTATCTTGATGTCATCGCTGCGGTGCGACAACTCGTCAATGTGCCCGTGGCGGCCTATCACGTGAGTGGTGAATATTCAATGATCAAAGCAGCGGCAGCCAACGGTTGGATTGATCACGACATCGTGGCTACAGAACATTTAACGGCGATCAAGCGCGCCGGTGCAGATATTATTCTCACGTACTTGGCGCGTTGGTACGGCGAATTAGTGAACGGTTAAAGCACATGAGTACAACTCAGCAGTCGTCCATTCCATTGTGTGATCCCGTAGCTTGTGTGGCTGCCGGTTGTGACCCCATTGTTTGTAAGGGTGCGGGTGTGCCCTCAAACGTGACTTTATTTGAGCGTTCAGCACGTGTCATTCCTGGTGGCGTGAACTCATCAATCCGCGCCTTCAAAGCCGTCGGTGGTTCACCGTATGTCGTGGCACGAGGCAGCGGTGCCCACGTATATGACGTGGAGGGAACGCGTTACATTGACCTCGTTCAAAGTTATGGTGCGGTCATTCTTGGCCACGCGCATCCAGCGATTACTGCGGCCTTGCGTGAAGCCGCCGTAGATGGAACCTCCTTCGGTGCGCCGACACCGCGTGAAATGAAATTGGCTGAGGCGATCAGCGAACGTGTGCCATCGTGTGAGCGAGTGCGTTTTATGAACTCGGGTACCGAAGCCACCTCAACAGTGGTACGACTAGCTCGTGGGCTGACGGGTCGCGCAAAAATCATTATCTTTAGTGGCAACTTCCACGGTGCGACCGATGCTCTTCTTGCTGCAGGTGGCAGTGGAGTAGCCACGCTCGGTATTCCTGGCACAGCGGGTGTGCCACCGCAAGCCGTCGCCAACACCATCGTGGCTCCCTACAACGTGATACCCGAAATCGATGAAACAGTGGCCGCTGTCATTGTCGAACCAGTTGCTGCCAACATGGGCGTGGTCGCTCCAGTGCCAGGTTTTCTTGAAGGTTTACGACGCGCGTGCGACAAGGCTGGCGCGTTATTGATATTCGATGAAGTGATCACTGGCTTTCGCCTCGGTCCTGATGGCGCTCAAGGTCGCTACTCGGTCAAGCCCGATCTGACATGTTTCGGCAAGGTCATCGGTGGTGGTCTGCCAATCGGAGCGGTGGGCGGTCGTCAAGACATTATGGAAAATCTCACGCCTCTTGGAAAAGTTTTCCATGCTGGAACATTGGCTGGTAATCCGATGGCGACGGCGGCGGGATTGGCTGCTCTGAGTCAACTCACTCCCGATGTTTATCATCTTCTTGAAACGCGTGCCACTCGTTTAGCGTCACTGATTACGCAGGCCACGTCGGCAGCAGGTTTACCAGTCACCACATCGCGTGTTGGCACACTCGTGGGAATTTTCCTTGGAGATGCTCTAGGGAGTGATCGCTTGCCAATCAATTTTGATGAAGCCAAGCGAACTGATGAAAAGTTATTCGCGCGCTTTTTTCACGCACTGTTGGCTCAAGGTGTGGCAATGGCACCGGGTGCTTACGAGGCAATTTTTGTCGGCTTGGGTCATGACGATGTCGTGATGGATGACCTAGCAGAGCGTTTTCACCGAGCTGCCCTCGCCGTCGCCCTCTGACCCCGTACGCTTCACCTATGCGACAGTTTCTCTCCTGGCGATATTGGGCGACTCTGGCATCTTTATGTGCACTGACAATACTTTTATGGACTTGCCAAGGTTCAAGCGACTCAAATCAGATTGTCGTGGAGGCGAACAATCGTCGCATTGATCTTATTGCGCAAACGTCAACCGTGCGCTCTGACCAAGCATGGTCAGTATCAAATGGAATATCAAATGGTGATGCGACTGCAGTGTTACTTGACGGCCGAGTGTTAACGATCGCTGATGGAACAATGGGGGAATCCACTTGTCTATTCCCAGAGGCACTCAACGCTTGCGTTATTTTGGCCGACACTTTGGGTGACGGCATCGTCTGGTTTTCGTTAGTTCCCGCTCCAGCAGTTGGCAGTAGCGAACTTGAGTTGCCACCTATCGAAGCATTGCTTGACGGTGTCACTTACGCCCGACTCACCAACGGTATGGAAGTTCCTCTGCTTGATGTCGTTGTGCGTCGGTGTCGAGAAGAACTACCAAACCTCGCGTCGTTTGTTGCCAAATATGAGAAGCGGCACGTGACGATTGTGGATCTTTCTCAAGCACAAGTATCTGCTGTGCGTTGTAAGGGTTAATGCAGCGACGAATTACGCATTAGGTGTGAGTCGAACAATTGCTGCTGCCGCTTTATAGGCAACTTCTGCTGGTCCAATTTCATCGGGACGCAACAAGTTGGCCGTGATTCTCACAACCCATTCCATCAGAGTGCGACTTTGCATTCCGACTCGCGAAAGTTCGCGCATGATCACCGGTCGACCAATGATGCGGCCAAATAAACGCGCCACCTTGAAGTACTGACCGTACTCATCGTCAATCAACATTTGGTAGCGCTGTAATGCTGCTGGGTCATTGTGACGAATAGCGTCGGTGAGCACTTCTGCAGCCATACGCGCAGTTTCATAGGCGTAATCAATACCGTCCCCGTTGAAGGGGTTCGCACTTCCTGCCGCATCGCCAATGACAAGGTACGTAGGTCCAGATTTTGGTCCGACTGAGCCACCCATCGGGATTCGCCGTGAGGTTGCCTTCATCGTGGGATTGTCAGGGTCGATTTCCCAGCGGTCAGCGACCATGTGGGCATAAGCATCAAGGAGATGAGTCGTGTTGACACTTTTGAAATCGCGAAATGTTGATAACAGCCCAACGCCGATGTTGACAGTTCCGTCACCGACGGGGAAGATCCAGCCATAGCCAGGCAATGGGTTGCCGTTGCGGTCTTTGACATCAAGCGCCGACTCAATCCATGGTTCAGCATGACGTGGCGTTTCCCAATAGGTGCGAATGGCAGTCCCGTACGGCCACTCCTTAGTTCGAAAGGTCCCGAGCGATCGCCCAAAGCGACTGTTGGCACCGTCGGCGACAATCACATAGCGCGCCGTGATATCGAAAGGAATGTCGGAGTCTTTGCTTTGAACTGTCGCTCCGCGGACAAAACCTCTTTCCAGAACTGGAGCGAGGGCTTCGTGACCTTCAAGCAAAGTTGCCCCCGCGGCGACCGCATTGCGCGCCACCATTGTGTCCAGTTCTCGGCGCCGCACGACATAGCCGTGTTGCGGATAAATCGGATGCGAGGGCCAGTGCAGTTCAATGGCCTTGCCGTGAGCCGTTGTGCGCAATCCGTCGTAACGATGGAACTGAGAGAGTTGATCGCCAAGACCCATATCGTGGATCTGCTTGACAGCCCGCGGGGTCAGACCATCGCCACACGTTTTTTCCCGCGGAAAAAGGTTCTTGTCGACCATGACAACATCGAGACCCTCTTTGGCTAACCAGTACGCGGCAGCTGCACCTGCGGGTCCAGCGCCAATGATCAGGACATCGTGGTGGGAAGTCATAGCAACAGGGTGGTATTAATCGCGCTTAAGTGCCGAGACGGTTTCTGGGTCGTGAGCGTTCTGTTGGTCACAGTCGAAGTCACATCGACTGGGTACTGGCCTTTTCAGCCAGCGACCATCACTTCTTGGTCGGCTGGGGTGCCGAGGCGGGGAGCGGTTCCGATACCCAATTCGGCGGAATCAAAGGTCATAGTGCCGGCCTCAAGGTCAAGAAAGATTTGGCTCTCCGGACTGCACCACTTTTCGTACTCTTCGACCCACTCTCCAGCCTCATCAGCACCTGAAATGTCATAACGAATATGGCAGATGAGTCCCAAAATCTCGGCTTCGGTGAGCGCCCCACCGGCTTTTGCTCCTTGGGCGGGCATCGCCCCACCGTTATAGGACCTCGGGTAGTGGAATCCGCCTTCGCGATTCGGATCACCGTAGGAGGCGACGCCTGCTGCCTCGTAAGCCTCGGTTCCGTTATAGACCCAATTCAACATGTCTTCGATATGAGGGAAAGTCTTCAACGACTCACCGTCTTTCAAGACTCGACCAGCACCACCTGCACCGTCGGCACCGTGGCAACTAGCGCAAGCACCGTAGTTCTCTATTCCAATAGCGATCGGGCCCTGTGCCTCGGCTTTTTGCGGCTCTAAGCCACGGACGTACATGAACAAGAAAATGGGCATCAAAGCAAGCGTGGCCATAGCCCAGGATGGGATGCGACCACGGGTCTTGGCGGCCGTGACATAGGCCGGATCGGGCTTCTTTGCAGGCTTTTGAGCCTCAGTTTCAACCAAAACTCGGGCGGTGGGTGTCGTTGCGCCAGTCGTCGCTGGGACTGCAGCGCCTGGCGAAACCTCGGTAGAGGAGGCATCGCCGCCAGCGGCCTTACGGTCGCGGGATCGTTTTAAGAGGTGCTCGGGAATTTCGGTCACGGACCAGTCCTTTCGGGCGTGGGGTACGACAATTTGTTGACAACGACCGTGCAATCGACGTCTCGTTCAACACTAGAGCGCGAGTGAGGCTATGACGGAATTCCTAGGCTTTTCTGTGGCAAAAACTCCTAGGAATCTTGTCACTTAGGTACCGTGAACTATCGCACAATCCACCTAAGAGGTAGGCCATGGCGATAGACCTCAAGTAGTCAAGGAATCCGATTTTTAGCAATGCCGTCAAAATTTTCTGTGTGTCCTAAATCTTTGTTTGTTCTTGCGAGCGAGTTGGGTCGCGCGAGGCTCTTGACGACTAAGGTTCTTGTCGGTTCTCCTAAAGATTTTTAAAAGAGCTAAGTCCACGAAACTCAAACATGTATCGACCTCGTTACAGGGCACGGAAGGGAATACCGGCTAGATGCTGGCGATTGACATCCTGAAATGGCCGGGAATGAATCAGGCTTTCCTGTTCTCCTTGGCTTTAACAACAATTCTGACTGGTCTTATTTTTGTGTACGGCAAGCGCCGTCCTATCGGTACTCCCATGTCTTGGGGAGAGGCGATGATTGGCTCTGTGTACGCATTCTTCGTGATGTTCCTGGCCTACGGAGTCGTGCCTCATCAGTGGTTGGTTCATGTTCAAAACGAACTTGGTTGGCGCTCTGACAAGCCATTCCTCGGACCTGGATCAATTTTTAAATCGCAAGCGGCCGGTGGAAGTTTCCCGTTTGATATCAACTACCTGCAGATTGGTGATATCGCCGTCACTGGTATTTATGGATTGTTTTTGGGCGTTCAGATCTACATGTGGACGTGGTGGCAAAAGCGTGGCACGACAAAGTCCACCGAGGTTGAGCAATCAAGTTACGGTCGTCCTTTGGTGAAGAAGGCATAACCCCATGACTCGTACTGACGCCAATCCGCCAATGATGCCGTACTCCGACCAGTACCAACTGGTTGAAGTTGACGCGGACTATCTCACCAAGGCGGTGAAGCCCAAGCAATTCATTCATATCGACCAGTCCGAATGCATCATGTGCGAGGGTTGCGTTGATATCTGTCCGTGGAAGTGCATCCACATGGTGACTCCCGATGCTGTGGCAGAAGCCACCAACACCGAGCTCCCTGGGCTTGACCCTAACGATCATGTTCTGTTCATTATTGATGATGATGTTTGTACACGTTGTGCACTGTGCGTCGATCGGTGTCCGACCGGCGTCATCATTCTTGGCAAGGCTGGTGCGGCTCTCGCAACTGGCGACACTCACACACGTACCGCTAATCACGGCTACGCATATGGAATGCGTTTCTAGGAGAACAACCCATGGCAAAAGTCATTGACGATCCTCGTCCAACAGCAAAAGAGCGTCTGAATCAGACGGTAGAGAATGTTCAAGGCAGTCAAGCCTGGAGTTCAATCTTCCGTCCCGGTTCTATTTTCCGCAAGGGCTATACCGATAGCCCGCGTAACCGCTCGTACGTCATCATGAACTCGGTGCTCTATCATTTGCATCCCGTCAAGGTCAAGCGTCATGCCGTCAAGGTGAGCTACACCTTGTGTCTCGGTGGACTCAGTTTCTTCCTGTTCATTCACTTAACGGTGACTGGTATTTTCTTGATGTTCTTCTACCGCCCTGAAGCCACGGCAGCGTGGAATGACATCAGCAGTTTGCAGACCTCGGTGGCCTTCGGATTACTTGTGCGAAATATGCATAGATGGGGAGCACACTTAATGGTGCTCTCGGTGTTCTTACACATGGCCCGTGTTTTTTATCATGGTGCCTACAAAGCCCCACGTGAATTTAACTGGGTGATCGGTGTCGTGTTGTTGACGCTGACTTTGCTTCTTTCCTTCACGGGTTATTTGCTTCCATGGGATCAGTTGTCAATGTGGGCAGTCGCTGTGGGTACCAACATGATGGGGTATACCCCGGTCTTTGGTTCTCAAGTGCGTTTCGTATTGCTCGGTGGTGTCGAGATCGGTTCTGAAACGTTGCTGCGATGGTATGTGTTACACGTTCTCATGTTGCCTTTCGTCATCGTGATTTTCATGGCTATCCACTTCTGGCGTGTCCGCAAGGACGGTGGCATCTCCGGTCCGTTGTGACCAGTGCCTGAAAGGAAATGACTCAACATGACTGAAATCCCAGAACACCTTTTGAAGCGAGCACAAGCCGCTCGCGATCAGGCCGCTGCGCAAGCGGGTGCGGCCGCGCCAGCTGCTGGCGATACTCCAGCCTCAGATCCACGCATTCCGGCTCATCTTCTTGAGCGCAGCAAAGCGGCTAAGGATAAAACTGGCGGAGCGCAAGTTGCTGTCGCCGAAAAGGTCGGCGCCCTTGTGGGTGCGGCCCCAGCTGCAGCAGGTCTGCCTATTGGAGCGGGCCCTGGTGGTCATACTCAACGCTTGTTGACAGTCGTTAAGTCGGGCTCAATTCAAGATGTCAAGGCCACTCCAGTGGACAAAGTGCATACGTGGCCCCACCTGCTGGCCGTTGAGTTCGTGGCGGCGATTGCTTGTACTGCGTTCTTGTTCTTCGTGGCAATTTTTGTCAATGCTCCCTTGATGCAGTTGGCAAACCCCAACCAGACGCCCAACCCGTCAAAGGCACCCTGGTACTTCTTAGGACTTCAAGAATTGTTGACGATGTTCCACCCGATGGTGGCTGGTGTGACAATTCCTGGAGTGGCATTGTTTGCTTTAATTTTGGCGCCGTTCATTGACAAAAATTCATCCAACAAACCCGAGGACCGCAAGTTTGCGACTTCGATTATGACTATTCACCTCATGTTTTGGGCCGTGTTAGTCATCATCGGATCGTTCTTCCGTGGTCCTGGTTTCAACTTTGTCTTCCCTTGGCGGGATGGCTTGTTCTTCGAGTTGTGAGGAGCACGCTTTTATGACACCCCTAGCAACAATCGTTATAGCTATCGCCGCCCTAGTGGTGTTAGCTGCTGTCGTGCTGATTACCTCGGCACGACGCTCTGATGTACGCGGTGCAGGCGCGCTTGCGCGAGAAACTGTGAAGCGTGACAAGTCGATCAAGGCTGAATCGGGTGATGCTCCTGCTGGATCAGCGTATGAGTCACAGGCAATCGCCACTCGTACTGCCGTTCTTGAAAAAGCTACTGAAGTAGCGCCTGTGATTTGGCAAGCGCCAGATCAAGAGGCCATTGATGTTTCTCGTCGGCAGTTCTTCAATCGTGCATCAATCTTTTTGGTGCTCACGGGTACCGCGGCATTCGGCGCTTCGCTCATTGCCTTTTTGTGGCCACGTGCTGGTGGGGGTTTTGGTTCCAAGGTCACCGTCGGTCGCCTTGATGACTTGGTCGCGCAAATTCGGAGTGAGCGCGGTTTTGTGTATAAGCCCGAGGCGCGAACTTGGTTGACTTCGTACCCCGCCGACTCTCTTCCTAAGGCACGCCTGTCTTATGGCAAGCAAACGGTTTCGACTGGCATGGAAAGCGGCATTATTGCGCTCTACCAAAAGTGTCCACACCTGGGTTGTCGAGTTCCTGAATGTAAGAGTTCACAGTGGTTTGAATGTCCATGTCACGGGTCTCAGTACAACCGTGTTGGTGAAAAGAAAGCTGGTCCCGCCCCTCGTGGCATGGATCGCTTTGGTGTATCGGTAACCAATGGCAACGTCGTTGTTGACACTGGAACTAGGTTTAACGGTCCTGCAATTGGTATCAACACGACTGGGCAGGAGGCCGAAGGGCCGCACTGCGTTTCCGGAGAGACAAAGCACTGATTATGATTTCACTCGTCACCTCTACTTTCGCTTCACTTATAGCGTTATTTTTTGTCATTGGTTATGTCACCTATGCATTTTTCAACCGATCAGCAGGTCGTGCTGAGATTGGTTCGGAGATTGAACTCGCCGCTAACCGTAAAGAATATTTTGATGATGAAATTCTTGAGGGTAAGCGCCTTCAGAAAATGCAGTTGCTCGGTGTTTTAATGTTGGCAACGATCACGATTGGACTGCCGGCCTACTGGATTTTGGAACCGAGTCGCCAAGCTGACGCAACTAGCGGTAAAGCGAATCGTTTTATCGAGTGGGGCTCAAACCTTTTTGCTCCAACTGCTGAGGGTGGATTCAACTGCGCTGGCTGCCATGGTGGAATGAACGGTGCGGGTGGTGCGGCACCATACACAATCACTGATTCGAAAACTGGTGAAGTGAAATCTGTGACTTGGAAAGCTCCAGCAATCAACACCGTCTTCTACCGCTTTGATGAAAATGAAGTTCGGTTTATCCTGCAATACGGTCGACCCTTCTCGCCGATGTCCCCGTGGGGCATTGAGGGCGGTGGACCACTCAACGCGCAACAGATTGACACGCTTTTGGCGTACCTCAAGAGCATTCAGATTCCGCGCGAAGACTGCATCGTGGCCGATGCCAAGCCGTTGAACTGCGAGGGTGGACACTTGCCCGTGGTTGAACAGGACAAGATTCAAGCGGCCGCTGAAAAGTCTGTTGCTGATGGCACCTACTCCTCAATTGGAGAAGCACTCTTCAATCTTGAATTGGGATCGGGTGGTTTTAGTTGTGCTCGCTGCCATACGCCTGGATGGAGTTGGGGTGAGCCTGGACAGACTGGTTCGGGTGCCTTTGGTTGGAACCTCACCGGTGGAGCCACGAACACTCACTTCGCAACTGAACAAGAAATGATCAACTTCATCAAGGCTGGTTCAAAGTACGGAGCGAAGTACGGTATTCAAGGACAAGGTTCGGGTCGGATGCCTGGCTTTGGTGATTTATTGACTGCTGAACAGATCCAACAGATCGTGAACTACGTACGGAACGAACTATGAGCGCCATGTTAAGCATCGCTTGGGAACCCGAAATCCGCGGGCTTCTCACGGTCATTATCGCCGTCGTCGCCCTATGCGGAAGTGTTTATCTTCTTCTTGCAACCAACATGGGCGCACGCTTGGGACTCTTAGTTGCGCTTGCGGGACTCAGCGGCTGGATGGTCATGATGGGTGTTATCTGGATGACCTACGGCATTGGTCTCAAAGGTAATGAGCCGTCGTGGAAGCCGGCGCGTCCCTTCACGGTTGTACGCGATGTAGCTCTATTGCCGCAGGCCGAGGTGCTTGTGAACTCGGTGAAGATTTCTGAGGGGGCATCACCAGTTGAGGCTGCTGCTGCTGGAGCGAAGGCTTTGCAAGAAGAAAATTGGAAAGTTCTTCCGACGGACGATAAGGGTCGCGGTCAGTCAATCGCTGCTGCTGATGAAATCATTCAAGTTGAAGCCGAGTTGTACGCCGGCGGCGAATACGAAGCAGTCGCGGTGTATGACCGTGGTGGTGAGCGCTATCCCAAGATCGGCGACAAACTTGACTTCCTTGCCTTTTTGCACAAACCGCATTACGCGATTGTAGAAATTGCCGCTTTAGTGCCCCAAAGAGTAGAACCTGGCCGCGCTCCTGCACGACCAGTCATCGACGAGACCAAATCTCACCAATACATTGTCATGATTCGCGACCTTGGGACTAAGCGTCAACCAGCGTTGCTCGTCACCTTTGGCTCTGGAATCTTTTTCCTCATCACTTGCTTTATGTTGCATCGCCGGGATCGTACTTTGGCCGCCAATCTCGCTATGCCTGTTCCTGCGGGGGCTTAACTGATGGGGCAATATCTTCCCGTTGTAGCGCTCACCATCCTTGCCGTTCTCTTTGGAGCGTTGAGTTTTGTGGCCTCAAAGTTGCTGGCTCCCCGGAGACCTTCATCGGCGAAAGATGCACCTTACGAATGTGGCATTGTTCCCAGTCGAGAACCCCCTGAGCGTTTCCCTGTCAGTTTCTACATCGTGGCGATGTTATTTATCATGTTTGACATTGAAATCATTTTCATTTACCCCTATGCCGTCAACCGCGCTGAACTTGGTGCCTTTGCGTTCTGGGAGATGTTTGCATTTAGCGTTGTCTTCTTCTTGGCGTTCGTTTATGTCGTAGCCCGCGGA
>BJGB01000003.1 GCA_014190215.1 Actinomycetes bacterium | reverse complement strand
CATCCACAACGTGATTGATAATTTTGGTGGTGAAGCGGTGATGCCTTGGGGTTCGGCGGGAACTCAAGGCCTGATTCAGATGAATAGTTTGGATCGTCGATTCTTCGCCAAAATTGGTTCGTCGCGTCAAGTTGATTCGCTGTGCGGAGCAACTGCCAAGGCCGGAGCTTCATTGACTTTGGGATCACCCTTGTCAAGCGATCCGATGGATGTCGAATTTTCGCAACTGATTTTATTGTGGGGGACCAACACCAGATTGGCTAATCGCCACTTATGGCCGTTTATCGAAAAGGCGCGAGCTCGTGGAGCCAAGGTCGTAGTCATTGACCCGATACGGACGATGACCGCCGAATCAGCGGATGTTTTTGTCCAGCCATTGCCTGGCACGGACGTGGCATTGATGTTGGCGATGATGCATATTTTGATTCGCGACGATCTTGTTGATCACGATTATCTTGCGAAATACACCGATGGATTTGATGAATTATCTGTTCAAGTCACCGAGTGGACCCCCCTGCGCGCAGCGCAAGTATGCGGTATTTCAGTTGATGAAATTGAATCCTTAGCTCGCGATTATGGGACTATTCGTCCCTCGTTTATTCGCACTCTGATTGGTGCTGAACATCGCCAACATGGTGCGATGTTCTTTCGTACTCTTTCTTGTTTGCCCATGCTGGTCGGTGCGTGGCGCGAAAAAGGTGGTGGCTTTGCGCGCAGTGTCGGGTCATACGCGGCAGTGAACGTTGATGATTCAGTCTTCACCGTTGACTCACTAAGTGCTGGTCGTGAACGGCGCCCATTGAGTATGAATGAAATTGGTCAAGTGTTGAACGATCACAATCTTGATCCCGCGGTGAAAGCATTATTCGTGTACAACGGAAATCCTTTAGTCACTGCGCCTAACGCCGAACTCATTCGTCAAGGTCTCGAGCGTGATGATCTTTTCACCGTAGTTTCCGAGCAGTTCATGACTGATACCGCGCGTTATGCAGATGTGATTTTTCCAGCCTGCACACAAATTGAGCAAGTCGATGTCGTACCAGCATGGGGTCACCTGTATTTAGGATGGAATGAAAAAGCCATTGAACCCTTGGGGGAAAGCGTTCCCAACACCGAACTATGGCGTCGTCTGGCCCTTGCAATGGGATTTTCGGAACCCGAACTTTTTGAGGATGACGAATCTCTGATTGCCTCGGCCCTTCACGACGTGGATCTTGATCAACTCCGTACCACCGGTTTTGTTCGTCTCTCTTTGCCAGAAGATCTTTTGCCCTATGCCCATGGGGGGTTTGCTACTGCCTCGGGAAAGGCGGCCTTGATCAATCACTCTCTACCCGCAGTTGGGATGCCAGCCCTACCGACCTACGAAGTTGGTGATGAGATGCAAGGTGGGATCAATTCGCAAGACATGTACCCACTTTCGTTGATGTCGCCCAAGACTCATGTGCGTTTTCTTAACTCTTCGTATTCACATCTTGCCCACCATTGCGATGCAGAAGGTGAAATGTATTGCGAACTTGATCTTTCTGATGCCACTTCTCGGGGTATACAGGACGGTGATCAAGTCAGAGTTTTCAACGGACGCGGTTCGCTTGATGTGGTGGCAAGAGTGAAGTCATCAGGTGGGCGTGTTCGTTCGGGTCTGGTCTTAGTGCCCTATGGATGGGTGGGAGCTCGTACAAAAGATATGAAGACTGTGAATGCTTTGACCAACGACCAAGCAGCAGACTTCGGTGGTGGCGTGGCGTTCTACGACACTATGGTGCAGGTTGAAAAAATCTAGGTTACTGTTGAATTTTACCGACGGAGACATCTCCGTAGTCGCCAACTAGTGGAACCAAAGTGCTTTCATCACATGCCCAGCCATTCTCAGTAATTTCCACTGTCGGTATCAAGGCACGATCAGCCGCAGTGGGCTCAAGGGGCGGATACATTCGAGAAAATTTTCCGTTCTTGACAACAATCATTTGGTAGCACGGACTTGGTTGGTTGGTTCCAGGGTTTGATGGTGGGTGCAACCCACCACCTGTCCACTCGGATATTTTTGAAATTTCTTGCGCAATGCATGAGCGAGTGAGAAGACCCGCATTATCGACGACACAGTTTTTAGCAGCAGTCGAGAACAGTAGGAATGCCGATAATGACTGCATGCCCAAACCAGAAACTTTTCCAGAAGGTTGGTATGTCTTCATCATCTCCAAGTAATCGCGCACCGCGGGGACACGGTCTGCTTCTTCGAAGAGGGCGTAACTGGTACGGACAACGACACCTTCAACGCTGCTACCGCCGCCAGTGATCAACACGTCTGCATAAAAACCTGCATCAACCATGATGAGGTCCAAGGAATAATTCAACTCCTCGAGGGCTTTAGTCAATTGCGGTAATACCTCTGGCACGCCAACCAAACTCATAGCTCGGACGCCACTATTTTTCAGCCGCTGAGCAATGGGTAGCCATGATGTTTCCCCCACAGAATTGTAAGGCACCTGATCAACGACTGTGACCCCTCCGATAATTTTTGCACCTTCAAGATATTGCTCTTGAACTATTTGGGAAGTCAAAATATCGCTGTAGACAGTCGCGAAATGTTGCATTGCCTCAGGGTGCTGCGCCACGGCCCACTTAAACCAGCCTTCATCTTTGAGATTTGATGGATTGGGAAGAGGGGAAAAAGTATTGTCGGCTTGAGATTTGGCTGCGGTCACGACGAATCCCGCTACATCAATCATTCCGCATTCATGAAAACGGGGGAACTCTTGATCATCAAAAGCCCAACCCCCGCCCACCATGGCGAAGGCATTGGCACATACATTCTCGATCTGAATGGGAACCTCAAAAAGTTTTGCATCTGCATCAATGACTTTCAATGGCAGACCTGCGATTCCACCCTGAGCGTTACACCAGCCTTCAAAAGCGATTGCGGCATCAAACAGTTCTCCGTTGAGTCCTGAGATGAAGGAGTTTCCCTTGTCCGACCCAGTAGCGATCGCAATAGCCTCGGCTGAGCCTCCATTTTCTTCGGCAGCAATGGAGGGTGTCACTCCATCAATGGCGGGTCCACAAGGTGATGCAATATCTCCAAACATCACTGCATCTGGCTGGGGCGGTTGAGTTGTTGTCGCCTCCGAAGAATCAGGAGATGGCGTTGATGTCGCAGGCACACTGAGATCAGCCCGATTTGAGCAGGAGACCAGCGCCACCAATAGGGAGCAACAAACTATGAGACGACGAATAATCATGAAATCATTTTGGCAGAGATATCAGGCATTACCCAAGTCGGCAAACGTGGCACTAAGGTTGAATGAGGCGTAGGGATGAATCTGGGGACGATGATGAAGATTGACATTCTTAATAGAGATATGTATCAACAGGACCCTTTCCCGACACTGGAATGGATTCGGAAAAATCAGCCCGTGTATTGCGATATCAACGGCATGTGGGCATTAACGAAAATTGAAGATATTCGTCTCGCAGAACGTCAAGCTTCAATTTTTGCGAGTGGTGTGATCGGATCTCGCCCAAATGGCAGCGTCCAACCCTCAATGATTGATAGTGATGATCCAAGCCACGGTGATCAGCGTCGTGTTGTGGCCCGCGGTTTTACGCCGCGGCAAATGTCGGCGTATAAAGATCACGTCAATGAGGTTGCACGGCGACTTGTTGACGCCGTTGTGCTGAAGGGCTCATCTGACATCGTTGAGGACATTGCTAAACCCCTACCGATGACATTGATCGGAGAGATGTTGGGTGCTCCAGAAAGTGACTATGACAAGTTGCAGCACTGGAGCGATGCCATGATCGCAGGTGCCGACGATCCGAGATATGTGACCGATGATGTTGCCAATGCGGCCTTTGAGTACTACATCTATATCTCCGAAGTCATTGAACAGCGTAAGAAAAACCCAGGTGAAGATTTAGTCAGCAAATTAGTTCACGCCACTGAAGACGGTGGGGCGATGGATGATGCCCATGTGGTAGGCAATGCGTTGCTTCTTTTGGTTGGCGGGAACGAGACGACGAGGAATGTCATTGCGGGGGGACTTGAAGCTTTGATCAGAAATCCTGAACAGATGGCGATAGCGCGTCGTTCACCAGAAGATCTTGATCGAGCGATTGAAGAATGCTTACGATGGGTGACCCCCATTGTCAATATGGTGCGGGTGACCACGCAAGATGTTGAGATACGCGGTGTCAAGATCCCTGAGGGTTCACAAGTGATGATGCTTTACACGGCAGCGAATCGCGATGAGGATGTTTTTACTCATCCTCATGACTTTGATGTCACCCGTAACCCCAACCCGCACATCGCTTTCGGCTGGGGCCCTCACCTCTGCCTTGGAGCTGCCCTTGCGCGGCTCGAATTGCGCTCTATCTACAAAGAGATTTTTGATCGCCTGGATGACATCCGCTTTTCGGATTCGACCTTTCAACCGACCTATGGACATTCTTCATTTGTTCGCGGAATTCAATCGCTACCGATTACGTTCACGAAAAAGTAAATCCCGGTAGAGAATTACTTCGCTGCGGATTACGAGCGCTCATCACGCAGGGCTGATCGACGAACCTTCCCAGCGTCATCGCGCACTGCATCGGTGGTGAACTCAAAAGTCCGTGGCACCTTGTATCGCACTAAGCGCTCGTTGAGGAATACTCGCAATTCATCTTCGTTGATCGGCTGAGAGATCTGCACTACAGCGTGAATTCGATTCCCCAGGTCCTCGTCGGGAAGTCCGATGACTGCTGATGAGACCACGTCGGGATGTTCGCTTAAGGCTGCCTCAACCTCGGCAGGATAAATATTGGCTCCACCCGACAAGATCATGTCACCACGTCGATCGGTGAGATAGACGTAACCTTCTTCGTCAATCTTGCCGAGGTCCCCTAAACTTTCCCATCCGTCGGGTGAGACGCGTGCTTCTGCACCGAGATACTTGTAGGTAGCACCACGGCCACTACGCATGAAGATTTCACCCACCGTGCCGGGAGGTAATTCCTCGTAGGTGTCCGAGTCAAGAACTTTCATTTCTCCTCCGACACAACGCCCGACAGAACCCCGATGTGCCAGCCATTCGTCTCCACGAATAATGGTGACCGCTTGGGCTTCGGTGCCTGCGTACAACTCCATGATTCTTTGACCACCCAGCCAGTTGCACCACTCTTCTTTGAGCCATGGCGGGCAGGGTGCGGCCATATGCCAAATCGCGACCAAAGATGAGAGGTCGTAACGATTCTTCACATCATCAGCAAGTCGTGAGATACGCGACATCATCGTTGGAACAAGCAGGATCCAGTCAGCACTATGTTTTTCAACCGCTACCAAAGTGGCTTCTGCATCAAATTGAGGCAATAACACTAAGTGGTTACCGTGAAAGAGTGCAGAACTCGCAAACGAAAATGGAGCGTTGTGATACAGCGGTCCTGGGATACAGACCACTCCGTCCACTTGTTGTCCCATGCCCGGCGCGCCGACATTGACCGTTCCTGGATCACTAGCCACGATCAACTTAGGTCGCCCTGTTGATCCTCCAGAGGTTGGCGCTTTCCACGCTGGAGAAATCACATCAGGTAACGCAGCGTCACTCAGAGTGGGGTCAGGTTCAAAGTTTTGCGGCACAGTTGTCCGCGTGGGATGGGCTTGTGAGGCGACGCCAACAACGAGTGCAGCATCTGCCAATTCAACGATGGCTTGACGTTCGCGATCTGGCAGGCGATAACTCACTGGCTGAGGTGTCGCACCGAGTTTCCAGATAGCCACCACGGCTTCAAAGAATTCAACTGAGTTAGGTAAAGCGACAGTGACATAGCGACCTTGGGAGACGCCGAGTTCGGCATATGCCCGAGCGAGACGGTTGGTGCGGCTTTCAAGTTCGGAGCGCGTCACTGATTGGTCGCCGCAGGTGATGGACACACGATCGGGGGCTTGAGCGGCTTTGTCGGCGAAGGCCTGGGTAATGGAAACAGTTGTCATGATTATTCCTTGTTGTTGAGTGCGTTTTGCCAGGTTCGATGCCAATGTTGCAACATCGGCTCATTACTTCCGAAAACAAAATTCTTGAGACCAATTTCTGCGCCACGTTGACATTGTTCGGCAGCGGGGAAGTCCTCAGTGCCCACGACCAGGGCGGCGAAATCTGCCCCCTTTTGGCGGGCGGCACGATCTTGTTCATTGGTAATGGGCTTCAGTGAAGCTTCCGTCAGATCCACGGTGCATTCGTTGACATTGTCACCCGGATAAATACGAAACATTTGGCAACTCACTGGCGTTTCCAATAACACGGTGCTCGGGAACAAAGTATGGATGATGCTCACGGGCATGATCGCAGGCCAATGTTCCTCGGGGAGATCCACAACTTTTTCAGTGCCCGTCGTTGGAAATCCCCAACGTGCATGCTTGCCAAAACTGTCATAAATCGGATTGTGTAGTACGAGGTCCGACAAGGTATCGCGATGGAGATAATCCACATGGTACGACTCCAGATTGACATCGAAAGCAATCTTCCAGTTGGCCTTGAGGGTCCAAGTGTGCTGACAGACAACTTCATGTTGGTCATAGCCGCACCAACGTAGTTGAGGTTCGATGTCGGCGAAGGCGGCAGCGGGATCACCGTCGTCGCTGAGACTGACAGCAATCAATCCAGCCACATCGGCGACCGGTAGAGGAGCGAGTCCGAGAGTGCTCTTATCAATATCATTGAATGCGTAGGCCTGTGGTTGTCCAGCGAGGTCGCCGTTAAGTTCGTAGGACCACGAGTGGTAGGGGCAGGTGAGGCGACGTGCTTCGCCACAACCCTGAGCGACTTGGGCTCCACGGTGACTGCAGGCATTACGAAAAGCGCGTAGCACTCCGTCTTCTGCTCGAGTAATCAGAACCGGATGACCGGCCACATTTTTCGTGACAAATGTTCCGGGCCTTGCAAGTTCGCCAGTCCATCCCACGATGTGTGAACCCTGTCGAAACAACAGGTCAACTTCTTTTTGAAAACGAGTTGGGTCAGTAAAAACAGTGGCTGGCTCAGTCATTGAACTCGGGGCATGATCAAGAGTCTTGCCCCGATAGTTGTCCAACAGACGGCGAACGAGTTCCCGCGGGAAACGATCGCTGGCAAGTTGTTGATGATCAGTGATGGACATGTATCCCCCTATAACGCAGTTCACAGTTTGTCAGAAAAGATTCAGTACGCCTCAATTGAAATGAATAGACCAGTTGCTGTAGCGATAATTGGTGCGCCGACAAAGTCTTCGCGTAGTTCGGCCTCAAGCCAAAGTTTGCGCCCCTCGCGCTTACCCAACCAACTTTGGATCACGAGCGGGCGATGTAGTGGCGTGGCGGATTTGTAGCGGATAGTAAGTTCGCCGGTGTAGGCCACGGTGTGGATGAGATTGAGCACGAATCCCATCGAGTCATCAAGCGCTAAGGCCACGATTCCGCCATGACTTCGCTGTGGGGCACCTTCAACGGAGGCACCGAGTTGAAAGCGCGCTTCAATATGGTTGCCACTGCGCCGCACCACCATGTCAAGCCCGTGGGGGCTTCCGGGCCCCGAGCCAGGACGACACATGTGACTAGTGATGACCGAACCGTCTGGGAACTCGACAGTTTTTGATCCAAGAAATTGCGCCACATCGCGAATGCGGGTCGGTGTGGACTCGAGCATATGACTGAGGGCATCAATCGAAATTCGGGTCGCGCGTAATTGGTCGATCTCGGCTTCATGTCCGACGACGGCGTGACCGAGTCGACGAAGCGCCGAACCCAGACTGATTCTCTCCTGGTCGTACTCCAGATTGCTTCCTTCGGGATATTTCATGTCGGAGCGTCCGTCAACTGCACATCATCAATCTTTGTCGCATTGAGGTCGTACAACCAACCCCGCGAGATCAAAATGATGACTGCCAGTAATAAGACCGTGGCGTCACCGAATAAAGCGACACGCATCGTAAAAACATCCGCCAAACGTCCGAGAGTGAATGCCCCAAGAGGAATTCCAGCCAAGATGCCTAAAACATAGAAACTCAAAGCACGACCCCGTAAATGATCGGGGACGGTTCCTTGAATCAATGTATTTAATGCGACGGCGGACTGCAGAGAGGCCAGACCTCCAATGAAGTAGGCAACGAGTCCGACCCAATAGAGCGAAGTAATGGGGATCAGCATCGTGCTGATGGAATACAACGCTAAGGCGACTAAAAGTCGGGTTGAGCGTTGAATACGATCTCCGATGGCCACGGAAAAAAAAGAAGAGGTTAAAGCTCCGAGACCAAGTGCCACAAGAAGTCCAGCATTGTCAGTAGAAGGGCGATCAAAGATGCGGTCGGCGATTGCTGGTGCGATGTGTTGCAGTGATTGCCCACACAATGAGGTGAGAAAAGCTAGGAAGACGGCGACTCGCAGCGGGCGATTGCGCCATACGAAAGCGCCACCAACCTTGATGACATCGCGTACCTTGCCGGCACTGGCGGGAGCAATGACTTGCTTCGGGCGGGCGATGAACAAGGCACTGATCACTAAAATATAAGTAACGGCATTGATGAATATCGCTGCGCCTGTTCCCAGTGTGCTGATCACAATCCCCGCTAAACCTGGCCCAATTGCACGCGCCAGGGTGAATTGCACCGAGTTGAGTTTGACTGCATCGAGCAATTCTTCTGGCGGAACAAGTAGCGGAACATAACTTTGCCAAGCAGAGGTTTGAAATCCTGTGGCGACTCCGCCGACGAGACCAATGGTGACAATCAGCATCGGTCGTAGCGAACCAGTGAGATACAAAGTCCACAAGGTAAAGGCACAGAGCATTTGCAGACTTTGGGTATAGAGCAAAATCTTGCGACGGCTCGTGCGGTCCGCCAGCACTCCAGCGTACGGGGTCAATAAAACTGCCGGCAATAATCCCGCCATTGATGAAACGCCGAGCCAGGTTGAGCTTCCAGTCATGTCATAGAGCAATGCAGGAACGGCGACTAATTGCATCCAACTACCGCCGTTGGAAATCGCCGCAGCAGTCCAGAAGACTGCGAAATCACGATGTCGGAACGCGCCTAACGAACTGTGTCGCTTATCTTGCACAGTGTTGTCGGGGCTTGAACTCACAGATCGGCAATGGGGAAATTGAAGTTGGTTGTTGTCACGCCACCATCAACGGCGATGATTTGACCGGTGATGTAACTTGAGGCGGCGCTGGCGAGAAACAAGACTGCAGCCGCGATGTCATTGGGCTGCCCGAGGCGTCGCAATGGTGTGGCGCCCTCAATAGCGGCACGGAGTTCGGGATTTGTGGCGACGATTTCTAAGGCCTCGGTGAGAATCGCTCCTGGGGCCACGGCGTTGACGCGAATTTTCGGATTGAGGTCGGCGGCCATCAGTTCAACGGCATGGTCAAGAGCGGCTTTGGCAGAACCGTAGGCCACATAGCCTCGCCCTACGACATGTCCAATCGCGCTTGAGACCATAACGATTGATGATGCCCCGACTACTCCATCTCCTGCTGTCAGCAGATGTGGCACACATTCACGCACCAAACGTAATCCATTAATGACATTGTTCTCAAAGGCATTGCGCAGGTCGCGGTCGCTGGTATTCATAAATGGTTGGGGCATCGAGCCACCAACCACGCTGATCACTGTGTCGATACGACCGAGTTCGTCGACCGTACGTTGCACTGCGGCAGTCACATCATCGGCATTGTTGGCATCGCAAGGCACGACGATGGCTCGGCGACCCATTGCACGCGCTTGAGAGGCGACCGATTCAAGTTGATCAACGCTTCGCGCCATAATCGCGATATCTGCACCCGCCTCAGCAAGGCATAGGGCGCTGGCAGCACCGATACCTCGTCCGGCACCAGAGAGTAAGGCGACTTTTCCACTCATTTTGTAGAGATCAAGAACTGACATATTTTCCTTTGATGTTTGTGCGACTTGATTTCAAGATGTCAGCCAACGGCTGATTGATTCGATCACGCAGGCTGGCTTAGTAGAGCCTTCAATTTCTATAGTGATGACGATCGTGGTTTGTAAGCCACCTTTGACTTCAGCCACCGCTGTTAATTCGGCGCCTCCGCGAACGCGAGAGCCAACTTTGACCGGGGATGGAAAGCGCACTTTGTCAGTTCCATAATTAATGCCTGCCGAGAAACCTTGCACCTCAACTATTTGCGGTAAAAATAAATTTGAAATTGACAAGGTGAGATATCCGTGAGCGATGGGGGCCCCAAAGGGTCCACTACTGGCGCGTTCAGGGTCAACGTGAATCCATTGGTGATCTCCCGTTGCATCAGCAAAAAGATTGACTCGATCTTGGGTAATTTCCATCCACTCGCTGTATCCAAGGTGCTTGCCCAAACTTTGGTGTATGTCGTGTGGTCCGTGCAGAGTGGTGATAGCCATAGCGCTGATTCCCTGAGTAATAGTTAGCGGCGTTCGAGGTCTACTAAGACAGCATTGGCCTGAGTGATGATGCTGTCAATCAAATCGTTGACAGTTGGCAGGTCATCAATAATTCCCACGACCTGTCCACTAGCCATCACGCCAGATTCTGTTTTGCCATCGACAAGTGATGTCTTGAGCAACATTGGCGTGTTCGCCGCCATCACCATCTGTGAATAACTCAGGTCCATAGATTTCTTCATCATCAGTCCTTCACGCAACATGTCACGGAGTTTTGCGCCCGTCATTTTGCGGAACCTCAACGCATTGATTCCGGCGCGTGGCAAAGCTAAAAACTTTCCGCGTCCACTCTCAAGTTGATTAACTAAGTCGGTACGCAAGACACGATGAGGCACACCGTCTACTTGCACCGAGACGACAGTGTCGAGGACTCCCCGTGAGAGGTAATAGTCCTTGACTGTTTGCGGTACCGATGAGTCACTTGTCAGTAAGAAGCGAGTTCCCATGGCAACACCTGATGCTCCGTAAGCCAGAGCAGCAATGAGGCCGCGACCATCAAAAAAACCACCTGCAGCAATGACTGGTACACGGCCGGCGACGGCATCAACGACTTGAGGTAATAGAACGGATGTTGGTACCGAACCTGTGTGTCCGCCGCCCTCACCACCTTGCACAAGAACTGCATCCACGCCCCACTCAAGCACTTTTTCGGCATGGCGTTTGGCGCCGATTGAAGGGATCACGACAACGCCAGCGTCTTTGAGTCGCGAAATCAATTCAGGTTTGGGTGCTTGGGCAAAACTGGCAACCTTGATGCCTTCGTCAATCATCAAACTGATGCGATCTTGAACATCGGCCGAGTCTGCGCGTAGGTTGACACCAAATGGTTTGGTCGTGCGTGATTTCACCTCAGCGATAGATGTCTTGAGTTGGTCGAAGTCCATCGTGGCACTTGCCAAAATTCCCATAATTCCAGCGTTGGCAGAAGCGCTCACCAACTTGGGACCAGCCACCCAACCCATTCCAGTCTGAATAATCGGATAGTCAACGCCGAGGAGTTCGCATAGGGGAGTTCGCAAGCGGGGTAGTGGAGTGACGCTCATGAGGCAACCTCGCGAAGTCTGAGACCCTTGGGGTCAATGATGTTCATGGCGGCGCTTTCTTGTGCTGTCGGTCCGCGACTGATCAAAACTTCAGCGGGGATAACTAACTCAAAACCCGTGTTGCTGACGACATCATCGAGACTGACGCCGGGGTGGAGAGTGACGAGACGCATCGCGTGATCAGCGGTATTGAAGTCAAAGACTCCGAGGTTGGTGATCACGCGACGTAAGTCATGGCGCTGAGCGATGAACCCACCAACTTTCTTGGCGCGGTCGTAGCCAACTCCACTGACCATGTCAACAACGGGCACAAAGACCGAAGTTTGATGTTTAGGGATAAAAAAACTGGTGGCGTTATTGACTGTATTGCCTGGTCCACCGCGCACTCCGAGCAATTGTGACTTTGGTTTGGCCCATGGACCAATGTTGGCAATGTTGGTGTTGCCATAGCGATCAATTTGGCTGGCGCCCATCATCACATGTCGGCGTCCGCCGGCAACGGTGTCGAAAACACTGCGGAAGGGGATCCAACCCTCAACGACTTTGTCCGTTCCACCGATGGGCAAGTCTCCGGCGATGAAGAATGCTTCACCGTCGCTGATCAATAAGTCGGGTTCAAAAGTCGCGCGCGCTAATCGCGCTCCGAGCATTTGCATCACTCCCATGCCAGAAGCAAAAATTTCCCCGTCGCCACGCCACGCTTCGGCGCAGGCGACAGCAATGACATCAGCAAGTACAGGTGTGTCACTCATTTTGTCGCCTCCTGAGCGGCTTTGACTTCGGCCCGCCACAACACAACTTGCTCTTGATAAAATGACTCATCACCCGATAAGAAGCGGGCACTGAATGCTTTCCACGTCTCTGGATCCCGTGCGGCGTCCACATACGCTTTTTGAAATGCCTCATCGCGTCCGTAGTCCGGCTCACAGGTTGTGAAGTGCGCACCGTTGGGGGCATGAATCACACCATCAACCATTGAGCGATTGATCTTGAGGGTATGAAAGGTGCCTTCTTTCAAGAGATCTTGCGCCGCAATGATTTTTTCGGCACTGACGAAGCGACGTCCTGGCTCGCAGGCACCTAAGAAGAGATCGTCAAAATAAAGATCAGGTCCGAGATACTGGGCATTGCCACGACTATCCGCACGATTCATATGAACAAATGCAGCATCAAGGCGAAGCGCTGGAACTGCGAGAAGTTCTTCTGCATCGGCGTACGGGGAGTTGATGGTTTTGAGCGTTGGGTTGACGTCCATCACACCACTGCCTAAACCGGCGCGAGTTGGCAGGAACGGCAGACGCAATGAGGCAGCGAATAACGCCCATTGCAACATTCCTTCATCCCATTCGACTGGCTCAGGAATTGTGCCCGATTGGCGTGCAATACGGAAGTGAGGTTCAAGCGCAATGGAGTCTAAAGAGACAAAGGCGTAGACCAATTTTTTCACTTTGCCAGCAGCGCACAGTAAACCCACATCGGGTCCCCCGTACGAAACAACAGTGAGATCGCTAATGTCAGAGCGTAAGAGTGCGCGTACCAAACTCATCGGCTTACGTCGGCTTCCCCAGCCACCGATGCCGAGTGTCATTCCACTTTCAAGTGACGCGATGGCTTGGGTTTCTGAAATTAATTTGTTGCGCATTTCTGACACAGTTACTGACCATCTTTCTTATTTTTTTTATCGGTGCCGGCGAAATCATCACGCAACTCATCGGCGACTCCCGTCAGATTCAGTTCAAAGGTAAAACCTTGTTCAAAGCGGTAGCTACGCTTGACATCCCACAGGTCAATGCCATTGAGGCTTTCTTTGGCAGCGCGAATCACCGTCGGGTGTTTGTCGGCGATACTTTGAGCGACTTTCATCGCCGCATCACGTAGTTCTGAGCGGGGGACAACTTGCAATACGCTGCCGAATGCGTGGAGTTCGGCGGCAGTCGCCGTGGCCGAGGTATAGACCATGGCGCGCATTTTGTGCTGGGGGACCAGACGTGCCAAATGGGTCGCTGCGCCGAGAGCCCCACGGTCAACTTCAGGCAGTCCAAAGAACGCGTCGTCGCTAGCGATGATAATGTCGCTGTTGCCGACCAATCCGATACCACCACCGACACAAAAACCAGCCACAGCCGATATCACTGGGACGGGACAGTCGTAGACGGCGGCAAAAGCCGCGTAGCAACCTTTGTTGGCCCCGAGTAGGGCTTCAAAACCTTCGGTCTTTTGCATCTCTTTAATATCGACTCCGGCATTGAAGCCGCGACCTTCAGCGCGTAGGACAACGACGCGAACGCTGGTATTTCGGCCAAGTGCGGTCACGGTGTCGGCAACCTCAAACCATTCCGCAACGGTCAGAGCATTGACGGGTGGACAGTCCATGACGACTTCGGCGATGCCGTTCTTGTCGATATTTGAGGTGATTCCCATTTCTCCAGCGTACTCGGCATCTGACGAAGCGTCAGAAACGAGCGCAAAGTTGCCGCTAAGGTTTGTCACGTGGCAATCACCATTGACTTTTCTGGACAAGTAGCGCTGATCACGGGCGGCACTAAGGGTGTCGGGCGAGGAATTGCTCAACGATTCGCCGATGCAGGCGCACAGGTTGTTGTTTGCGCGCGCACTATCCCCGAGGGTTTGCCCCCTGAGTGGGCCGCCTATCCAGCCGATTTACGTGAGTTTGATCAGGCCGAGGCACTCATCGATCAGATCGTCGCCCGTTTTGGGAGCCTTGACATCTTGGTCAACAATGCGGGTGGAAGTCCACCCTCTGATACTTCCAATGTCTCTGCCAATTTCTCGCAAAAGATTGTGGCAGTGAATTTGTTCACCGCAATGTGGTGTAGCCAAGTGGCTAATCGTCACATGCAGAGTCAGATTAATGGCGGAGCGATTATCAACATCGGAAGTGTGTCGGCTCTTCGCCCCGCTCCTACGGTTGCTGCCTACGGTGCTGCCAAAGCAGGGCTTGTGAATTACACGCAGACAACAGGGCAGGAGTGGTTACCCAAAGTTCGCGTGAACCTCGTGACTGTCGGGATGGTTCGCACTGAACTGGCACACCTTCATTACGGCGACGAAGAAGGGGTGCGCCGAACGGGAAGTCAAATTCCCATCGGTCGCTTGGCGGAATCAACGGAGATCGGCGATGTGTGTGTCTTTTTGGCTTCACCGTTAGCGGCGTATGTCAGCGGTGCATCAATTGAAGCGCATGGCGGCGGAGACTGGCCACCTTTTCTTGACACGCCATTTCGCAACACGGGTCGTTGATCTAGAGAGTGAACATGTTTTCGGTTTAGTGTTGCCTAATGGATGTCGTTTGGACCGATCTGCACCGCCGTCAAAACCCAAAGATGGAGATTAATCTCGGTCAGCCAATCCCGACATATGAACGTCCCGATCGTGCCGAGACGATTCGTCAGCAACTGGAAACTGATGAGCGCTTCAACTTTGTTGGACTCACCGAACATGGTCGTTCCCCTATTGAAGCAGTGCATGCTCTTGGCCTGATTGACTATTTGGAAAGTGCATGGCCCGAAATCCATCGCTCCACGGGGCGTCACGAGTTTGCTCCTGAAGCGATGTTGCATGTTGGTCTACGTGAAGGAATGAGCGCGGCGCGCCCACCCGAGGGTGCGGCCGCTGCATTTGGTTATTGGTGCTACGAAACTGCGACCCCAATGGTTGAAGGCACGTACATAGCTTCGAGGGCATCGGTTGATGTGGCACTCACTGCCGCCGAGAAAATTCTTGCCGGTGCGCCTTCGGCTTACGGTTTGTGTCGTCCACCTGGACACCATGCCGCAGCAAATGTGTTCGGTGGGTTTTGCTATTTCAATAATGCCGCCATCGCTGCTCATCATGTTGCCTCGACGACGGGCACCAAAGTCACTGTGCTTGATGTCGACTATCACCATGGCAATGGCACTCAGCAAATTTTTTATGAGCGCGACGATGTGCAATTTGTTTCTCTACATGGTGATCCCAAGCGGGCCTATCCCTGGTTCATCGGTCATGAAGATGAAATTGGCACCGGTAAAGGTCGCGGCTACAACATCAATGTGGCATTCGGGCCAGAAGCTGAAGATGACGAGTATGTATCGCGACTTGCCGGAGTATGTGAACAGATCGCCGCATTTGGGCCGTCGATGGTGATCGTGTCATTGGGCGTTGACACATATTGGAATGATCCGATTAGTGATCTTGCGCTCACTACTGACGGTTATCGGCGCTGCGGAGAAGTGGTGAAACAACTTGGAATACCCACTTTGATTCTGCAGGAGGGCGGCTACGACATTGAGGCTATTGGCCGCAATGTCCACGCCTGGATTTCGCCTTTTGCCTCGTCAGTTTTGTAATGACAGTAACTGATCGGCAGCAACCGCGAGATGATCAACCCATTCGTGAGCAGTTTTCGGCTCAACAATTGGCAAGACAACAAACTTTGACATGCCGGCGTCAATGAATCGCTTGATTGAATCTTGCAATGCGAGCCAACCTTGTGGCACCAACTGACTGATGTCATCAAGATCAGGACGTCGACTCATCAGACCTTTGACGACAGCGTCGGGCAATGGCCCGTGGGCATAAGGAATTAACACGCCGAAATGTTCAGGGTCTATTTCGCGTTCATGTTCGGCGGCGACACGCTGAATTTCAATGCGTCCCACCTCGGCGTCACTTGGAGTCACAAAACTTGGTAACCAACCATCAGCCAAACGTCCGACGCGCTTCAACTCACTTGGAGCAATTCCTCCCAACCATACATCGGGAGGATTTTGAAATGGCTTTGGCTGAACTCGCAAGTCGTCATAGTTGAAAAAGTTTCCGTGATGGGTGACCGACGGCTGAGTCCAGCAGGCGCGAATCACTTCAAGGGCTTCATTAAATCTTTTAGCGCGTTCTTCGCGAGCGACACCGAAGGCTTGTTGTTCGTGAGGGTCGGCCACCCCCAATCCGAAAGCGGGCAAAAGGCGACCATTAGATAGTCGATCAAGGGTGGCTAATTCTTTGGCGAGAATGACTGGGTTGCGTCCGGGTAAAACCATGACGCTCATGCCGAACTTCAACTTTTTCGTTCGTCCTGCTGCGAACGACATCGCCACCAACGGGTCTGGTGCTTCGCCACCGATGCGCTCACTGACCCACAAACTGTCAAAGCATAATTGTTCTAATGCATCCACGACTTGAGCAAAGCCGTCATCGTTGAGTGTGGTGCGAACACCGAGTCCATAGCCAACGCGGATCTTCATGATCGGGCAATGCTTTCCAGGATGTCGGCAGTTGCCGAAGTCATCGAGATAAAGGGCGAGTGATCCGTGTCAAGAGTGATGATCGTATTGCATATTTGGGCAATGATTTTTTGGTGCTCAGGGTGCACGGCGTTATCTCTCAAGCACAACACATAGGTTGAAGGAATATCTCCGTGAGGTGATCCTGTTACTTCTTGAGTCATCGTCGCCATGGGTTGTGGAGACAGTCGTGCGATCGCCGCAGCAACAACTTCTGGGGAGCACGATCCGTAGAACGCAGCAGGTGCCAACTCTGGATTGATGACGCTGTTGCCATCATCGGTGGCAATCATGGCACTTGCCAATCTGACATCCTGTTGAGGCATTGACATCAGCTGAGAAATGACACTGTGTCCGGCTTGGGGCACAAATGCTGCTACATAAACTAAATGGGCGATACGAGGGTCAATGAATGCTGCCTGAGTAATGACCGCTCCGCCGTAACTGTGACCCACGAGGACAACATTGTCAACGCCACGTAAGCGCAACGTCGCAAGAGTGTCTACTACGTATTGAGCATCTCCATATAGATCGGTCAAAGTGGCAGTGGAGGCGCCGTGACCTGGCAAGTCAATGGCGATACTGGGTACACCGCGACTATCTAGTGCAGTCTGCAGGGCGCTAAAACACCAAGCACCGTGCCAAGCACCGTGTACTAAAACAATGTGTCGCACAGAAGCCATTGCTCACTATGACACAAGATGAATACTTAAAGAAACTTGTGATCGCCCTAACCTGAGAGCATGAACCAATTACTGAATCATGATCCCCTGTCGGTGTTTCGGCTCAACGGTCGGGTTGCTATCGTCACCGGCGCCTCGTCGGGTCTCGGCACGCACTTTGCACGCACGTTGCACGCTGCTGGAGCAACTGTGGTGCTAGCAGCGCGACGAGTTGAGCGCTTGCAAGCCTTAATGCACGAGTTGCCCGGATCAATTGTCATTGCGACTGATCTCAACGAAGCCACTGATCGAGAGAGATTGATCACTGAAACTGTGCGACAAGTTGGACCCCCAAGGATTCTTGTAAATAACGCTGGTGTTGGCCACAAAGTTGCTGTTGAGGAGGAGGATCTTGAAACATTTCGCACGGCAATGGAAGTCAATGTGACTGCCATCTGGCATCTCTCAAAATTGTGTGCTCCATACATGAAGGAGGGTGGTGGGGGAAACATTGTCAACATCGCCTCAATGTTTGGAATCGTCGGCTCAAGTCCAGTCAAGCAGGCGCACTACTGCGCATCAAAGGGAGCCGTGCTTAACTTGACGCGCGAACTGGGATTGCAGTGGGCGCGCCGAAACATCAAAGTAAATTCATTATGTCCTGGATGGTTTCCTTCGGAGATGACTGTGGCGATGGACGATGAGGCCAGCATGAATTTCCTCAAGCAAAACTCGCCGATTCCGAGAATGGGCGAACTGCAAGAACTTGATGGCGCCTTATTGTTATTGGCATCTGATGCCTGTTCATTTATGACAGGCCAACAGATTGTTGTTGATGGTGGATGGACTGCACGATGATTCTTCATTTGGCGGTTCGTTCCGACTGGGAAGCCGCGAAATCGACAGGGGAGTACATCTGGTCAACTCGTGGTGTGACGGTCGCTCACGAGGGATACACCCATTGCAGTTTCGAAAGCCAATGGCGAGGTGTGCGAGATCGCTTTTATGCTGATCTCTCCGATGATGAACTTGTTTTATTAGAGATTGATGAGTCTCTGTTGAGTAGCAAGGTCGTGGTGGAGCGATTAGGTGCTGCTCCTGAAGCGTTTCCACACATTTATGGATGTGTGGAAATTTCAGCGGTGATATGTGAACGAAATATTGACTGATCACAAACTGGGTGTGAGGTGAGCCCAAGGAACTGCTTGCTCAATCTGAGAAGCAACGCGAATGAGTAAGTCTTCACGACCATAGGCAGCCACAAGTTGCATGCCAACGGGAAGACCTTCTGCGGTGCGATGCAACGGCAGGCTGATCGCTGGTTGTCCACTCATGTTGAATTGTGAAGTGAAGGTAATCCACTCACCCGAAACGCGTAAGGGCGCCATCGGGTTGGCGGCATTGTTGGGCATTGAACCGATGGCTAATGGTGGGCTAGCGAGTGTGGGCGTTAATAGTAAGTCCCACCCTTGAGTCCACCAAGATTGCACAGCGCGGCGAAATTTGATTGACGCAGATTGCGCCAGTGCAAAGTCAACGCCATTGAGACCCTTGGCAAATTCGGCTTGGGCCCAGTTCATTGCCTCAATGTCATCAATAGTCATTGGGCGACCGAGGGCTTCGCCGAAGCGTCGGACTGCGGTTCCCATATTGGTACTCCACAACACGCCGAAGGTGCTACCTACTGTGGTATCCGATAAGACTTCTGGCCAACCCTGCTCAACATGATGCCCGAGAGATTCCAAGAGTTTGGCAGTTTGTCGCACCCCTTCAACACAGTCGAGGTGCGTGTCACCACCGCGTGGGTTGTGATCAAGTAGACCGATTCGCAATCGACCAGGGTCGGCACCAACTTCTTGCACATAAGGACGAATAGGCGCAGCAGCAATGATGACATCGCCGACACCAGGTCCATGTGTGGCATCTAAGAGCAGGGCGGTATCGCGCACACTTCGACTCACGCAATGTTCAACACCGAGGTTGCTCTCATCGCGTGCGGGGCCCATAGAGATACGACCTTGTGACGTTTTCAATCCGACCAATCCGCAACATGAAGCCGGGATTCGAATTGATCCACCACCATCACTAGCGTGAGCGATCGCCACCATTCCCGATGCCACCGCAGCCGCTGATCCACCACTTGACCCACCCGAAGTACGTGAAAGATCCCATGGATTGCGCGTCGGTCCCCATGCCTCGGGTTCAGTAATCGGAACACTGCCGAGTTCAGGACTATTTGTACGTCCAAGGGTGATGAGTCCTGCAGCCTTATAACGCCCAACCAATGTCGTATCTTCAGTCGATACATAGTTGGCCGCTTTATACGCCTTATTGCCATTGCTGAGCGGTTTGCCAGCCTCTGCAGCGTAAAGATCTTTGAGTAGAAATGGCACACCGTGCAACGGACCCTGCGGTAGGTCTTTGGAAGCAGCAAGAGTACGTGCCGCATCAAACCAGCGATAGGTGAGAGCGTTCAAGGCCCCGTCGTAGCGTTCAATGCGTTCAATTGCGGCATTGACCATCTCTAAGGGTGAGATTTTCCCAGAGGCAATGAGTTCGGCTTGAGTGGTTGCATCAAGCCAGCGGGTTTCATCAGCGAGTGAAGTCATAGAGAAGGTCTTAGCAGGTTCGGCTAGGGTAATCACCCTGTGTCTGAATCAAACATAACAAATCCCCTACAAAGCACTCGCCAACTGTTGCGCGTTCGGCCAGTGCGCAATTTGTTGGGCTCCAGTATTTTCACATCTTCGGGCATCATGTTGCAGGCCACCGTTTTAGGCAAGCAGGTCTATGACATCACAGGTCGCGAACTAGATATTGGTCTGTTGGGTTTGGCAGAGTTCTTGCCGGCGGCGTTATTGGTTTTGGTGACTGGCTCGGTGGCCGACCGCTTCAATCGTAAGATCATTAGCTCAATCGCCATTGCTGGTGAGCTTTTATGTTCGGTGCTCCTCGGTCTTTATGCGTTGTCAGACCCGACTGCGGTGTGGCCACTTTTTGTCATTGCCGTATTGTTCGGAACCTTCAGGGCTTTCGCCGCTCCATCTGTTCGATCGTTGCCACCCATGGTCGCTCCCGACGGAGCCCTACCGCGCACGATTGCTTTGTATTCTGCAACCTGGACATCAGCAGCCATTATCGGACCTGCGAGTGGTGGACTCATCTATGCCAGTAGTCCTGCGCTGGCTTATTTCGTATCAGCAGTCCTCATTGGCGCCGGCGTGGCTTTTCTATTAGCAGTCAAGATTGCGCGACCATTTTTGCAAGATCAGCCGAAAGATCCTGCAGAAAAAGTTTCATTGCATACGGCCCTCGCTGGTTTGCGTTTTATTCGGAAAACTCCAATTTTGCTGGCTGCTATTTCGCTTGATCTTTTTGCTGTTCTATTCGGTGGAGCAGTAGCGCTATTGCCGGCAATCGCCGAGGATCGTTTACACGTTGGAGACGTGGCATATGGCTGGTTGCGCGCCGCTCCAGGTATCGGGGCAGCGATCATGGCGATGTTATTGGCATCTCGTCCAGTCACTCGCAGGGTAGGTCGCACTTTGCTTTTTGTCGTGGGTCTGTTCGGCATCGCCACAGTGGTTCTAGGTGTGACAACTTCTTACTTTGTGGCTTTCGTAGCCTTGGTGATTCTCGCTGGGGCAGACATGATCAGTGTCTATATTCGTGGCACCTTGGTACCTCTTGTGACGCCTGATGACAAACGTGGGCGAGTCATGGCAGTAGAAAACGTTTTCATCGGAGCGAGTAATGAATTGGGATCCTTTGAAAGCGGAGTGGCCGCCCAAGCATTTGGAACCCAGACCGCAGTCATCGGCGGTGGAATTGCCACTCTCGGAGTCGTCGCAATGTATTCCATTTTCTTTCCGACCTTGCGCAATGTTGATCGCTTTGAAGATCTAGAAGGACATGGCGATGAGATCAGGCAGTGATTGCTAGCCAGATCGCGAGTGGAATAACAATCCACGAGAGAACCAGGAGAATGATCGCGTACACCGCAAAGTTGTAACTCTCATCACGAGGTGGCGTGCCTGCTGCTCCAATTGTTTCCCACAAAGCCTTGAGTGGTTGGTCAGTTGACAACCGAATTCGCCGACGAGCCACACTTGCACTGTAGAGCGCTACCCATGACAAAGCACCTAAAACAAAAACCACGGCGATGCCGAGTGCGATGACACCAATCGTAGAGTCAAGTGCCGAGCGCGCCAGACTCTGCAAACCGCTAGCCACTGAAGTTAATGCTGCACCACCAAGTAAAAATGTCGGCAGGCCAACAGATTGATTTGCAGAGCCTGCTTGAACACGGCGGGCATCAAGGCGAGCCCTGCGCAACATTGAATGCTCGAGATGTGACCACTCGCTATTGGCTTCGCGCTTTTCATAGAGACCGCAGATACGCGATATCACACGATTGAGGTGAGTGCGCACAATCCAACGGGTGACCTGTTGTACAAGCCATTGTGCAACAGGTCGCAATGGTCCAAACCTCGGCATCTTCGCTGGACGTTGTCCGTTGCGGTCAAGAACCTCAATTGAACGCATCATCATTCGATGTGCTTCTTCAAATCTCTCGGGATGATTGAGGGGCCTGATCGCCGACATCTGAGAAACCATCTCTTGTTCAACGACGCCTTTTCCACCGATTTGTTCGAGGAGTCGACCCTTTTCCTCGTCGGTATCAGCGCGTAGTACGCGTAGAGCATCAATTTGATCAATGAGAAGTTCAGCTGGTTTGCTTAGTGGTTCATCCATCGTCTGTCACAATAGTGACTGCAAGCTCAGGATGATGACAAAAGGCTAAGATTGTGGATTATGAAAAGTGTTCGAGGGACAAGACTGCTCAAGGAGTTTCGTGACTTCATCAATAAGGGCAACCTCCTAGCAATTGCCGTTGGTTTCGTGATTGGTGGGACATTCGCAGGCTTAGTAACAGCGCTCGTTGAAGACGTGATTATGCCGATCGTGGCAATTCCATTTGGTCAACCGAATTTTGACAAGGCCTTGATTTTGCACATCAATGACGCTGAGATTCGCTTTGGGGCATTTCTGACTGTGGCGGTCACCTTCGTATCAATTTCTTTTGTGTTGTTCTTGATGCTGAAGGCATATAACAAAGCAACTGGCTCACAGGCAGCGCCCCCACCCACAGCCGAAGTAGCTCTCTTGACAGCGATACATGAAGAACTGACAACGATTCGTCAGCAAGGTTCGGCGAAGTGATTCATACGAGGCGACGCAATGTTTTCGTTGCCGTGGGTCTAGGTCTTTTGCTAGCACTCATGTCCTGCGGTTCGGATTCTGGTGATGTGGCTCCTCCAACTGGTCCACTGTCGGCCACAGTGCCTGGAGTCGGGATACTTCCGGACCACAGTCCAGGCACGGGTTTTGGTTCAGATAGTGAATCTTGGACCCCAGATGGGATACGACAACTCACGGTCGGCGAGGTTGCTGTTGGGCCAAGATTGCTGTTGATCGGTGACTCAATATTGGCAGCGCTATCAAGGCGATACAGCAATGACGCGTGTGAAACATTGACTCCTTTGGGTTGGCAGGTTTCTGTTGAGGCCGAAGTTGGCAAAAATATTGAACTTGGGTTATCGGTCGTGAAGAAAAAACTGCCTCAGGGGTTTGATGCCGCCGTTATTTTTCTTGGCACCAATTACGGTGCGGTACAAGATTTTTATCAAGAGACCCTCAACAAGATTCTCGATGAACTGTCGCCGCGGCCGGTCATTATTTTTACGGTGACTGAATTTAAGCCGACCATTAGAGAAGTCAATATGGTGATTGAAGAAGAGCTAAGAAAGCGATCTAACTTATGGTTGATCGACTGGCGTGAAATCTCCAAAGCGCCGGGCATTCTCTGGAAAGATAAGATTCACCCATCCGTGCAGGGCAATGTGATGTTGTTGCAAGAACTCGCCAAGGTTTTGGGGACTGCTCCGGGAGCTGAATCTGGCAATTGCTTGGAATCTGAATTCACTGATGACGCGCCTATCGCGAATTTGCCGCCCGTTGTCGGCCCATTTGACACAGTGCCTGCGGGTGAAACAACAGATTCGGTCATTCCTGAGGACTCGTACACGACCACTTCAACCAGCACTCCCTGAAGACAGACAAACTCTGCGGGCGAACTATCTTTCGGATACCTGTCACTATGGTTGTGCTGGGGCTTTTGAAGCACGACACTTGAGGGGTGCTTGCGGTCCATGATCTCTCGGTAGAGATTGGTGGTCGTCTCGTTGTTGAAGAGGCGACCTTCACTGTCATGCCCAAAGACAAGGTTGGACTGGTCGGTCGTAATGGGGCTGGGAAGACCACTTTGTTCAAGGTGCTCGGCGGCGAAGCCGAACCGATCGGCGGAAAAATCATGCGCAAGGGAGGCTTCGGGTATCTTCCTCAAGACCCGCGCATCGCCGGCATCTATGACGGTCGTACGGCGATTTCACACATTTTATCTGGCCGCAATGTGGATGATGATCTGATGCGACTGGAGAAGTTGCGCGTCACGATGGAGGAGGATTCCAGCGAGCGTAACGTGGCGCGCTACAGCCGCGCTGAAGAAGAGTTTTCACTGAAGGGTGGTTACGCCGCGGAAAGTGAAGCGCGCAGCATTGCTGCGGGACTTGGTATGGCCGGATCTCGTCTAGACCTCGGCGTCGGTGTTTTATCAGGTGGAGAACGACGTCGAGTGGAACTATCGCGCATTTTGTTTGCTGGAAGTGATGTGTTGTTGTTGGATGAACCGACGAATCACTTAGACATTGATGCCAAGAATTGGTTATTGGGTTTCTTGCGGCAGTATCGCGGCGCGCTTCTCGTGATTAGTCACGACCTTGAACTGCTCGATGAAGCCATCACACGTGTTTTGCATCTTGATCGTGATGCTGAAGATGCGACAGGGCATATCGTTGAATACAAAGGTACCTACAGCCAATACCGTCGTTCGCGCACTGAAGATGAAGAACGAATGATTAAAAAAGCAGCCTTACAATCCAAAGAGATTAACCGTTTGCAAACTGTTGTCGATCGCTTTGGTGCTAAGGCCACGAAGGCAGCGATGGCGCACAGTATTGAAAAGCGGATTGATCGCTTGCAGGGCGAAAAAGTTGTGGCGCCTACTGGTGGGCGTGTGTTGCAGGTGAAATTTCCCGATCCTCCTTCGTGCGGGGTCACTGTTATTAACACTGAACACTTGTGCAAGGGATACGGTGGGCCTCCAGTATTTGAAGATGTCACGTTTGATCTCGGTCGTGGTGAACGATTGTTAGTTCTCGGACTGAACGGTGCGGGTAAGACCAGTCTGTTGCGTATTCTTGCTGGCGAGACACAGGCCGATATCGGTAACTTCTCATTCGGTCATCAGGTGCAGTGTGGCTACTACGCGCAGGAGCATGACAACCTCAATACTGACGCAACTTTGCTGGAAAACATTCGTCGCGAAGTACCCAATGGTGTGGCTCTCACGGAAACTCAATTGCGCGGTCTGCTTGGCATGTTCGGCTTATCGGGGGAGAAGGTCAATCAGAAGTCGGGGACTTTGTCGGGTGGCGAAAAAACCAAACTTGCATTAGCAATGTTGATGGTTGGTCGCAACAATCTCTTGTTATTAGACGAGCCGACCAACAACCTTGATCCACCCAGCCGCGAAGCCGTGGCGCAGGCCTTATCTGGTTGGAAGGGTGCGATTATTTTCGTCAGTCACGACACCGAATTCGTTGAGCATCTCAAGCCAACAAAAGTTCTCCTGATGCCTGATGGGCAAGTGGACTACTTCAGTCGTGACTGGCTGGAATTAGTGAGTTTGGCTTAAACCTCAGTTACCTGTGTGGAACCTATTGGCGTTATGGTCTAACCATGCGAATAGGAATCTTTGGTGGGACAGTCAATGACGGAACGATCGACCAGATGGTGGCTGAGGCTCGCCAGACGGAAGCTGATGGGTTTGCTAGTTATTGGGCCCCGCAAATTTTCGGACACGACGCTCTCACGGCGTTGGCAATTATCGGACGCGAAGTTCCGCGTATTGAACTTGGCACCAGCGTCGTTCCCACATACCCCCGTCACCCAATGATGATGGCCCAACAAGCCCTGACGGTCAATGCGGCTGCGAGCGGTCGTTTGTGTCTGGGCATTGGGCTAAGTCACCAGATGGTTGTTGAAGGAATGTGGGGAATGAGTTTTGATAAGCCCGTGCGCCACATGCGCGAATATCTTGAAGTGATGATGCCATTGCTAGAAGGCAAAGCGGTATCTCATGCTGGTGGGGAGTTTCGCGTCAATGGTGGAGTCAATGTGCCTGGAGGAACTCGTCCGAATGTTGTCGTCGCCGCCCTTGGTGAACAGATGCTTAAAGTGACGGCAGCCCTTGCCGACGGAACCTTGACATGGTGTACCGGTCCCCAAACGTTGCAGAATCACACCATTCCTGTCCTGCGAGCCGCAGCTGAAAAAGCTGGACGTGACTCTGCTCGAGTGATCGCTGCTTTGCCTGTATGTGTGACGAATGATCGCGAGGCAGCTCTTGCTCGGGCTGCACAAGTATTTGTTGTCTATGGGCATTTGCCGAGTTACCGCGCCATGCTTGACAAAGAAGGTGCCGCAGGGCCAGCTGACATAGCGATCATCGGTAACGCATCAGAAGTCGCCGAACGAATTTCGGCTTTGGCTGATATTGGAGTGACTGATTTTGCTGCCGTCGAGTTTGGCGGGAATCCAGATGAAGTCGCCGAAACTCGCATTGTCGTGAAATCGCTTGTGAAGTAAATGATCGGGGAAGTCAATGGGCTCAGGGCTTAACGTTACAAAGGCTGATGGCATTGCGCGGATCGTGTTCAATAGCCCACCGATCAACTTATTCACTTTTGATTTCTTTTTAGAGACAGCCCAAGTCATTGGTGATCTTGCGGTTGATGATGAAGTGCGAGTCGTATTGCTGTCATCATCTAATCCAGATTTCTTCATCGCACATTTTGATGTTGCGGCAATTTTGACTTTCCCGACGAATAGCCCGCCAGCGACTGAATTGAATTCGTATCACGTGATGTGTGAGACATTACGTACTATGCCCAAGGCCACGATCGCCGTCATCGAGGGACGAGTTGGCGGCGGGGGAAGTGAGTTGGCGCTGAGTTGCGATATGCGATTCGCAGCGTTGCCGTCTGCTGATCATCCAGGCGCAGTCTTTAGTCAACCCGAGGTGGCCCTTGGAATCATCCCTGGCGGAAGCGGTACGCAACGTTTGTCTCGTTTGATGGGACGCAGTCGCGCCCTTGAGGTGGTGCTCGGGTGTGATGACTTCGACGCTCTTGAAGCTGAGCGGTATGGCTGGGTGAATCGATCTTTGCCGGCCGACGAGTTATGGCCGTTTGTTGAACGCCTTGCCAAACGCATCGCTTCATTTCCCGCGCACGCGATCGCCGCTGGCAAGCAGTCGGTCATTCTCGCCGAAAAAGAAGTCCCACAAGATTTGTTGGCCGAGGGGAATGCATTCAGTGCAACTCTGGGTGGTCCGGGGGCCCGTGAGGCGATGGAGAAATTCTTGCGCGACGGTGGTCAAACTCGCGATGTTGAACTGAATCTTGGCTCTTTGTTTGATTAGTTAGTGAAGGCTCACGGGTGTGCCACCAAATGGTTTGTTGACTAAGTCAAAGAAATCGTTACCTTTATCGTCGACGACAATGAATGCTGGAAAGTTCTGCACATCAATCTTCCAGACGGCTTCCATCCCCAATTCGCCATATTCCAAAACCTCAACTTTGGTAATGCAGTCTTGAGCCAAGCGTGCTGCAGGTCCACCGATTGAACCAAGATAAAAACCACCATATTTGTGGCAGGCGTCGGTGACGGCCCGAGAACGATTTCCCTTGGCCAACATCACGAAACTTCCACCATTGGCTTGGAAGTCCTCGACGTAACTGTCCATCCGACCTGCCGTTGTGGGACCGAAGGATCCACTCGCCATACCCTCAGGTGTCTTGGCGGGTCCGGCGTAATAGACGGCCATTTCCTTCATGTACTCAGGTAAACCGAGGCCTGCATCAAGGCGCTCTTTTAATTTTGCGTGGGCAATGTCGCGAGCCACGACGAGTGAACCTGTCAGCATTACCCGTGTCTTGACTGGGTACTTGCTGAGTTCGGAACGAATGTCGCTCATTGGGCGATTGAGATCAATCTGCACGACAGGGGTGTCCTGCAAATCTTCGTGAGTGATCTCCGGGAGAAAACGTGCTGGATCCATTTCTAATTGTTCCAAGAAGATGCCATCTTTGGTGATCTTGCCAAGCATCTGTCGGTCAGCAGAACATGACACGGCCATGGCAATCGGGCAAGATGCACCGTGGCGTGGAAGGCGAATGACGCGTACATCATGGCAGAAGTATTTGCCGCCGAATTGTGCGCCGATACCAGTCTCTTGAGACAACTTCAAGATGCGTTGTTCCATATCGAGATCTCGAAAGCCATGGCCCAACGTGCTGCCTTGTGTTGGCAACGAATCGAGATAGCGCGCACTTGCTAGTTTGGCGGTCTCTACAGCCTGTTCGGCTGACGTGCCGCCGATGACCACTGCTAAGTGGTACGGCGGGCATGCTGCCGTGCCAAGGGACTTCATCTTTTCGAACAGCCAAGGGAATAACGCCTTGTCATTCAAGAGAGCTTTAGTTTCTTGAAAGAGATAACTTTTATTAGCGCTGCCGCCGCCTTTGGCTATAAATAGAAACTTGTAGGTGTCCCCATCCACTGCACTGATTTTGATTTCTGCTGGCAGGTTGTTGCCAGTGTTCACCTCGTCGTACATCGTCAATGGAGCCATCTGGCTATAACGAAGATTGCTCGTGAGGTAGGTGTTGTAGACCCCGCGGGCGATGGCCTCCTCGTCGCCTCCACCGGTAAAAACGAACTGGCCTTTCTTGCCTTTGATAATTGCTGTGCCAGTGTCTTGGCACATCGGTAGGACACCTCCAGCAGCAATGGCAGAGTTTTTCAAGAGGTCCAAGGCGACAAAGCGATCATTGTCGCTGGCCTCAGGATCGTCGAGAATGTTTCGTAGTTGCTGCAGGTGACTTGTGCGCAAGAAGTGTGCGATTTCGCGCATGGCCTCTTGGGTGATTCGCGTGATGGCTTCTGGTGAGACTTTTAAAAAAGTTCCTTGTGGTGTTTCAAAAGTACTGACACCTTGTGTTGTCACAAGACGGTACTCGGTCTCGTCTTTGCCTAACGGAAGGATTTCTGTGAACTCAAACTCGGACATACCTTCACGCTACGCCTACGGAGTCAGCCATACCTAGCCTTTGAGCATGGATTTATAGAGCGGTCTGTAGGAAAAGCAGGCTTGCCGACATTGCGCAGATCACCAAGATGAGTGGACGCATAATGTGCGCCGGGAGACGGTCTCCGAGAAGACTCGATACTGGTAGACCGCCTAAGACACCTGGCAAAATGACGAGTGTCAGGATCAATTCGTGTCGCCCGATTTCGCCAGACAGCAGAAAGCCGATCACGGTGATCACCACGCCGATGCTGAAGAAAGCAGCCAGGGTGGCACGAATCGTGCGTGGTTCTCCGTCTTGGTACACCAGTGCCATCGGTGGACCACCGATTGACGTCACCGTGCCCATAAATCCGCTTGCGAGTCCAGCACTGCTGAGTGTGATAGGAGTTGTCTTGATGACTTGACCACGGCGCGCCGTGATCACAGAAATAATCACGGCGATGGCCACTGATGAGGCAACGGCATATGAAAGGGCGTCTTTATTCATCGCTCGTAAAGCGACGATGCCGATGAAGACTCCAGGAAAGCGACCGAGAAGGGCCCACTTGAAGCCACTGGCATCTATGTAGTGGCGATCGCGCAGTGCCACACCGAAGGTAAGTGGCATGACAGCCAACATCATTGCCACGGGAACAAAGGATTGATCAATCATCGCGAAGATCGGTGATGTCAACATACCGAGTCCGAAGCCGAGCGAACCTTGCACGCTTGAGCCGATAAGTGCGAGCAGGGTGCACACCACGACCATGTAGATCGGCAGACCAGCGATCTCGATGACGGCCAACATTTAGCGGTCCTTCATTCTTTTAGGGTCCGCATTAGCAGGATCGTTAGGCCACTGGTGCTTGGGGTAGCGACCGGCCATGTCTTTTCGCACTTCGCTCCACGAGCCCGACCAAAAACCCGCTAAATCAGCAGTCACCTGTATCGGTCGATCGGCGGGAGATAACAAGTGCAATACCAAGGCCACGCGTCCATCGGCAACGGTCGGATGGATTTTGGTGCCAAAGAGATCTTGCACACGAACTCGCACGATGGGAGCGGTTCCTTCTTGCATTGCTGTGCTGTAATCGATCGCCAGCGAGCGTCCTGATGCCAGTTCGAGATGAGTCGGAACCATTTCATCGATCTTTGCACCCGCGGGCCACGGCAACTGAGAACGTAGCAGCATGGCGATATCAAGCGACTCAATCTCAGCGATTGATGTCATGCCGACCAAATAAGGCTGCAACCATTCGCTAGCTGAGGCGATGAGGGCCTTGTCGGACCAGTCAGGCCACGGCTCACCAATTTCGCGTCGCAGAAATGAGACTCGCGAACGAAGTTCGTTCGTTGTGGCTGTCCAAGCCAGTGGCTTGAGCCTTTGTTGCACTAAATATTCCATCAATGCAATGACTGTCTGCTCACTCGGACTTGGTCGGCGAATGTTTTCGCTGAGCCGCATGCGATCAAGTTTCACGGTGTGGCGTTCAACAAAGTCTTGACGACCTTTGTCCCATAATGTGAGGCTTTCGTGTGATACGTCGTTCATCAGGACATCATTAATGGTTGCTTCATCAACAACTGCACACAAGCGAATACGAGCATTCTTGCGATCACCATCAAGATCAGCAGCGACGACAAACATTTCGCTGGCAATGGGATCGGTAGGGCGGAACCAAGCTGCTGAACCATTGCGCATTTGGTATTGACCTGGCTGGCGACGCATTGCTAAGCGATCTGGGTATGCCAGCAATAACACTGATCCAGCATGATCTGCATTGACTGTGTCCCAATCCAAACGTTGGCCAGTACGGCGGGCCATATCTTCGGCTTGCTGGCGAACCCGATCTATGCCACGTCGGTCGGCGCGATCATCAGACATTTCCCGGTTGATGAACTGTACGCGCAATGAGATATCTACAGGTAGATCATCGGGACGACCGCGCATGACATCGCGATCATCAAGCAGGGCGGCGATAACGCAGGCTAATCCGTGATCTTCGGCGTGAGCCGCGGTGACCATATGCGCCAAGCGCGGATGAACTGGGGCAGCCAACATGCGGCGACCAGTGGACGTTAATTGAGCCTGTTCATCAAGCGCGCCGAGCATTTGCAAAAGTTCGATTCCTTGTTGGAGGGCACCCTGTGGTGGTTGATCGGCGAATGACAACTCTGTGATGGGAGTTCCCCATGCGGCAAGTTCGAGAGCAAAGCCTGATAAGTCCACTTGAGTGATCTCAGGATCGAGATGTGAGCGGCGTGTGGTGTGTTCGATTTTGCTCCACAGGCGATAAGCAAAGCCAGGACCCAATCGACCTGCACGACCAGAGCGTTGTTCGGCCGACGCGCGCGACGTGGGGATTGTGATCAGGCGCGTCATTCCTGTGCGTGGGTCATAGCGCGGCACTCGTGCTTGTCCCGCATCCACAACGACACTGACGCCGTCAACTGTGAGGCTGGTCTCGGCAATGTCAGTGCTTAACACCACCCGTCGGCGACCACTTGGTGACGGTGCAAGTGCACGATCTTGATCGGCCAAGGAAAGTGCGCCGGCAAGCGGGTAAACGTCGGTATCAGGTTTGACTAGACGTTCAAGTTCTTGCTGGACGCGATTGATCTCGCCGATGCCAGGAAGAAAAACCAAAATATCGCCGATGTTTTCTTGTAAGGCACGGATCGTGACGGCGGTAACTGCTTCATCGAGGCGTTGCTGCTTACCTGCTGGCGCCCAAATGATGTCAACGGGGTGTTGTCGCCCGACACTTGAGATAATTGGGGCTGGCTCAGTATCACCAAGAAGTTTGGCGAAGCGGTGCGTGTCAGCAGTGGCCGACATTGCGAGCACTCGAAGATCGGGTCGCAGATTCTTGCGCGCATCAAGACAAAGTGCGAGTCCGATATCAGTGGGCAGATTTCTTTCGTGGACTTCGTCAAAAATGACTAAGCCGACACCAGGAAGTTCTGGATCATTTTGCAAACGACGCGTGAGAATTCCCTCAGTGACGACTTCAATGCGCGTGTTGGGCCCGATCTGGCGTTCATCGCGGGTTTGGTATCCCACAAGTTCACCCGGCTCTTGTCCGATTAATGAAGCTAAGCGTCGGGCTGCGGCACGTGCCGCAAGTCGTCGTGGTTCGAGCATCACGATGCGTAGCCCGTTCAACCAACTTTCGTTGATCAGGCGTAGTGGGACGAGAGTTGTCTTACCCGCTCCCGGCGGGGCGATCAAAACAGCGGTGAGACGTGTTGCTAATGCGGCGCGCAGTTCAGTGACGACGTCTTCAATCGGGAGATCGGTCGTAGGAAACAGAATCAGCCAAGTGCGGGTGTGCCGCTAAATGAAACTGGGTCACCAGTTGCGGGGATGAGCGGTGCGGTCCATGCAGTTGTATCAGCAATCGTCTGAGCGACAGAGCGCCATTCAAGAGCATTCCAACCCTGCGCCACGGCAGGCATCGTGCCATCGGAGCGGATGAAGGCAAAGGCTGGGAGAGTAGTCAGTTCAAAGGCTTTGACGGCCGCTCGCTCGGGGTCGGTGAAAACCAGGAACTCTTTTGCCAACGGACCAAGAAATGAGCGGGTTTGCTCGGCGGTTGCCGTCACAATCAGGCTGGTTCGCGCGGCCGAATCACCAAATGAACGCAAGATACGAACAGCGGTATCGAGAATCCAAGAACTTTCGTTGGTGTACGGGTCAAGGACGACCGCTGCCAGATGAAAAGTGGTCAACCATTCGCCAAGAGCACGGGCTGGATGGGCTTTTGTATCGAGCGCCAAGGGACTCAGGATTAGGTTCGGGGAAGGTGTCAATGCCACAAGGTAAACGGTAGCGCAAACAGGCTCTTTTTCCAGCACCCCCGAGGGGTCGGTGGAAGGAACTATGGTTGTTCCGATATGGCAAACAAACGTGCATCTATCTCCATGACCGATTCTGAAATTACGGCTTACCTTGAGGAGCAGACGATTCTCAATATCGCATCAATCGGACCCACGGGTCACCCCCATTTGGTTGCGATGTGGTACGTCGTGATGGATGAGAAGGTCACTTTTTGGACTTTTGGTAAGAGCCAAAAAATTGTCAACTTGCGCCGTGATAACAAAATCACTGGTCTGATTGAAAGTGGAGACACCTACGATCAACTCAAAGGTCTTGAACTCGTCGGTTCAGCGACCATCGTTGACGACTATGACGCGGTTTTAGCAATCGGTAAAGCTGTCGGCTTGAAATACAACGGCGATGGAGCCATCAGCGACGCAGCATTGCCTTTCTTGGAAGCACAGGCGAAAAAGCGCTTGGGCATTCAGATAAATGTTGAACAGATTGTTTCATGGGATCACACCAAGATTGGTGGCGGTTACTAGTTGGTGTGTAGCAATGAAGCAGGGCAACAAATCTTAAATTATTAGGGGGACAGATGACAGGTTCACAAGACAATGTTCGTGCTGCTTTACTGCAGACAGACTGGACGGGTTCCAAGGACACGATGATTGATAAGCACGAGGCTGCCTGTCATGAAGCGGCGGCTCAAGGTGCTCAAGTGATGTGTTTTCAAGAACTCTTTTATGGTCCGTATTTTTGTCAAGTACAAGATGTTGAGTATTACGGCTACACCGAGTACATCCCTGATGGGCCAACGACTCAACGTTTTCAAAGTATTGCCAAGGAAACTGGCATGGTTCTTGTGTTGCCGATGTATGAAATTACTCAGGCTGGGGTTTACTACAACACCGCCGCAGTGATTGATGCTGATGGGAAATATCTAGGCAAATACCGCAAGCAGCACATCCCGCAGACGAAGGGATTCTGGGAAAAGTTTTATTTCAAGCCGGGCAATGGCGGTTATCCAGTCTTTGATACCGCAGTCGGAAAAGTTGGGGTGTACATCTGTTATGACCGTCACTTCCCTGAGGGGTGGCGCGCTCTTGGTCTCAATGGTGCGCAGATTGTTTTTAATCCTTCGGCGACGCATCGTGGTCTCAGCGAATACATCTGGAAAGTTGAGCAGCCCGCTGCTGCGGTTGCCAACATTTATTATGTAGGTGCCATCAACCGTGTCGGCATCGAGCCTTTAGGGGAAAATGACTTTTACGGGCAGAGTTACTTTGTTGACCCTGAAGGAAAGTTTGTTGGTGCTCAGGGGGATCCCTATAAACCAGAACTGATCGTGCGCGATTTGGATATGAAAAAACTTCGCGAAGTGCGTGATCGCTGGGCTTTCTATCGAGATCGCCGCCCAGAGGCTTATGGAGATCTCACCGAGTTGTGAAACAAAGATTGTCGTTGCCGGTAGTAGTCACACACATATTTAGGGAGGCGTTATGCCAAAGGTATTAATCAAGAATGGATTGGTCATCTCACCCACGGGAGTGATTGCTAACGATGTTCTTATTGATGATGAAAAAATTGCCGCCGTTGGAGCGCCAGGCTGGTTCGCTTCTTCTGAACAAGGTTGCGATCGTGTCATTGATGCTGCTGGTAAATACGTGATTCCTGGTGGGGTCGATGTTCATACCCATATGGAGTTGCCTTTCGGGGGCACCTTTGCCTCGGATACTTTTGAAACAGGTTCGCGGGCCGCAGCCTGGGGCGGCGTGACAACGATTATCGATATGGCGGTTCAACGCTACGGCGAAAATGTTTTTGACGGCTTGGCCGAATGGCATCGCAAAGCCTCAGGTGAATGCGCGATCGACTATGCCTTTCATCAGATTATTGGTGGAGTAGATGATCAGTCATTGAAGGATATGAAGTACCTCACTGAGCATGAGGGGATCAGCAGTTTCAAGTTGTTCATGGCTTATCCCGGTGTGTTCTATAGCGATGACGGTCAGATTTTGAAAGCCATGCAAACTGCTGCTGAATGTGGCGCAATGATCATGATGCACGCTGAAAATGGTCCTGCGATTGATGTTTTGGTGCAACAAGCTCTTGCTCGTGGAGATACTGATCCTCGTTACCATTCATATACCCGTCCATCGCCGCTTGAGGCAGAAGCCACGCACCGCGCCATTGTGCTGTCCCATGTGGCTGGCAATGTGCCGTTATACATAGTGCACATGTCGGCTGGCGACGCTCTCAATGAAGTAGCGGCGGCACGGCATCATGGACGCAATGTTTTTGCTGAAACCTGTCCGCAGTATTTGTGGCTCACGCTTGAAGAAACGCTCGGCCAACCTGGCTTTGAAGGTTCAAAATGGGTGTGCAGTACGCCAGTTCGCTCACGAGATAATGATCCGCATTACATCGGTCAGATGGGTCATGGTCACCAAGGCGATCTGTGGAAGGGGTTGCGGATGAACGAACTTGCTGTTGTCAGCACCGATCACTGTCCATTTTGCTTTAAGGATCAAAAAGAACTTGGTCTCGGTAACTTCTCGGCCATCCCCAACGGGATCGGTGGTGTCGAGCACCGCATGGAACTGATTTATCAAGGTGTTGTTGCTGGTGAACTGTCACTTGAACGTTGGGTTGAAACATGTTGCACAACTCCAGCGCGGATGTTCGGCATGTACCCACAAAAAGGCATTATTGCTCCAGGGAGCGATGCCGATGTTGTGGTCTGGGATCCGAATAACAAGACCAAGATCGGTATTAACGACAAGCACCATATGAATATGGATCACTCAGCCTGGGAGGGCTGGATTATTGACGGCAAGGTTGACACGGTGTTTTCGCGAGGTGTTGTTCTCATTGATAATGACCAATACATCGGTCGCAAAGGACATGGTAAATACATCAAGCGTGGCCTCTCGCAATATCTCGTCTGAGATTTCCCTCCAAAAAGAAAGTTAGGAAAGAGTCATGTACCGCATTGATCATTGGATTGACGGCCACACCGTCAGTAGTAAGTCAGGTCGCACGGGGAATATTTTTGACCCCGCTACCGGCCAGGTTCAAGGCACAGTCGGTTTCGCTGATGTTGATGAGGTTGATCAAGCAGTTGCCAATGCCAAGGCCGCACTTCCTGCGTGGCGTTCAACGAACTTGTCGCGACGAGCCGAGATTATGTTCAACATGCGTGAACTTGTGTCAGCTCATCGCAATGAAATCGCTGCGTTACTTACTCAGGAACATGGCAAGGTGACCGCAGATGCATTGGGTGAGCTCGCCCGAGGTCTGGAAAATATTGAGTACGCCTGCGGCATCCCTAATTTGCTGAAGGGTGGTTATTCAGAGCAAGCCTCTGCCGGTGTTGATGTGTACAACATTCGCCAACCTCTGGGAGTTGTGGCTGGCATCACGCCGTTCAACTTTCCATCCATGGTGCCGATGTGGATGTTCGCCAATGCCATTGCTTGTGGCAATACATTCATCTTGAAACCCTCCGAAAAAGATCCTTCAACAGCAATGTTTATTGCCGAATTGCTCAAGCGGGCGGGTTTGCCTGATGGCGTATTCAATATTGTGCAGGGAGACAAAGTTGCCGTTGATCGATTGCTCAGTCACCCCGATATTGCGGCGATTAGTTTTGTCGGCTCAACACCCATCGCGCGTTACATCTATGAAACTGGCACAAAAAATGGCAAGCGTGTTCAGGCTTTAGGTGGAGCAAAGAACCACATGTTGGTTCTTCCCGATGCCGACCTTGATATGGCGGCAGATGCATTAGTCAGTGCTGCCTACGGTTCAGCGGGGGAACGCTGCATGGCGATCTCGGTTGTTCTTGCGGTGGACACGATTGCTGATGAGTTGGTAGCCAGGGTCAAGAGTCGGATCCCCAACATTGTGGTCGGTAACGGTAGCGATCCATCCAGTGAAATGGGACCGCTGATTACTGGTGAGCATCGCGATAAGGTCGCCGGTTACGTCGCAGGAGCCGCTGGCGAAGGTGCAAAAGTTGTAGTGGACGGTCGCGAGGGAGCACCAAGTGATGGCTTCTTCTTGAAGCCGAGCCTGATTGATCATGCTCAACCAGGGATGAAATGCTACGACGAAGAAATTTTTGGACCGGTATTGACTGTGGTGCGTGTGAAGTCGTATGAGCAGGGTCTGCAACTGATTAATGACAATCAGTTTGGTAATGGCACAGCGATCTTTACTCGCGATGGTGGCGTTGCTCGGCAGTTCCAATTTGATGTCAATGTTGGAATGGTCGGCATCAATGTGCCGATTCCTGTTCCGGTTTCGTATTACTCATTTGGCGGTTGGAAGGCCAGTTTGTTTGGTGACCTACACATGTATGGTCCCGACGGGATCGCTTTTTATACCCGTAGCAAAGTAGTGACATCACGCTGGCCTGATCCCCGAACTAGCAAAGTCGATCTCGGCTTTCCGCAGAATAGGTAGAGAGCAAAATGGACATTGGTGTTGTACTCCAAACCACTCCGCCCAGTGCACGGGTGGTTGACTTAGCTAAAAAAGCTGAGACATACGGATTCACACATGTCTGGACCTTTGACAGCCATATTTTGTGGCAGGAACCGTTTCCTATTTTCGCGCAGATCTTGGCGGAGACTCGAAATGTCATTGTTGGACCGAT
>BJGB01000002.1:36497-46591 GCA_014190215.1 Actinomycetes bacterium | reverse complement strand
TCTCGGTTTCGAGCGTTACTACGGATTCTTAGGCGCCGAAACCAACCATTGGTCACCTGAGTTAGTGCGTGACAACACGCCAATCATCCCACCAAAAAATACCTCGCAAGGTGGCGCGTACCATCTCACCGAAGATCTCGCTGACCAAGCGATCAACATGATCCGCGATCAACAACAAGCGACCCGCGATAAGCCATTCTTTTTGTGGTTTGCAACCGGCGCGGCTCATGCACCGCACCATGTGACGCGTGAATGGTTTGAACCGTATGCCGGAAAGTTTGATGAAGGATGGGAAGTACTTCAACAAAGAACTTTTGAGCGCCAACTTAAGCTCGGCATCATCCCTCCCGACACCAAACTCACCCCGCGACCATCGTGGATTCCGCAATGGTCCACCTTGTCAGCTGATGAGCGCAGATTATTTGCTCGCTATATGGAGGTGTACGCCGGCTTCGTCACACACACCGATGCACAAATCGGTCGTCTTTTGTCTTATCTCAGCGAGCAAGGCCTCGACGACAACACCATCGTCACTTTGATGTCAGACAATGGCGCCAGTAGTGAGGGTGGAACGATTGGAACTCTCAACGAGGCTGCATCTTGGTTGGGCGATCATGCCACCGTCGAAGAAGCCCTTGAACAGATCGACGAAATTGGTGGACCAAACCACACCAACCATTACCCATGGGGATGGGCTTGGGCCGGCAACAGCCCGTTTCATTTGTGGAAGCGTTATTCGTGGTTAGGTGGCGTGCGCGCTCCTCTGATCGTACGTTGGCCGAAAAACATCACCGACAGTGGTTCAGTCCGCAATCAGTTCACGCATGCCGTCGATCTTGCGCCAACGCTCTTAGGGGCCGCTGGAATTTCTATGCCAACAATTGTTGATGGCATCACTCAACAGCGCGTGGACGGCGTGGACATCAGCGCAACCTTCATTGATGGTGCTCAAAGCGAACATCGCTCCACTCAATATTTTGAAATGCACGGATCCCGCTCGATCTATCACGAAGGCTGGAAAGCCACCAGCAACTTCGTATCGCCACTGTTTAATGAGCGTGCGCACATCACCGGAAGTCATTCGTACGAAACTGATGTCTGGCAACTCTTTGATCTCACGAACGATTTCTCCGAGTCAACAGACCTTTCCGCGCAATATCCCGAGCGAGTGCGCGAACTTGAATCGTTATGGATTGAACAAGCCACTGCCAATAACGTCTTCCCATTGTTTAATCCCGGGGCCAATTACCCAGCGCACCCTGGCGAATATCCACTACCCCGTTCAGCCACATATCAGCCGAGTCGGCATCCAATAGCAGCGAGTCGAATGCCCTCAATGTTTGGCGGCTTCACCATGTCGGCCACGATTGACTGTCCAGCAATCGAGAACGGAATCCTCGCCGCACTCGGCGATCACCAAGGTGGTTGGGCGCTACGTCTTGATCACGGGACACCACATTTTGATGTCGTGTATGGACATCAGCGAGCACATCTCGCGGGCGCAGAGAAAATCGGCACTGGCCAACATCAGATCACTGTCACAATGAAAGCCGGAGCACTTGCACTGTTCGTCGACGATGCACACATCGCTAGTGGACATTTCGGCGGCATGTTTATGTTCCCTGGAGTCACCACGTCAGCTGGTGGCTTATGGATTGGTCGCCACGAAGGACTTCCTATCGTCGACAATTATGCATCCCCCAACGACTTCACGGGACACATTGCGACAGTCACGATTTCTAGTGGTTCGCCATCAGCTGGCCCATCGCTGGCAACGACTATGCGTATCGCTGAGGGCGCCGACTAACTCGCGCGCACAATGCGATCGGCGACATCGCAACCCGATTCCACGGCACCCTCCATATAGCCAGTGCATGTCGCCACATGTTCACCGGCTAAATGCACGCGTCCCCAAGGTTGCCGCAGAATATTCCAGTAGCCAGTGATCTGCCCCGTTTGATACACCGCGTAAGCACCACCGTAGTTTTTTTCTGCCGACCAGGAGCGAGAAAATGCGCCTGTCAGCGGTGATGTGATGCCGTGAATCTGTCGCATGTCAGTCGTGATCATCTCAATGCGCTCTGCCTCTGAATATTGCGTGAGTTGATGGCCACCATCGCCTCCGCAATATGACATCAAGATCCCTGATGACCCAGTTTGATCAACGCTCGGGTCGTAGAGACGTTGAGAGATGGAGTCGGTTGTGCCATAGCCAGATTCCCAACTGCGTGTTTCAAACTGCACCGCTGTCTTCGTAATCGGACCGTAGCCAAGATTGTGAAAAGCCTGATGAAAATCGCTTGGCATCGGCGTGCGAAAATCAACTTCACGCAGTGGGACAAGCGAACAAGCTAAAACCAGAGCATCGGCCTGCCACATCTCTCGGCCATCGGGACCATCTGCTGTCACAACGACTCCACTGTCATCTTGTTCAACCGCAACCAGACGAGTTCCAAAGTTGATGGTGATACGCGGCGAGTCCTGCAGTTGCTTGCCGAGAGCCACTGCGATTTGTCCCGTTCCGCCGGCAACTCGTTGGGAAAGATGTTCAATACCTTGCTTAGCAACTTCCGAGTTCTCAAAGGCTCGCTGCTGAGCCACGAAAAGGCTGGAGACATTTTCTGGATCCGAAGCGAATTCTCCTTGACTGCCACGCCGCGCAAATAGTTGGGCCACTGGATCAAGTCCGCTCTGCGTGATCAGGTCAGCCACCGATATGGAATCGAGGTACGCCGCTTCAGGATGAAGGTCTGGTCGACTTGGATCTTGCACGCCGGAAGCTGGCGAGTCAGCTAACGCTTCATACTGTTCGATAGCGCGAAACACTCCAGGTGACAGGGCGGCGATGTTGTCCGCTGTATAAAACGCTTGATCCCAATACAGCCAGCGTCTGATCGTCGTCCACGGCATGGGTTGACCTAGTGGCTTGATACCGAAGCGCTGCATCAGATCACGCATTCTCCAATGAATTGAATCCACCCACTCGGCACCACTTTCGGCGTACTGCCCGTTGATGTATCCATCGCTCACAGTGCGCGTACGTCCACCGAACCTGTGACCAGCCTCCAGCAAGATCACATCCACTCCCGCTGCAGCCAATGATTCGGTTGCGCTGAGACCCGCTAATCCCGCGCCAACGACGATCACTCGCATGAGTGGCTCACCCGCCAGCGAGAGTGGCGGCGATATCGCTTGATGACTCGCCTGAACGCCGTAACACCACCGCCACGAAAGCCAATGCTCCCATGGTGATCATAAAGAGCATCACCGCACCCACACCCCAGAAGGGTTTGATGGTGCTCTTCGTTGCTCCGAGGAGGGCCACAGGGAAAGTCGTACTGCCAGCCTCACTCACCAGCGTGGAGATCACTGCATTATCCAAACACAAAGTGAAAGACAAGAGAGCACCCGCTATCAGCGCTGAAGAAATCAACGGCAGTGTGATCTGACGAAAGGCCCGCGCCGGTGTAGCCCCAAGATCGCCGGCCGCCTCTTCGAGGGCCTCATCAAGACCTGCCAAACGAGCGCGGACAATCAGGGTCACGACGGCGCTGGCGTACAAGGATTGGCCAACCCACAACTTGTGCATTCCACCGTTAAAAGGGCCGAGACCATTCTTAAACAGATAGCCCAATACTGGAACATCGCCAACGCGCTGGAACCATGTCACCAAAGCAATGGCGTCCATGATCTCGGGTGTCACCAAAATCAGAAACACAGTGGCCATAAAAATTTTCGTCCATGCCCCTGGTCGACGCGCTAATGCCACTCCAGATAGCCCGCCGAGAATCACTGCGACCAAAGTTGCACCGATAGCGGCAGTAAATGAGTTTCGAATTGAGTCACCAATACCGGCGAAGTCAAAAATATCCCTGAACCAATCGCTCGCCACCCCATTGACGACAAAGGCCAAAAGAAATGCCAGCGGTCCCATCCAACTGGTGACTCGCTTGGAGACATTTCCCCTTGCCAGCAAAACTCTCCGTACGAGTAAGACAACGCCGATGATCACTAAGAAGCGACTGATCATCGCCCAAGTGGCGCCGCTAGCAAACAACTCCCCCCACCATTTAGTGCTTGTGTGCCCAGCCCAAATAGAAAAAGATGAGCCACTATTAAACGAATGACGCAGCACCAACAAGATCGGAATGAACATAAACAGCAAAACCAAGATCGTCCAGATTGCGAAAACAATGCGCATCACATCGATGCCACGAGCGGTTGACGGCTTATCACCCTTGGACGAAGCCAGCGAACGCTCGGCGATTGAACGACGAATACTTTGAGTGACTGGTTGCAAGGCTTTGAGAATGAACGGGACAAGCCAGACGAGCAACGCCCCCGATGCCAAGACCAATAGAACAGCACCAATCATCAACACCGCCATTGCCGAACCAAGAGGCCAGTTCTGCGCTTGCGAGAACTGCGAGGCGATCATCGAACCGATCATGTTGCCTTTGGCTCCGCCAAGCACCGTGGCGGTGACATAGTCGCCACACATCGGGATGAATGTCAGCAAGACTCCAGCCGCAATTCCAGGACCAGCTAACGGAAGTGTGACGCCAATAAATGTAGCAATGCGCCCAGCTCCGAGGTCCTTACTGGCCTCGCGCATCCGCACATCAATACGGTCAAGAGCGACGAACAATGGCAGGATCATAAATCCTAAATAGTTATAAACAATTGCTATTTGTACTGCTGTCTGGGTTTCCAAAAGTTGGATACCACGATCTCCGATAACGCCTAAGTCAACAAGCCAGCGCGAGAACTCTCCATTAGGCGCAAGCGGAATCCGCCAAGCCACAGTGCGGATGAGAAATGACGTGAAGCTCGGAACCACTACGAGAGTCAGAATCACGACTCGCCATTTTTCGCTCACTTTAAAAGCCGTGAAATAAGCAACGGGAAGCCCAATGCCTAAACAGAGCAAAGTCGCCACGATCGCGATCCGCAAGGTCGCCTTGAAGGTTTTGAAGAACGTGTCGTCAAAAACCTGAGAGTAATTAGCCGTCGTTAGTTTCCCTAAATCAACTGGCAACAAACGTGATGTGTCCTTGGTGCCAAAGGAATAAACGACGACAAAGGCAATCGGGATAATGAAGAACAGCAGGTACCAGATGATCGCTGGAATGGCGAGGACAAACTTAGGTCCTCGCCATCTCCGACGATCGTTTGTATACACCGCTGAAGTCACGCTGTATCAGGCTCCGGCTTTTGCCTTCATCTTGTTCAACATTTCCACTTGGCGATCAATCGCCGTCGTGATTTCTTGAGTGGTCATCATTGCAACCTGTGCCTCATCAAAGAAGATCATTTCGCCACGATCAAGATCGGGTGCAAGCTCGGAAATAAGGGTCGCCATATCTCTCATGCCCGTGTGATAACCGTGGTACTGAAGATCCTGAATGGAAATCTCCGGGATGCATTCCCAGTTGATCCAAGCATGAGCCGCTTCGGCGTTCGGCGCACCTGCAGCGATGCAATAGTTGTCCATCCATAGTTCGGTAGTGGGGGTTCCTAAAGCCCACTTCCAAACAGATGGGTCACCGCCTGCTTCAATGATGCGGTAATACGCCTGACGGGCATCGCCATTCCATGCCATGGACAAGGTGTAGGCACCCTCGGCCAAAGCGGTACTTGGGTAACTGTCAAACTTCTTGATGTGCTGCGCCAGTTCTTCGACAAGGAAGTTTTCGCAAGCATCAAGGTCGGCGTCGTCGGTGCTATTCCAGTCTTTGCCATTGGCCCAGCACCAAGCACCCCAGAGGTTCGGTCCAGTATCTAAGACTGAGCACATACCACTGGCCTCATTCATGCAGGCATCAAAGAAGTCTTGCCAGGTGACGAGATCTTTAGTGATCACTGAACTATCCCACATAAAACCAGTGGTTCCCCAGTTCTTACATACCGAATAATCATTGGTCGGGTCCCACTCTTGAGCAAGATATGCCTGATCAACATTGACCATATTCGGGATCAGAGTTTTATCAAATTTTTGGATGAGTCCCTTGTCAATCATTTGCGGAATGTATGGACCAGTGGGCACGACGATGTCAAAACCGCTACTGCCATTGGAGGTAGCCAACTTTGTGATCAAGTCTTCGTTGCTATTGAAGTAGTCAACCTTCATCGATACACCCAACGCTCCTTCGGCTTGTTTACCGACCAATTCAGGGTCGTTATAGTCACCCCAGGTGTACATCGCTAATGTTCCAGTCGCAGCATTAATGACTCGGCTCCAGTCCCCAGAAGCTAAGGGTGAGCCGCCATCAGTTGTGTCGGGAGCACCATCAGTTGACGGCGAAGAGTTGTCGTCACCGCCACAGGCAGCAACAACAATTGCTAGGCCAGCGGCCGCCGAACCCATCTTGAAAATGGCGCGGCGTGACAACTTCTCGCGAAAACTTTCCGGCGCCAACATTCTGAGTTGTGGTGGTGTGTGATCTTGGGTCATTGTCTTTCTCCTTGTTCAGTGTTTACATTGATGGAACTTGCGGTACTTAACTTTGTTGATTTTCAGAGTCTGCCATCACAATGTCAGCTTGTCGGGCAGAGAATAAATACACGTCGTCGGCTGACCAACTGCAATAGACATTGTCCCCCAAGGCAAACCTTGCGACATGGGCACGTGGAGTGAGCACCAAGAGATCGCGCTCGCCCGAGGTCACGACATATTGCAAGACATCGCCGAAGTGTGAGACGCCAGCCACGGTTCCCGATGCCACATTGGCCATATTAGAGGGCAACTCACCCGACAGATTGATGCACTCAGGACGCACCGCCGCCAAGGCTGGCAGATCATTAGGGACATCCTCTTCGGGACGACTGGCAACAAAATTCGTGCCATCATCGGCACGAATACCATGTTCCGTTGCAACTCCTTGCCAGAAATTATTTCTGCCGATAAAACCAGCCACGAAAGCCGATGATGGATGCTCGTAAACCGTTTCTGGATCGCCCAGTTGCTCAATATGGCCGTCGAGCATGATCGCAATACGGTCGCTCATACTCATGGCCTCTTCTTGGTCATGGGTGACGAAAACAAAGGTGATGCCAAGACGACTCTGCAGCAACTTCAATTCGATCTGCATTTCTTCGCGCAGTTTTCGATCAAGCGCTCCGAGAGGTTCATCAAGCAGTAGAACGCTTGGGCGATTCACCAGTGCACGAGCCACGGCCACGCGTTGCTGTTGCCCACCCGACATTTGGCGAGGCTTACGCTCGGCCAACTTACTCATCTGCACCATGTCCAAAGCCTCAGCAACCTTGGAGGCGATGTCAGACTTTGGAACACCCTTTTGCCGTAAACCGTACGCAACATTTTCAGCCACAGTCATATGTGGGAAGAGCGCGTAATGTTGAAAAACCGTATTGACATCACGCTTGTAGGGCGGGATTCCCTGCACGTATTGACCGCTGATGCGAATGAAGCCTGAATCAGGTTGCTCAAAACCAGCCAGCATCCGCAGAGTTGTCGTCTTGCCGCAACCGCTCGGCCCGAGAAGAGAGAGAAATTCGCCTGGTTGCACTAACAGGTTCATGGAGTCCACCGCGACCATTGAGCCGAACCGCTTCGTCACACCCTCTAATTCGACTGCGCCACGATCACCGCTCACCTGTCATGCCCCACTCTCTGAATTATCTCGTCACCAATCAATGCCATTGGCAGTTCCGCCAAACTGAATCCCACTATAGGACACTGAGATACCCCCACTGACTACCCCACAGTACGGTAACAGAGCATTAACCTGAAGCACGCAGAACAAGGAGCAATGGTGGATCGGCCTGAATCAGATGACATTGACCTTGGTGCTCTTGCACAGAGGCATCTCTGGGGTCACTTCACAAATCTTTCCAGTGTCCAGCGAGAAGGTCTGCCGATTATTCAACGCGGCCAAGGTGCCTATGTCTATGACCAAAATGGGAAGCGTTATCTAGACGGGTTATCTGGGCTATTCACCGTCAACATCGGGCACGGACGAGAAGAACTCGCCCGAGCAGCGGCCTCACAAAGTGAAACTCTGGGGTATTTCCCACTGTGGAGTTTTGCTCATGAACCTGGCATCCGTCTCGCTGCCAAACTTTGTGAACTTGCCCCGGGAGATCTCAACCGAGTGTTTTTCACCACCGGTGGAGGCGACGCTTTAGAGTCGGCATGGAAGTTGGCCGTGCAGTATTACGCCGCCGTTGGCCAGCCTCTACGCCGCAAAGTCATCAGTCGTTATTACGCCTATCACGGCACCACTTTGGGGGCGCTGAGCATCACCGGAATTCCCGCCATTCGCCAACCCTTTGAACCATTGCTCCCGTGGGCGATCAAGGTTGCCAATACGAATCAGTACCGCTGTGGTTTGTGTTCGCAAAGTACGAAGTGCACTCTTGACTGTGCCGAAGAAGTTGAACGAGCCATCATCGCCGAAGGACCTGAGACCGTAGCAATGGTTGTGATGGAGCCAGTACAAAATACAGGTGGGGCTCTCGTGCCGCCAGATGGCTATTGGAAACGAGTGCGCGAAATCTGCGACAAGTACGGCGTGCTACTGGTTTCTGACGAAGTGATTTGTGGGTTCGGCAGGCTTGGCTACTGGTTTGGTTGTCAGCGTTTTGACTACCAGCCCGACATGATTACTTTTGCCAAAGGGGTCACGAGTGGTTACGCCCCGCTCGGTGGAGTCATCGTCAGTGACCGACTGGCGGCACCATTTCTCGAAGATGACACTGCGGTGTTTCTTCATGGCATTACTTTTGGCGGACACCCTGTGTCCTGCGCCGTGGCCCTTGCCAATATTGAAGTGATGGAAAAAGAAAACATCTTGGCCAACGTCTTGGAGAATGAGCCCATCTTTGATGAAGTCATGGAACAACTCAAGGAACTGCCCTTAGTTGGTGATGTGCGCGGATGTGGCTACTTCAGAGTGCTTGAACTCGTCAAAGACAAAAATACGAAACAGAGTTTTACCGACGAAGAATGCAACTGGCTGCTGCGCGACGAACTCTCACCACGTATTTTTGAGGCGGGACTGATCTGTCGACTTGATGATCGCGCCGACCCCGTCGTGGTCTTATCCCCCACTTTGATCTGCGGTCCTGAAGAACTTCGGTTTATCGCCGAAGTGTTGACTGACGCTCTTCAACACGCCGCAGAGGAATTTCAGAAGCGCTAACTCTCGAGGTTGGCCATGACATGCTTGATGCGCGTGTAATCTTCAAGAGCGTATGACGACAAGTCCTTGCCATAGCCCGACTGCTTGAAGCCACCATGTGGCATTTCGGCGACCATTGGAATGTGGGTGTTGATCCACACACAACCGAAGTCCAATCGTTTGGTCATGCGCATCGCCCGCCCAAAGTCCTTCGTCCAAACACTTGAAGCCAAACCGTAATCAACACCATTTGCCCACTGCACAGCCTCATCTTCACCGTTGAATTGTTGCACCGTAATCACGGGACCAAAGATTTCGGTTTGCACCATCTCATCTTGCTGCCGCAAATTACTGACCACCGTCGGCGTAAAAAAATAACCTGAGGTGCCTTGACGCACACCACCAGCGTTGACCTCGGCGTGCGATGGCAAACGATCAAAAAACCCAGCGACGCGTGTCAATTGATTGATGTTGTTGACTGGTCCAAACAAAATATCTTCTTCATCTGGCATACCACAGCGCGTGGCTTTGGCTTGCTCGGTGAGTGCCGCCACGAAATCCTTATAGATTCCAGCCGAGCACAACACTCGTGTCGCTGCCGTGCAATCCTGGCCGGCATTGAAGTAACCAGCCATCGCGATACCTTCGGCGGCGGCCGCTATATCCGCGTCGTCAAAGACAATGACGGGTGCTTTGCCACCTAATTCCAGATGGACTCGCTTGAGACTTTTCGCCGCCGACTCAGCGACTTCCATTCCAGCGCGCACGGAGCCAGTCACACTCACCAAAGATGGCGTGTTGTGCGAGACCATGGCACGACCTGTGTCGCGATCACCACAAATCACGTTCATCACACCGGCAGGTAAAAACTCGGCGCATATCTCAGCCAACAAAGTCGTGCTCACAGGAGTTGTATCACTCGGCTTCAGAACGACCGTATTTCCAGCGGCG
>BJGB01000002.1:0-36487 GCA_014190215.1 Actinomycetes bacterium | reverse complement strand
ATAGCAGGTGCAAACTGCCATACGGCCATCATCATCGGATAGTTCCACGGGGCAACTTGGGCACAGACGCCGATCGGTTCACGACGAATGTAACTCGTCATATTGGGGACATACTCGCCTGCGCTTTTGCCCTCAAGGTGGCGGGCCGCAGTGGCGAAGAAACGCACATGGTCGACCATCGGAGGAATTTCCTCAGAACGTGTCATCTCGATGGGCTTACCGCAATTCTGTGACTCCAATGCAACGAACTCTTCGGCTCGTGCCTCAATGGCGTCAGCGATTCGGAACAACGCCAGCGAACGATCTTTTGGAGTTGAATCACGCCATGATTCAAAGGCCAGCGAAGCCGCTTTCATGGCCCGATCAACATCATCAGATGATGACAGTGGGGCCGTCGCATACTGCTCGCCTGTGGACGGATTGATCACCGGGATCGTGCGTCCATCTTGCGCATCGACATATTTTCCATCAACAAAGTTTTGGTAAGTCTGCATGACCCCACTCTAGGTGACGAAAGAGCAGTGAGTAAATGAGGGATCGTTTAGCGTGGGTCGCGCCACATCCGCCACATTGTTGGTCCGTTGGGATGATGGATTTCACCCACGACTTCAAAACCGAATCGGCGGTAATACGGGACATTGGTGTCTTTGGATGATTCCAAATATGCTCCGACCCTTTCTTCATCAGCTCTGCTCAATATTTCGTTCATTAAAGCGGCACCGTAACCATGGCCTTGCTGAACGGGGTCAGTCCCCAAAACTTCGAGGTAATAGTGAGGTTCCTGAGGATGAAGTTTCTCCATCCGACCGAGTGCCCCAAGAGCGCGAAAAATCCCGAATTTGTACGCGCGCAACGTGAGAGGAAGAGTCCTAATAATTGTTAGTGGCGGAACTTTCCACTTCCCGGGTGGAGACCAAAATGCCGCTGCCTTACGGTCTGGCGTCATCAACACCAGACCGTGATCCAACATGTTGCGCCCCAACATCTCAAATGCCAAGGTCGCTCGTCGTTCATCAAAAGTTCCACCCATTAGATAGATGAACACGGGGTCGTCGGAAAAGGCGCTAGCCAAACTGGCGGTGATGGCTGGCAAGTCGGCAACATCTGCTGTGGCTACTTCGCTCATAGCGACACGGTACTAAGTTAAACCCATGGCAATTTCCATTAATGAACTCGATATTCCGCAGGTTGATTTTGACTTCGTCGGTAGCCAAGCAGAACGCGATCAACTGGCGAGTATTGCTCAAGACTCGTGGATCGCTAAAGGTCTTTTCGCCTACCCGATTTTCAACTATGAGGATTGCTTGGCCATTTTGCGCGATCGACGGTGGCACAGTGCTGCTGCTTTAGCGGCCATCGCATTTGGCGTTGACGATCCGCGCCTCAGCGAAAATCGTCAGCCCTCAATTCTTTCCTCTGAAGGAGAAGTTCACACTCGACTGCGTCGTTTGGTGGCTCCATCTTTTTCGCCGCGAGCCGCCGACCATCTGCGCCCATTTATGCGCGAGGTAATGAATTCGCTGATCGACCCGATCGTCGCTCAAGGCCACTGCGATCTCGCCGTTGATATCTGTGAGCATTACCCAATCCCGATTATTTGCGAACTTCTCGGTGCGCCAAAATCAGACTGGCAATTCTTCAGCCGTGTCGCCGAAGATGTCTTGCGAATCTTTGATGCGAATAACGCAAACGAGATTGACCTCATTTTGGCAGCTCAGGCAGATCTCGATGCCTACGTTCGCCAACTGATCTCCGAGCGACGCAATAGTCCCGCCGACGACCTGATTACAAGTCTGATCGCTGCTGAAGAAGCCGGCGACAAACTCAGTGAGAACGAATTGGTCTCAATGGTTGAAGCCGTGATCATTGGTGGCACCGACACAACGCGCAATCAACTTGGTTGTTCAGTAGCGCTGTTTGCTGAGCATCCTGAGCAATGGAAACTTCTTGCCGAGCGCCCCGAGTTGGCAGGAAAGGCCGTAGAAGAGACGATGCGTTATTTCGGAGCCGTCCGCAGCACTGGTCGGTTCGCTAGCGAGGACATTGAATATAAGGGCGTTTTATTTCCCAAAGGGACTTTGGTCGTGCCGTCGCTAGTCCTCGCAAACCGTGATAGCGCAGTCTTTAACGAACCCAACACTTTCGACATCACCCGCGAACCTGCAGGTCAACCGCAGATGACCTTCGGTGCAGGCATTCATTATTGCCTCGGGGCCGCCTTGGCTCGCGCCGAACAACAAGAGGCATTACCCATCTTGGCTCAGAGACTTCCCAATTTGCGGATCAACGGCGATGTCATTTGGAAGCCATCCACGGTGGCTATCTTCGGTCCAGAAAACTTACCCATCGCCTTCTAAAAAGATATATGCTTTTTTTGTAAGTTGATACTTCACAATCCGGGGGTTTGATATGAAGATTTCAAGTTCATGCAAAATAGTTGCGATTGTGACTTTGCTTGCCGCAGGAGTCGGTCTGAGCACTACCTCGGTGAGTGCGCGAGCACCACAGGTCCAAAGTGCGACCCCAAAGCAGTACACAGTCAAGGCGAGTGTCGCCGGAGCGAAAGATAAAACTCTGCTTCTCGTCGCGAAAACAGGGCGCGTTTTAGCCTCCAAGAAAATCACCAGCAATACGGCAACTGCGGTGACCTTGACGACGCCCTCAAAGCCAAAAATTTCTTCTCTCGACGGAGCGACTCTGCAGTTGGTGTCATCAACGACTGGCGATTACTTCGGACCCGTGGTCTTAGGTTGGAAGGGCGCCAAACTAGCAAGTGCCACTGGTGTATACACAAAGTTTTCTTCGTCTGCTACAACCACCATTGATCTAAAGACGATCACTATCAAGAATGTTTCAGCATCAAATAAGCAGGGCTACGGTTACACCGCTACCTCCTCATCGCAAGTTGATAAGACGACTGCGTCCACAACGAAAGCGACCAAGGGAGTGCCCAAAGGCGTCGGTAACTATGGCAAAGCGACAACAGCTTCGGCGAGTGCTCTTTTCCTTACCGGTAATCGTTCACCAATGGCGTGTCCGCCAACCTGCCCAGGTCCGCCAGCGGAGGGCGGTGGCGGTGGAGCGAAGGTCAATGTGGATGACCTCGACGGTGGCGACTTCGATGATGACGGCATCCCAAATGCCTTTGATGTGAATGATGATGGGGACTCAAACGTTGACTCGGCTGACTCAGTTACCCCTGAACCGACTGTCACTGGCTCGTCGACTGATGCGGCTACTTGTGAAGCCGCTGCTTCATTTCATATCTTCACCAACTACAAGGCCACAGCGCCTAACTATGCAGACACCTTGAATTTCTACGGTACGGGAATTCACGGAGCGACTGACGCATCTATTTTCACTCAAGTCGCAGCGTCAATGTCGATGGTCTTTTCACCGATCACTCAAGTCTGTGGTGAACCTGTGACGAAGATGGAGATCAAGGGAGTGGGCGTTTCGTACGCCCCTGCCGACTACGCCGAAGTGACCGCTGGTAGCACTGGAGACATTCAGTGGCAAATCGGCCTAGGAAAAATAAACAACGTGGCAGCGGCTGGATTCACCGCGCAGACTTTCACCTCGCAGGCCAGTCTGCCGTCTGGGCAAGACACTTTCATCCAACGGGTCACCACAACGACTGGCAAGGTATATGAATTCACCGCTACTGCTGGGTTCGTGTTCGTGACCCATCCGATGCTGCAGGGGTACTGCGTCGGGACCACGGGCGGGACCTGCGACACTGACACCCCAATCGACTACACAGCCAGTTCCATCCCCACGATTTCCATTGCCTCAACACAAACTTTGGTATTGCGGATGTATCGCCCACAACGTTTCGCCATTGACGGTGAGACACCTGGCTTTTACAACCTTGGTGGGTTTAGGTACACCCCCGACATGCCGAACCCCCCCAGCGGCGGGCCGTCAAATGGCAACTTCGGTAAGTGTGATGCAGCGACCTACACCGATGTCGAGATGACAACCGATACTTTGGCTAATCCCACTGACGATAAAGCGACTAGCACTCTGCAAGCGTCATGGGATCTTCAGGCTTGTTTCACCGCAAGGTCGAAGTCTTGGTCGACGGGCACCGTCACCATCGACATTCAAGTTGAGCCATCGGGTCCTGGTGGTAACAGTGCCCAAAAACTCTTCCTCACTCTGACGTAGTAGTCGTTCCCCAAAACAGGCGAGCGATGAGCCCCGATTATTCAACGCGCCATCACGGGTGACACGATGTAGTGATGAGCGCAACAAAAACGATGAAACTCGGCTACAACACTGGCTATTGGTCGGCAGGACCACCCGCAGGAGCCGACGAGGCTGTCCTTGAAGCAGACCGCTTAGGTTTTGATTCGGTATGGACAGCCGAGGCCTACGGTAGCGATGCATTAACTCCCTTGGCATGGTGGGGAGCCAACACTCATAATGTTCGTCTCGGGACTGCCATCATGCAGATGAGCGCACGCACACCCACGGCGGCGGCGATGGCGGCAATCACGCTTGACCATCTCTCCCAGGGACGTTTTATTCTGGGACTCGGCGCAAGTGGACCACAAGTCGTTGAAGGTTGGTACGGCCAGCCCTACCCCAAGCCTTTGGCACGCACACGCGAATACATTGACATCGTGCGTCAAGTTCTTGAGCGTCAACATCCTGTTGAAGCAAACGGGAAGTTTTACAGTTTGCCTTATACCGGTGCTGACGGTGCTGGCCTTGGTAAATCTCTCAAGGCAACCGTGCATCCACTACGTGGCAATATTCCGATCTATCTCGCAGCCGAAGGACCAAAGAATGTCGCCCTCTCGGGCGAAATATGCGATGGATGGTTACCACTGTTCTTTGCACCCAAAGAAGATGCCTTCTATCGTCGCTGCCTCAATGAAGGTTTTGCTAAATCATCTGAAGGACTGGACAAGGCAGCGCGATTTGAAGTCGCTTCGGGAGCGATGATCATTCCTGGTGATGACGCTGAAAAATGTGCCGATATGGTGCGTCCGTTTTTAGCTCTCTACGCCGGAGGTATGGGAGCCAAAGATGTCAACTTTCACTTTGAAGTGTTTGCTCGCATGGGTTATGAGGATGTGGCCGTGAAGGTTCAAGAATTGTATTTGCAAGGCAAGAAGGCTGAAGCCGCTGCCGCCATTCCTCTGAAAATGGTTGAAGATGTTGCCCTTGTGGGACCGATCGACAAAATCAAAGATGAACTGGTGCGGTGGAAAGAAACCTGCATCACCACCTTCTTACTCAGCGGGCCGGCACAGATGCTTGGGTTCTACGCCGATCTCATCAACGGCTGATCAAGGCAACTAATCGCAACACGAGTCGCGCCAACCACAGCCGCGACATTTGAAATGCGCGTGCTCGGGCGAGAGATCTCCACCACATAACGGACATTCAGCAAAAGTTCCGCGCGGTGAACGACACGCTCCACCATTTGTCGGCGGTGGGACCAGTTGCTCAAGGGGTTTTATCTCAGAAGTCACGCCTTAAGTGTGTCATTTCAATCGGTCCCAGCAAGTGACCCTAGGTAAGATTTAGTCACCTTTTGAGCATGTATGTCTGATCCTTCACTCGCCCCACTTCCCCATTCCCATGTACCTGGCTCCGCTCGAGCCGCTCTGTCTTACCCCTCCTATCGATTGATTTGGAGTGGGCTGTTCTTATCCAATATCGGAACATGGATGCAGAACTTGGCTTTGCCGGCATACATTGACCATCGCACGGGATCAGCAAAAATAGTCAGCCTCTTGGTCTTCGCTCAACTTGGCCCAATGTTATTGCTGGCAATTCCTGGCGGGATTCTCGCTGATCGGGTCAACCGCCAACGCTTTTTGCTAACCATGCAATGGATCCAATTAGTTTTCTCTCTCGTCCTGGCATTAATCGTCAGCGTTGACGGACCGATTTGGGGACTCTTCATCGCCCAAATTTCTATTGGTATCGGCAACGCATTGAACGCCCCCGCATCTCAAGCCAGCATTCCACTTTTGGTTGATCGTCGCGATCTTGCAGGGGCGATCAGCATGAATTCAATTCAACTCAATGCCAGTCGCGTGGCAGGACCGTCCATTGCCGCGCTGCTGGCATTGTGGGGCATTTCGACTGCTCAGATTTTTGTTATCAACGCTGCTACCTATCTGTTTTTGATCGTTGCTCTGACCCGAGTCGTGCTCCCCGATATCCGCGGTCAGCATCCTGAAAGAGGTTGGCGACGGATGCTCACTGGACTACGCATCAGTCGTGAACGTGGTGTACTCGCAAGACTTTTGTTGACAATGACTGGTTTTTCATTTTTTTCCCTAGTTTTCGTGGCTCTTTTTCCCTCAGTGGCACGGATCAACTTCGGTGTTGACCCTCTCGGATCAACGTACCGTTGGCTATATGCCACGTGGGGTCTCGGTGCCTTCTTCGGGGCTCTGTCCACTGGCACAGTTTTAGCCAGCGTCCACCGACCAATGGTGATCCGTCGCGGGCTGATTGGTTTCTCTATCAGTCTTGCGGGATTCGCAATAATGCATTCTCCCGCACCAGCCTTCCCGATTGGGTTTTGTCTCGGCGTCTTTTATTTCATGGCCGCTAATTCCATGGCCACAGTATTTCAGCAGAACCTGAAAGATGATGAACGCGTCACCATGATGCCGCTATGGTTCATGGCTTTTGGCGGCACAGTCGCATTGAGCGGCTTAGCCGCTGGTCCGATCATTGATGTCATCGGCACTCAATCAGTTCTTTTATTCGGAGCGGCATTCGCCCTCTTTCTGAGTTGGTGGTCAAACCTAGACCGACTACCTAGCGACTCGTTCCTTAGTCAGCCATAACGGCATCGACAATACGCTCAAGACGCGCCACGCGACTTCCCTTGACCAAAATGACTGCCTCAGAATTAAGTTCTTGCACCCGCTGTTGCACTTCTTCTAGCGACATCGCTGGGACACCATAAGCGGTTGTTTCTACCGCCAGAATCTCTATGCGGTACTTCTGAGCCTGATCCACTATCGCTGCGTACGCCGCCTCGAGTTCTGTGATCTCGGCCATCACGCCAAGTACCGCTACTTTACGAACTGCTGGAATCCGCGCAAGTGTTTCTAAAGCCGCTGCCATTGAAGTGGGATTGGCGTTATAACAATCATCAAAGAGCAATGCCCCGCGTGGAGTGCGTTTGGCTTGCATGCGGTGTTCAGAAATCGTGGCTGTACTGAGCGCCGAAGCCATCGAGTCCAAAGAAACACCGAGAGATTCACCAACGGCAATAGCCGCTGCAGCATTATGCGCCATATGGCGACCAGCAATGGAGAGTTTCATCGTGCACGACCCAGATGGTGTGCGTATCACGAATGCTGCGCAACCTTGTTGATCAATAGTGACAGCAGAAATGTGGACATCAGCCGATGCAGATTCGCCGTATGTCATCACTGGCGCACTTGAGCGCGCGCTCATCGCCATCACTAAAGAATCATCGGCGTTCAAGATCGCCATCCCTTGCGGCGGCAATGCCTCAATCAATTCACCTTTAGCCTCAGCCACGCCAGCGAGACCACCGAGCAGTTCGGTGTGGGCTTGACCAACTCGCGTGACCACACCGATTGATGGGCGGGCGATCCGACACAGATCGGCGATCTGTCCATGTCCGCGCATGCCCATCTCGAGCGCTAACACTTCTGTGGTGATCGGAGCATTCAAAATAGTCACAGGAAGACCTTGCTCATTATTGAAACTTCGAATGTTGGCCACAACTCGCTTGCTCGGAGCCAAAGCAGCAGCGATCAGATCTTTGGTTGTTGTTTTACCCACTGATCCAGTCACGCCGACAACGACAGTCGACTCGGCGAACTGCTGGCGCGCCCAACGGGCTGCATCAATCAGAGCCAGTGCCGTATCGGGGACCACGATTGCTGAACCGCCAATACGTTCGACGACATCTAGCCGGGAACTCAGATAAGCACTTGCCCCGGCCTTCAAAGCATCTGAAATAAAGTCGTGCCCATCCCGCTGCGCCACTATCGGCACAAATAATTGATGGTGCAACACCTGACGCGAATCAAAGGTTGCACCATCAATGTCAGTATCTGGCCCGACCAAACGCGCCCCGAGAGCATCCGCTAGGTCTTGGGCGCGCCATCTCATGAGATAGACGGTAGTTGCTGTACCCGCTGTTTAGGTGTCAGTGCTGAACGTCAGCGAGAGTCTCGCCAAGTTCATACTTCACATATTCTTCGCCAGTGTCTTCAGCATTCTCAAACTGGATGACGCCCATCTCTTCGTAACGACGGCGCAACCATGAGTTGTTGCGATCCAAGAGACCTAACTTCTTACAGTTCGGGACAATCTTGGCGAATAACATCTGCTGGAAAACTTCACGAGTTGGGTCACGCAAGATCAAAGGCACGACATCGCGTGGGTTGACGCCCATGCGCTCCCAGACCTCTTGCGACATGAAGCGGTCGCGCATCCGCACCGATGCCTCATAGGCAAATTCCTGACGCTCTTTGATCTCAAGGTCACTCATGTCCTTGTATACCTCTTGCAGAGACAACACGCCGAAGGCCACATGGCGGGCTTCGTCACTCATGACATAACGCAACAATTTCTTCAACAGTGGCTCGGTGGTCATCTGTTGCATGTTGCCGAAAGCAGCCAAAGCCAGACCTTCAACCATGATCTGCATACCCAAGTAAGTCATGTCCCAGCGACTGTCATTGACAATGTCGTCAAGCAACATCCGTAGGTGGGCATTGATCTGATACGAGCCGCCAAGTTTTTCATCGAGATAGCGCGCGAATACCTCAACGTGACGGGCCTCGTCGACGACTTGAGTACTGGCATACAACTTGGCGTCGTACCAGGGAACAGTCTCCACGATCTTGGCTGTACAAATAAGAGCACCCTGCTCGCCATGCATGAACTGCGACAAACTCCATCGACGCTGCTCAATACCAAAAGCAGTCCACTCCTTGTCGCCCCACTTATCCATCACTGTTCCTTCATAGTGATTGGCTGTCAAGCCGGAGGAAAGTGCGGCTTGATCCATGCTGACTTGCTTTTCCTCGTCAACAACTGTCTCCCATGGCAGGTCGGTCGTGGCATTCCACTGCCCAACTTTGGCCTTTTCGTACAACTTGCGGAGGGCCGGACGCGACAACGAGTAATCCCACGTAAAAATCGCATCGGCATTGTCCTTAACAATGTGCTGAATTGCATCAACATCAGTGTTGGTGATTGACAAAATCGCCTCAATATCATTGAGTTCACTGCGACCCAACATTTCTTGGCTTTCGTTTTCGGTAATACTCATTTTTTCTCCCGTTTTGGTTTTGATGTATGAAAAAGTTTGCTGATTTAGACTGCTGCCACTGCGTTCAAAGCGCTGATAAATGGACCAAAGAACTTTCTCGCCGAATCTGGATCAGCCAAATCGAAGTGCTCACTCGGAGCCAAGAAATAAGAGATGACGAGACGTGCCAACATCTCCACGAAGACGTCGGCCTCCTCAGCTGGAATAAATTCAATCGCTAAAGGAGTGATGTACTGCGAGGCGACTTGCAAAATGCGTGGCAAGCCCTCAACAGTCAAGGACTTCAGGGCCGTGCCCTCCTCAGTGGACAGCATCATTGCTAAATGTTGATCACCACGCATTGCATGCAGCGCGTACACCGAGACCTTGACGGTGAAATCAAGCAATGACTCAACCTCGGTCAGTTTGGCGCTCATGCCCTCAAAAAAATCTTCAAGTTCGCGCACCCGCAGTGCATCGAACATCACGTCTTTGCCACCAGGGAACAAGCGATACAAAGTCGCTCGTGAAACTCCTGCCTCGGTCGCCACATCATCAATAGTCAGTTTGTTGATGCCCCAGCGGTCCACGCATCGACGAGCGGCGTCAAGAATTCGATCTTCCAGGGAAGCACCAAGATTGGCAATAACGCTCACATATGAGACACTAAGACCTCTGGTGTCTCATTGTCAAGCTGAAATCAAGGTAAAAGTTTGGCTAGTCTGAGGGTTTAGCCACTATTGGAAGGAAAATCCATGTTTCGTCGTCTCACAGCAACTGCTCTAGCCGTCGCCGTTGTCTCTCTCGTCTCTTGCGGAAGCGAAGATAAAGACTCAACTGCTCAAGATGGCGATACTTGCGCCACGATCACCCCAGATGTCCTCACAATCGGAACTGGATCCCCCGCTTACTCCCCTTGGGTCGAAAATGATGCCCCAGAAAGTGGTGAGGGTTTTGAAGCCGCCGTTGCACTGGCCGTCGCCGCCGAACTTGGCTACGAAGGCGATGCCGTGAAGTGGGTGCGAACAACTTTTGATGAGGCCATTGCCCCAGGCGCGAAGAACTTTGACTTCAACCTTCAGCAGTACTCAATCACCCCTGAGCGCTCTGAAACAATCAGTTTCAGTGAGCCCTACTATTCCTCCAATCAAGCCATCGTGGCCTTGACTGCAAATGTGCCCCAAGGTGCAATCACTATTGGAGATCTGGCTGGGGCCAAGTTCGGCGTACAGGCCGGCACAACAAGTCTTGACTTCGTCAATGAGGTCATCAAGCCGAGCAACGAAGTTTTCGTCTACGACGATAATGCAGGCGCAAAGGCCGCTCTTGAAGCAGGGCAAATTGACGCCATTGTTGTTGACTTGCCGACTGCCCTCTACATCTCCTATGTCGAGATTGAAGGTACGACGGTCGTCGGTCAGTTCCCCGCCGCCGCAGGTGGCACCTCAGATGACTTTGGCTTGGTCTTCGAAAAAGATAACGATTTGGTTGCCTGCGTGAATACCGCTTTAGCCGCCATCAAGGCTTCTGGGGCACTTGCGACAATTGAGCAGACCTGGCTGAGCGATAACACTGGCGTTCCAGTCATCACTCTTGACTGACCCAGCGCAACTGTTGGCAACAATCACAAGAACGATATGGTGCCCGAGATGAGCGATCACTCGGGCACCAGTTCTCTCAGCGAGGATTCCTCTCGGCGACCGCTTTCACGGCGGCAAGTTTTTGAACGGCGTCAAAAAAGGCGCTCCTTACTGATCGCCTTGGCATCATCTTTGGCTGTCATCGGACTTTTAGTCGTACTTATTCCCCTGACCCCAGGCTGGTATAAGGTCAAGCGCTCATTTTTTAATGGTCCCATTCTTGACGAAACCTTTCCTGCACTGTTACGAGCTTTCGTGAAAGATATTCAGATTTTCTTATGGTGTGCGCCATGTATTTTGGTTTTGGGAATGTTGTTAGCGATTTGCCGCAACGTCCGCTCCCCGCTTCTCTTTCCCTTACGGCTCTTCGCCGCTGCCTATACCGACATCTTTCGCGGCATCCCAGTCATCTTGACTATCTTGCTGATCGGCTTTGGAATTCCCGGACTGGGAATGGATCGACCATGGAATAGTCCCTATTTGTGGGGCTCAGTTGCATTGATCTTGGCCTATTCGTCCTACGTCTCTGAAGTATTTCGCGCTGGCATTGAAAGCATTCACGAAAGCCAGCGTGCCGGCGCTCGATCCCTTGGTCTGTCAACGAGCCAGACATTGCGCCACATCATTATTCCGCAAGCAATTCGACGCGTTATCCCACCATTAATGAATGACTTTGTGAGTTTGCAAAAAGATGTGGCCCTAATCAGTTTGATCGGCCCGATTGAAATTCTGCGGCAAGCCGGCATTGATAAATCTAAGTACGCCAACTTCACGCCCTATGTCGGAGCAGCCATTATCTTTCTCCTATTGACGATTCCGGAAACTCGTTTCGTTGATCATCTAATGTCGCGCGAGCGGCGTCGTACATCTGGGACGGCAGTGCGATGACTCCCAAAATCTTGCTCGACGATGTACACAAATCTTTCGGAACACGACCTGTTCTTCAGGGGATCTCCATTGAGGTTGCCCAAAGCGAAGTTATTGCTTTCATTGGCTCATCAGGTTCCGGCAAAAGTACTTTATTGCGCTGCGTCAATCTTCTGGAATCCATTGATGATGGGGCGATCTTTCTTGATGGCGTAGATATCAGCGCGCCAGGTCTGAACCCCGACCCAGTGCGCCAAAGAATCGGCATGGTGTTTCAGAGTTTTAATCTCTTCCCCCATATGACGGTTCTGCAAAATGTTTCCCTCGCTCCGCACAAAGTTCTCGGTCAATCCAAAAAGGAATCCGAAAGTCACGCTCGCGAATTGATCGCCCGCTTGGGTCTCAGTGACCGCGCTGATGGCTATCCCGATCAGTTATCGGGTGGGCAACAACAACGTGTCGCTATCGCTCGAAGTTTGGCGATGAACCCAGAGGTGATGCTGCTTGATGAAATCACTTCGGCTCTTGATCCCGAACTCGTGGGAGAAGTTTTGGATGTCGTACGCGAACTGAAGAGCAATGGGATGACGATGTTACTGGCGACTCATGAGATGGGATTCGCAAAAGAGATTGCTGATCGGGTGTGCTTCTTACACGAAGGCCAAATTTTGGAGTGCTCAAGACCAACAGAGTTTTTCAACAATCCCGCCCACCAACGGACACAGCAATTCTTGCAACGTGTGACTGAGGCGGGTCGGCTTTAGCCCGACGAGCGACCGCTTGTGACACCACACACAATGTTGCGGTGAATGCATAATTCAACTTCCTGCTGCAATTTTTCCTGATCCCAAGCGTTGATGAAGTCAGCATGACCAGTCATCAAATTGCCTGATGCCAATTGCAGTTGCGAGGCATCACCAGTCACGGGGTACGTCACCGCGAAGATTAACTGCGGCACGGAAACTGGATGAGAACTCGGGCACTTTCCGCCCGAAGAGTAATGCATGTGCTTTCGATGACCAGCAACATCAAGATTCTTTCCGTCCCAACAATCGGGGAAAGTGACATCGAGACGCAAACCACGAGTGGGTGGACATACCGGCGGTAGTTCCTCACGTAGTCCCCCTGCGCCACAGGACCAAGCCACCACCGAAACTGGTTGCGGTGTGGTCGCCATATGATCACCAGCGATCATCATTAATCCCGCTGGGAAGGCCGTCACACTCAGAGGGTCGACACCCAAGCCTGCACGATAATAGGCCACGCTTTTTTCTGGCGTGATCAACTCCCCTTCTTCCAATAATGCAGGCGCCCAATACGAAGCCGTATCAAGTTGCTGTTCACATGTCGTGGGTTGCTCTAGGAGATCTTGTAACTGTGAATCAGCATTGGCAGCGACATTGCCAAAGAATGTGTGCAAGTGCGAAGCGTCCTCATCACCTGGATACACAATCGGATCATCACTTAAGGCATGACTAAACGGACATTCAACAACGAATTGTCCGACCCCGCCTTGAGGGCCAGCAATAGGCCGATCGGGTTGACCCATCACTGCCGCTGCATCAACGGGCATGTCTGAATGAACGTGACCACCAGCGCCATCATGTTCGTGGGTGCAAGCCGCCACAAATGACAAAAGCCCGACGAAGAAGAGTGCTCTTGTTCGTCGGGCCATGTCGTTGCGCTTTCTAACTAAATAAAATCTAACTAGATCAGCTGATCTTGTCAGGCACCGTAATTGCGTCAAGGTCTACGACTGGTGGTGTCACACTTGCTACGACACCAGGTGCTGTTGCCGCATCGGGCATTGAATCAAATACTGGCATCTTCGGAAGAGTTGCTATTTTCCAATCGACTGAAGGAGGTGCAGTTTCCGCGTCCACCAACCATGTGATGACTTGTAGGTCACCAGTCACCCAGTCGCCATCGGCGGTCAAAGGAGTGCCACAAGGCGAGAGCGCCTCAAGATTTGTCGGAGCAGAAGTGGTGTAGGTGTTGCCCTCAAAGCAGTTACCCAAGGTCCACAGGTCAGTACCAGCAGATCCAACAGCAATGTCGGCGCGACGGTTGTCTTCAAGCACATTATTGCGCACGGTATTGTCTTGACTGTCCCAAAGAATCCCACCACCTGGTTGAACCGGGGTCAATTTCTTGCTCTCGGCACAGGTCATATCCCATGCTGACTTTTCGGGCATTTCGTCATTGGGATCGTCCTCAAGAAACGGCACAAGACCGATACCTGTCTTATTGTGATCCCACACTCGGTTGCGCTCAATAATATTTTGCACTCCACCAGCACTCAAAATTCCATTGCCCATGGCCAAAATCGCCACATCAATTGCCGGCGAATCAGCCTGATTATTGGAGTACACCCAGTTGCCGATGATCGTCGTCTTACGCTGCGGGTAACACAATTCATAACTACCGCTATTGGGCACAATGCCGGCGCGGTTATTGCGGAAGATTGAACCCGTGATCACAAGGTTGCCGCCGGCATTGGTCCCCGAATAGCCAAGACCATTGTGCTCGGAAACAAAATTGCGAATCAACGAATCACATGGGTAGCACTCGCCTATGTACACACCAGCATCTGGGCTTCCACCACCGTAGGAGTTATCAATGACACCACCTACGGAGTCAAATACATAAACGCCGTAGTCACCATTGCGCCAAGCCGTGAGATAGTCGCCGCGATAGCCAGTCACACCAGTCCAGAAAAATCCATTCTTGGTGTAGTTCATGGCAGTCATGTTTTCAAGGGCCACGCCATTAGCTCCAACAACGCGAATGCCGTTATCAAGTTCAAAGTTGCCATCGAGGATGACGGTATTGCGATCAAGCCCACGAATAATGATGTTGTTCGTCGTGACCTGCACTGCTTCGGTATAGGTACCGGGAGCAATCAGAATCAAATCACCTTCGACTGCTGCGTCAACTGCACCCTGAATTGTCGGGTAGTCAGCAGGGACATTAAGAACGCCCTCAGTGGCAGGAGCCTCAGTTGTAGGCGAACTATCACTCCCGCCGCAGGACGCTATGACCCCAGCAAGAATAATCACCCCGCAGAATTTGCGTACAGAACGTTTCATCATTTTCCCCCTTGTGATTGTTTACCTTATTAAAACATACTTGCTACGAAATGATCAAAGGTCATTGCCTACTCAAGAAACTGTAATCGTTCCAAACATTCCCGCCCCTGGCACTCCATGGATTGAGCAATAGTAGGTAAACACGCCGGGGGTCGAAAAGACATGGGTATAAATCGCCTCTGGGACAAAATCGGTGGAGACCACCCCCCATGCGGCAGCTGATGAATCAGTTGCCAGCATCTCCCGCAATTGCGCATCTCCAGAGACCGAGTCGGGAAGAAGATTATGGTCATTGCGACCCTGGTTGTCGAACACCACTTCAGTTCCAGCGGCAATTTCTAAAACCAACGGCCGATATGAATTATCTAAAACATCCACAGTCACTGATACACCCGTGGCAGGAACGGTGTCAACTGAGGCTGAATCCGAGGATCCCCCACAGGCCACAAGACTGACCATCACGACCGATCCGAAACATAATTTCAAAAACTTCATGCGTTCTATTTTGACCTCAGGCGGTCGGCAATTGGTAATCAGCGAAGCGTTCCCGAAGAGTTTTCTTAGAAAACTTGCCGACACTCGTTTTTGGGACCTCATTGATATAGACGACATCATCAGGAACCTGCCACTTGGCGACTTTGGTGCCAAGAAAATCAAGAATCTCTTCCTTGGATAAGGTTGCGCCCGCTTCAAGCACGACACAAGCCAAAGGTCGCTCGCTCCAACGCGGGTGCATGACGCCAATGACTGCGGCCTCGCGAATGAGTGGATGGGCCATCAATTCATTTTCAAGTTCGACTGAACTAATCCATTCGCCACCACTCTTGATGAGATCTTTGGTGCGATCGAGTAGACGTATTCGCCCACGCTCATCAACGCAGGCCACATCACCAGTTCGCAACCAGTGATCCTCGCTGAAACTCTCTCCCGCTCGCGCATCGTTGTAATACGTTGAAGCGATCCAGTTGCCGCGACATTGCAGTTCGCCGCTGGACTCTCCATCCCACGGCACACTGATCGTCGTACCAGGTTCAACAACGCGACATTCAACACCAAAGACAATGCGCCCAACCTGAGTTCGTAAATCGGCTTGAGCATCGACATCAAGCAGCAACTGATCACCGTCGAGATGACAGACCGCAGCGATCGGGCTCGTTTCCGTCATGCCCCATGCTTGCAAAATGGGCAGTCCAGTTTGTAAGCGATAGGCCTCACTAAGAGCACGCGGAACAGCCGAACCACCGCACGGAATGGCTCGCAAACTTGAAGTATCGCGACCCTTCAACTCGGGTAGAACGCCCATCCAAATCGTTGGCACTCCGGCAGCGATAGTCGGACGTTCGTTGACGATCAAGTTGGCCACCGCAGGGCCCGACAAATCGGGACCGGGCATCACCAGATCGGCGCCTGATGCAACAGCGGCGTGGGCCAGTCCCCACGCGTTGGCGTGAAACATAGGAACAACGGGCAGGATCTTGTCACTCTCGCTCACGCCCAGACCGTCAGTCATCATCGTGGCCATGGTGTGCAGGAATGTGCTGCGATGGGTGTACACCACGCCCTTGGGATTGCCTGTCGTGCCACTTGTGTAACACATACTGGCGGCAGTGTTCTCCGGTACTTCAACGAATTGCGCGGGCGCAGCTTTCGCGAGTAGTTCTTCGTAGTCATATGAAGCAATACCAGCCAGATCAGCAGGAATCTCGCCCTTGCCGTCATCCATAATCACCAAATGTTTGACGGTAGTAAATGTGGGCAATAACGGAGCCAGCAAACCGAGCAACGACTTGTCAACAAAAATCACTTCATCTTGAGCATGATTGACGATGTACGTCAACTGCTCGGGGAACAAACGAATGTTAAGCGTGTGTAACACGCGTCCAGTACACGGCGCGGCGAAGTACAACTCGAGGTGGCGTGCAGTATTCCATGCAAACGTCGCAACGCGACCGTTGCTGGAGATACCGAGTTGATCGAGAACCGTGCCGACCTGACGCGTGCGATGGGCCCATTGGGCGTAGGTCGTACGTTCGATACCAGAGCCCGTTGCAGTGACGATTGTCTTATGCCCGAAATATCGCTCGGCGCGATCAAAAAGATGCAAGATACTCAGCGGTACTTCTTGCATCAATCCTGGAATCTGCGAAATTTCTGCCGACATAATTTCCCCCTTGTGTGACTCTCTGAGCGTACTCTCGCTTAGATTGGCAGAGCATGTCCGAAGCCCCATCTCCCCACGACGAAAATGTCTCTGCACCCAGAAAAAAGTTGATTCTTTTGACGTCGGGATTCCTTTTTGCTGTGGGAACCTTTGGTAGCAACGTTGGGCCCGCCTGGGTTGATGAGCGCCCAGCGGTGGTCTTGGCTCTCTCAAGTCGCAACCGCAATCTTTTCGCCTCTGTCCCCTTCATGGATCCCTTGCCGTTTGCCTTGATCGGCTTTACCCGCGTCTTTATTGCTGGGATGGTCCTGTTTTTTCTAGGCCGCTGGTATGGGGATCGCGCCCTCGGATGGACTGAAAAGCAGGTCGGTGAATTGCCGGCGATCTACCGCTGGTTCGCCAAGGCCATGGACCGCGCTGGTTGGTTAGTGATCATTTTTTTCTGTGGGTCGAACTTGGTATGGATGATGGCTGGTCATCGCCGTATCGCACCCATCAAATATGCCTCGCTCCTCGCCACTGGTATCGCCATCCGCCTTGTGGTGATGTGGGCGGGAGGCAAAGCCTTTGAAGATCAAATCAGATCATTTCTCCAATGGATGGAGGATTATCAGTGGTACGTCGTCGGCGGATTATTTGCTCTTTCTTTTCTGCAGTCCGCTCGCAAAAACCGCAGCAGAACCTCTACAGTAAGTAAAGATCTTGAGTACCCAAGCGAACAGTGATCGCACATCTACTCTGCAACAAATAGCAACTCAGTCAATAACCAAACAAAGGAAACTTCATGACCATTTCAGTAGGAAACCAAATCCCCAATGTCACGCTGCATGTTCTTGGTGACAATGGCATGCCCTCACCCGTCAACTCGGTTGATGTTTTGGGCAAAGGAAAAGTTGTTCTGTTCGCCGTTCCTGGAGCATTTACACCTGGCTGCTCAATGGTGCACTTGCCTGGCTACGTCAAGAATCAGGCCGCCCTTCGCGCCAAAGGAGTTGACACCATCGCCTGTGTCAGCGTCAATGATCCTTGGGTGATGGATCAGTGGGGTAAGAGCAGTGGTGCCGAAGGCATCCTGATGCTCGCCGATGGATCCGGTGTCTTCACTGCCGCTATGGGACTTGCTATGGATGGTTCAGGCTTCGGACTTGGATCACGTTCACAGCGCTACTCGGCCGTCATTGAAAATGGTGTCATCACCGAACTCAATGTTGAAGAAGGCGGCGGGATCACCGTCAGTGCTTGCGAAATCGTTCTTGAACACCTCTAAAAATTAAAAACCTAAAGCAGGTTCAAGACCCATCGTCACGCCAGGCAAGTCAGCGATCTTTTTGCAGGCCAAGACCACACCTGGCATAAAACTCACTCGGTCATAACTATCTTGACGAATAGTCAACGTTTGTCCAGCTGAACCCAAAATCACTTCTTGATGAGCCACCATGCCGCGCATGCGGACCGAATGTACGCGGATATCAGCGGGACCCTTGCCTCCGCGTGCACCTGGTATCACTTCATGAGTCGTTGGGTCAGGAGCCCATTCACCTGACGCTACAGCCATGCGATTGGCAGTTGCGATAGCGGTTCCACTTGGGGCATCGGCTTTATTGTCGTGATGCAACTCAATGATTTCAGCAGTCTCGAACCATGGTGAAGCCATCTCGGCGAACTTCATCATCAGCACTGCGCTAATCGCGAAGTTGGCAGCGATCAAACAGTTTGATGAACTAAAGACAGAACGAAAACCAGCGATGTCGGCATCAGTGAAGCCAGTTGTTCCGACGACTGCGTGGACACCATGCAATGCGCACCACTGCAAATTTGTACGTGAAGCAGCGGCAATAGTGAAGTCAATGGCTACTTGCACGCCAGCATCGGCCATAGCGCGCGGGTCGGCAACAATGGAGATTCCGTGGATGACTGTGCCCACACATGCTGGGTCAACTGCGGCCACTAATTCGAGGTCAGGGTCGGCCATGACTGCATCGCACACGGTTGCCCCCATACGCCCACCGGCACCAAATACCCCGACGCGAATTTTTGAATCAGCCATACCTTGATCATAAACCCTAGAACGAGGCAGGCTCCCGTCTCTTTCAAGATCGGGAGCCTGTCGTTACTCAGTTATTGGTTGGTTAATCAGCGATGACGGCGAGGACCGCGGTCATTTCCGCCACGGCCACCACGGTCATCACGGGGTGCCCGCTCCGAGCCACCAGCTTCGCCACCGGGGCCGAGGTCGCCAAGTTCACTACTGATTTCGCTGTCGAAAGCGTCATCGAAACTGACAGTCACAGGACCAGTCGCAGGAGCAGCAGCACGAGGTGCCGATGCCGCTGGGGCTGACGCAGCAACCGGTGGGTCGCCAGCCAAAGTCAAACTGACCTTGCCCTTATCGTCAATGTCCTCAACGCGAACTTCGATTTCCTGACCAAGTGTCAAAACATCTTCCACATTGTTGATGCGCTTGCCAGCACCGAGCTTGGAGATGTGAATCAAACCATCACGACCAGGAAGGATGTTGACGAATGCACCGAACTTAGTGATGCTGACAACGCGACCATTGTAGATCGCACCGAGTTCTGCCTTAGGAGGATCGACGATTGCCAAAATACGAGCCTTGGCGTCTTCCATTCTCCATGCTTCGACAGCACCGATCGTCACAATGCCGACAACTCCATCGTCGTCAACAGCAATGTCGGCGCCAGTTTCCTGCTGAATGGTGTTGATGACCTTGCCCTTTGGTCCAATGACTTCGCCGATCTTGTCCATCGGAATAGTGATCGAAATAATCTTCGGAGCAGTCTCTGCCACAGTGTCACGGCCCTTGGAAATTGCCGCGTTCATGACCTCGAGAATTGTCATCCGAGCTTCTTTGGCCTGCTGCAAAGCCGCTGCCAAGACATCGGCGGGAATGCCATCAATCTTGGTATCAAGTTGCAATGCAGTCACCACTTCAGAAGTTCCGGCGACCTTGAAGTCCATGTCACCGAAGGCATCTTCGGCCCCCAAAATGTCAGTCAGGCTGAGGTACTTACCCTCGGCGTAGATGAGTCCCATAGCGATACCTGCAACGGCTGCCTTGATTGGCACACCAGCATCCATCAACGACAGGCTGCTCGAGCAGACTGCGGCCATTGATGTAGAACCGTTTGAACTCATCACTTCGCTGACCAAACGCAACGCATATGCGAAGTCATCTTGGTTAGGAACAACTGGCAATAATGCACGCTCAGCCAAAACACCGTGTCCGATTTCGCGACGCTTAGGCGTACCCACGCGACCGGTTTCACCATTAGCCCATGGAGCCATGTTGTAGTGGTGGATGTAGCGCTTGGAGTTCACTGGCGACAAAGTGTCAAGCATCTGGTTCATGCGGGGCATGGCCAAAGTCGTCACGTTCATCACTTGAGTTTCTCCACGCTGGAACAATCCAGAACCGTGTGCAGTTCGCAGAACACCAACTTCGGCCGAGATTGGACGAAGATCGCGTGGTCCACGACCGTCAATACGGATGCCGTCTTCAACGACGCGCTTACGCACCAACTTTTTGGTGAGGCTGCGAACAGCTTCCTTGATCTCTTTGTCGCGACCAGCGAATGGAGCATCAGCAGAACCTGCCAATTGCGCCACAGCAGCGTTACCAGCAGCATCAGTAGCAGCGTTGCGCTCAGACTTCAGAGCGATGCGCACTGCATCAGCCAACAATGGTGTTGCGATTGCTTCAACAGCAGTCCATACATCGTCACCGTAATCAAGTACTGGTGTGTACTTCAGCGCAGAGATTGGTCCACGAGTTGCGATGACCGAAGCCAACAACTGACGCTGCAAAGCGATCGACTCTTTGATGTACTGCTTTGCGGCATCAAGGCCACCAGCGAGAACAACTTCGTCAACCTTTGGCGCACCGTTGGCGTAGAAGTCGAAACTCTTTTCGGTTCCACCGGCTTCAACCATCATGATTGCAACGTCTCCGTTGTCAAGTTCACGACCGGCAACAACCAGTTCGAAAGTTCCCTCTTCACCCTCAACATAGGTGGGGTGAGGAGTCCATGTGCCGTCTTGTGTGAAAGCGATACGTACTGCACCAATCGGACCATCAAATGGGATTCCGCTGATCATCAAAGCAGCCGAAGCGGCGTTGATGCTTAAGACGTCGTGCGGGTTGATCTGGTCGGCACCCAAAATGGTGAGAACGATCTGCACTTCGTTGCGGAAGTCATCGGGGAAGGCTGGACGCAATGGACGGTCCGTGAGTCGGCAGGTCAAAATTGCTGCTTCACTCGGACGTCCCTCACGACGGAAAAAGGCGCCCGGAATTTTGCCGGCTGCATAGGCCCGCTCTTCCACGTCGACGGTTAATGGGAAAAAGTCAATGCCCGGACGGACATCTTTGGCGGCGTTTGCAGTAGCAAGAACGATGCTGTTACCAATGCTGGCAACAACTGCTCCCTGACTCTGAAGAGCCAGTTTTCCTGTTTCAAACGTCAGGGTCTTATCGGTTCCCCCAATGGGACCCGACACTCGGATGGCGTCGGCCATGGCGAGCTCCTTTCGCGCAATCTCGGCTCCTTGCCGGATTGCATATGGAGTAGCGGGTCGGCTCCCAGTCGGCTAAGTCGGCACCTCGGTGACGGCCACGGCGACTGACAACCAAACCTTCACTACTCGGTTTGTTTGTTATGTGTATTGCAGTTGGAACTGCGTCTCAGCGACGTAGACCCAACTTGGCAACGATCTCGCGATAACGCTCGACGTTGCGACCTTTGACGTAGTCCAAAAGACGACGCCGACGACCTACCATCATCAACAATCCACGACGACTGTGGTGGTCGTGTTTGTGATCCTTGAGATGCTCTGTGAGATGACTAATCCGCTCGGTGAGCAACGCGATCTGAACTTCAGGCGAGCCAGTATCTGACTCGTGAGTGCGATTCGCTGAGATAGTTTCAATTTTGGGAATACCAGCCATAGCCGTCCCTGCCTTCCGTATAAATACGACTCGGAGGTCGCGCCCCATCAGGTGATGGTTCGCATCGTGCCAGAGTCGAAACCCCAACAGACCCCGTCAGCCTACGGGCACTGATCAGGGCTTCCACCGAGCGGGTTCGGGCTATTGCGTTCAGCCCCGTACCCGTGTGCGGGGCAGGGACTGGGGTCCGCTGAGGGCAAAATTGACCATCTCACTGCCAACACCTGGCAAAACTACCGCTACCCTGCCCTTATGTTCACTGGCATCGTTGAGGAATTGGGCGCAGTTTTGGACTCGCGCCCCGTCACCACCGAATGGGGTTCTGGCGTGCGCTTGCGAATCGCAGCCAACACGGTTTTGCAGGATTCCGCTCTTGGGGCCTCCATCGCGGTGAACGGATGTTGCCTGACTTTGGTGGATCAAGGTGTTGACGGTGATCAAGCCTGGTGGGATACCGATGTCAGCCAAGAGACTCTTGACCGCACGACAACAGGCAAGTTGAGTGTTGGGGCGCGGGTCAATCTGGAACGACCGATGGCTTTGGGCGATCGACTTGGCGGGCACATGGTGCTCGGTCATGTGGATGGGGTCGGCGAGGTTGTTTCACCGGCACCTGATTTAGTCGTACGTGTCCCCCAAGCAATGATGCGCTATCTCGTCGAAAAGGGGTCGGTCACGGTCGATGGGATTTCCCTCACTGCTTTTGATATCACCGCAGACACATTTCGCGTGGCGGTCATTCCACATACTGCTCAAGTGACGACTCTCGGTTTTCGTCCGAGTGGATCGCTCGTCAATCTTGAAATGGATGTACTGGCTAAGCACATTGAACGACTTGTGGAGCCGTACAAAAAATAACGCTACGAGAGTTCGTCAATACGAACTTTTGAATCGATCGCTGCCGAGCGATAAATGCCGGTGGCCATGAAAGATGTTTCAATCTTGCGACGTTCAGTATAAATCGCCGCGCGAATTTCGTGAATGCGTTTTGAATCTGGTTCAGCTGTTGCCGCCATCTCGATGAGGTGACAGGCCAAACGGAAATCGCCAGCGTTTGCAAGTTCTTCGGCACGAACTGCTAATACATCTACCCCACCAGCCAACGATGCGACTTCAGTTGCCAATGCGACTTCGGTTGCTGGTTTCAAATTCGCCGGATTCCCGTCATACCAGCCGCCATACAAACGCCACAAGTTACGCACCACAAACTCAGGCTCGTCATAGGTCGGTTTGAGGTATGGCTTATTGGCGAGTTCTTCGGGCAAGCGCACTTGGTGAATCACGTCATCGAGACGTGCGCCGCTATTCATTAATGTAAGCGTTTGTTCGTGTAATGATTCAAGTGCCGATGCGGTATCAGTGAGCACTTGACCGACACGATCTTTTCCGCCGATGGCCATGCCGTGTGCGGGCAACATCAATTCGGGTTGTTTGGCGGCCATTGCGCGTAATGCGACCGCCCACTCCCATGCGAAGCGTTGCACTTTTTGTGGATTGCCGGCATTGGGGAATTGCCAAATGAATAAGTCACCAACGCACACAGTTTTAGAATCAGGCACCCACGCCCATGTGTGATCATCGGTTTCGCCACGAGCGTGATGCAATTCAAAAGTGCGACCACCAATATCGAGCGATGTCTCTGATCGGAACGTGGTGTCGGGATAGACGAAGTCACTTGGAAACATCGGCTTCGGCAAACGGAACTGACGCATGTTGATGTAGCCGTTGTAACCATTCGTCAACTTGTAGCGATCGAAGCGATCAACGACGGCTTCGTGGGCGACGTAGTTGATGGCTTGATGACCGCGCTCAGTGGCATCGGCGTTGAATGCGTCAGCACCACCAACGTGGTCGGTGTGACCGTGGGTGTAGACAGCGGTGTGCACGGGGTCTTGCGACCATGTACGGAGACTGGCGACGGAGCTCTTGGCGGCCATAGCGTGCGAGACGTCGAATAATGTCAGTCCGTCGTCGGTGTTAAAGACAATGACGTTGCTGAATGATTCAATGATGCCGATACCGACAGCAACTTCTTCGACTGGGGCTGCATCCATGGTGACCTTTAATCCCCGAGGTGCCGCATCGGTTCCATCAACGATGCGCGCCGAACTTTCGAGCATTGAAGTCATTAACTCATCCTACGCAAGCCCAAACGCACGGTTACTTTTTAGTGTGGATAATCGCACGAGTCGATGACTCAAGAGCGGCTATATTCACTTTTGTCCATTAAGAGGATCCGAGGGACCCAGCCCGCTGACGATCCGCCAACCACCCGATAGGGAACGGTGGCAACGCTGGAATCAATGGAGGAAACCATGAGTGAAATCATCAACGCGATCAAGCGTCTCATTAAGACTTGGCTTACGGGCAAACCATGGATTGATCACTACGATTCGCAGCGTCACGAGAAACTACAAAATAGGAGCACCCAGTGCTGAATCAATTGTCCGAATTGCGCGAACTCAAACAAATACATGTGCCGCAGGAATATCAGGGACAACCACCGCAAAGAGTCAAGGACTACCTGACCGGATTTCAAATAGTATGGGAACTGGCGTTGCGGATGCAACAGGGTCAGCCGTTAGAAGATCCGCGTCAATAATAGAGGACGCTCATCCCAATCGTGCGAAGAACCTTTCCCTCACACGGGAACTCTGTCGTACCCTTCATATAAGTTAATAGTTGCTTCCCGCCTAACTAATTGTTCATCATGATTCATCAAACATTCGTTTGGCCTCTCATGTGAACCTTATGAAAAGCTAGGAGGTACAACATGCCAACATTGTCCGACACTCTCGCCACCCACGAGCGCGTTGATGTGATCATCAAACGACTTGCCAATATCAAGCGTACCGAGTCAACGCTGGCCGCCGAGCGTTTTCGTCTGCTCACCGAACTCTCAGAATTGCGTCCAATCGACCCCGAAATCACACTGACTCGCGACGCCAAATTGTCCCGACGCGAAGCCCGAAACACTGTCAATCGCCACAGCACCATCGCCGACGCCCCAATATTCGCTGACGCACTAGCCACTGGCGATATCAGCGTGGCACACATTGACGGGCTCACACGAGCCTTCAAAATTCTTGGCGACGACAAGACTGCACTTCTCGAGCGACTCCCCTCACTCATCGATGCCGCATCACACATGAACGCCGACGATTTTGACCGTCACGCCAAAGATGCAGCGAAGGCCCTCGTGTCTGACGGTGGCCTCAGCCGACTCCAACAGCAACGCCGCGAAACCCATTTCAAGATGTGGAACGATCTCGATGGCAACTTGCAGGTTCGTGGGCAGTTCGACCCCGAACGCGGCGCCATCTTCCAAAACCTCGTCAGCCAGCGCGTTGAGGCCATGTTCCATAGCGGAGACCTTGATATCCGCATCGACGTCGCACCAGGCATTGAACCCAATCACCACCGCAATGCCCTCGCTTTACTTGAACTCATTCGCGGTGCTGGCGTATCAGTCATTACTAGTGATCATCCAGTTCGGGCCGAACTCGTCGTGCACGTCGACCTTGAAACGTTGCAGAACAGAATCCGTTCCCACGAGATCAACACACACGGCGCACTCGGAGTTTGTCGCACCTCATTTGGCGCCGAATTACCGATCGAGACGATGCGCCGTATTGCTTGTGACGCCGACATCATTCCCGTCGTACTTGACGGACGATCGGTTCCTCTCGATGTGGGACGGGCGAAACGACTCGCCACCGCTCACCAACGCCGAGCGCTTGAATCCGCTCACGAAACGTGTGCGATCGAAGCTTGCCTCGTGCCCTATCACCATTGCTCTATCCACCACATTGAGTACTGGGAGAACGGCGGATCAACAGATCTCAATAACATGATCCCGTTGTGTAGCAAGCACCATCACAAAGCACATGAGGGCCGATGGAAGCTCAGCCTCAATCCCAACACCCGAGAACTCGCAGTGGATTACCCATGAGTCCAGTGACAAGTTCTTCCCCAGCAGTTTCATATCTACGACTCCGCCTAGTCGGTCACCAGAAATCGATGCTAAAACTCCGTCATGGCATTGCGCACCAAATTATTACTCAGCACGTTGACCATCTCGGTTCTGAGCGCATGTGCGTCTGATGCGGCTATAACAACCACGACCATGACAGCCACAGTGGCACCAACGACGACACCACCAACGACGATCGCGCCGACGACAACAACACCAACAACAAGCGTCCTATTCGACTTCAGTGACCCATCATCAGCAACGGGTTGGTTCAACCAAAACGACACCGTCATGGGAGGCGTGTCCGACAGTGCCAGCGCCTGGGTCGATGGGCATCTGGTTTTTTCCGGCAACTTGTCCTTGGACAACAACGGCGGATTCACATCCACCTTTGGGCCAATCAATGAACAACTACCGGCGCTGATGTCTGGGGCCAAGGCAATCGTCGTGACAGCACGTGGCGACGGCCAGACCTACCTCATGCAAATCCGCAACAATGACAACACGCGCTACATACAACGCTTTACCACGGTCGCCGACATCGAGCAGTCGTACATCTTGCCCATCGCCGATTTCGTGTCCGTTGACTGGCGACTCTCCCCGATCGCCGGAGCCGCCCCGATGGACATCGCCAATGTCGTGCAGATCGGCTTCTACCTTCTGGACAAACAAGTCGGACCTTTTGAGATTGCGATCTCGTCGATCAGCGCTGACTCCGTCTAGCCCACGATCAGTCAGATGGCCAACGATCAACCACATCGCTCAAGACCCAATCACATCGAGAACCGCCCCGAAAACTCTGCGGACATGGTGATTGCTGCGCCCTGCGCCTAAAGTTGGGGAATGTCAAATAACAGCACGCCCCAAAGTTCACAACAACACAACATGGTCGAAGGTCGAGTCTGCATTGTGACCGGAGCCGGTCGTGGCATCGGTCGCGAATACGCCCTGATGCTCGGCGCCCATGGCGGTCTTGTAGTCGTCAATGACCTCGGTGCTTCACGCGATGGCAGCGGAGGCGACGCTGGTCCCGCCCAAGACGTAGTGAACGAAATCAAAGCCGCCGGCGGTCATGCTGTTGCCAATACTGATGACATCAGTTCTTTCGCTGGTGCCAAAAATATCGTCGATCAGGCCATTGATACTTTCGGCGGGCTTGATGTAGTCGTCAACAACGCAGGCATCCTGCGCGACCGCATGCTCTTTTCCATGTCTGAAGAAGAATGGGACTCCGTTATCAAGGTCCATCTCAAGGGCACCTTCGGCACAAGTCGATTCGCCGCCGAATACTGGCGCAATCGTTCCAAAGACGGCAAGACCAACGATGCCCGGATCATCAACACATCGTCGGTTGCTGGCCTCTACGCCAACCCGGGCCAAGCCAACTACGGAGCCGCCAAAGCTGGTATCGCCACCTTCACGCAGATCGCCGCCCAAGAACTCAGCCGTTACGGCGTGACTGCCAACGCCATCGCGCCTGGCGCACTTACCCGTCTCACTGAAGACCTCAACTTGCCCGATGAAATGTTGGCCAAATTTGATCCGCGCTGGGTTGCTCCCATCGTCACCTGGTTGGCTTCACCGCTGTCAAAAGATGTCACTGGCCATGTCATCGAATCCAACGGCATGTTTTTGGCCATTGCCGAAAGTTGGCAGCGTGGGCCAACGCTCAACACTCCTCCCGCCGAGGCCGAAGATGTGGATGCCGCCATTCGTCCACTGCTCGCCGCCACTCGGGCGCGTACAACCATGGCCGACATCAACTAAATCTTGTGACTTCGCTTCTTGTTATCTGCACGGGTAACGCTGCCCGCTCAGTCATGGCCGGAGCGATCATCAACGCCCTGCGTCCAGAACTCAATGTTGTGACTGCGGGAACCTTAAGCGTGAACGGGCAGCCGATCAGTTTTCGTACCCGCGAGGCTTTGAAGCACATCGGTCTCGAGGCACAACGGCATCGCAGTCAACAGGTCGAACACCATCATGTTCAAGCCGCCGACCTGATTATTGCCTTAGCACCCGAACATGTGGAATGGATCAGACGCAATTTTCCTGAGGTCGCGCATCGGACTGCAACTCTCAAGCGATTGTCCCGTGATCTGAGTCATGAAGGCGACCTCGCTCAACGCCTCGATGCCCTTGATCTTGAAAACGCGACCTTAGAGCCATGGGAGGAAGTCATCGATCCGGGTGGTGGCGAAGTCGACGACTTCATCAATTGCGCCATTGAGGTCGTGGCATTAATGGATGCCGTGATATCACGCTTGGGTGGAGATGAGGAGAATTGAACTCCTGGCCTCTACGATGCGAACGTAGCGCTCTGCCAACTGAGCTACACCCCCGAAGGTGACACAACCCTAGCGAGAAATGCGAGTCCGCAGTTAGGCGGCGCGAACCCAATCACGACGGTTAGACCGTTGTGAATTTGGATACTGGCGCATCTGGGAGAGCTTGTAGCAATAGCCAGCCAATGACATGGCGCTCAAGACGAAGGTGTAGATGAAGAAATCGCTCTTCGTGGTGAAGGCGATAAAGGCTGACCCCATGGTGACAAGCCCCAAAGAAACTAAAACATTTTGTCGACGCTGACGCAACATGGATTGACGACTGAGGCGATGACGATCAGAAGTGGCGTAACCATGCTGGACCCGCTGAGCGATGCCGGGCGAAGGAGCTAAAGGTCGCGACATTGAACGCATTGGCGAACCATGGCGCAGAGAATCCGATCGCTGCAGGGTGTTTAACTGACGACGAAAATCCATCACGGATGAGCCAGGACGGCTATCTTGGCGGCCACGCAATAACGGCGGTACGAGAACTGCACCCCAAGCGGCGACGATGATTAGCAAAATGATCTTGCCCATTTCATTGTCCTCCCCTCTGTTTCCTTGCTTGTGCCGAACACAAACTGTTTGACTAAACACACGACCTGTAGAACCTTGAACACCGAAGTGATCTTGTCTCTCTAGACAATCCGCTTCATTACAGTTTTACAACATTTGTGACGGACGGAGCAACATTTGAGGATATTTCTCCTGATTTTAGTGACCGTGGGCACATGGCTCGTAGGGGTGTCAGGGTCAGAATTACTGTCTCAAAGCGCCAAACCAGGTCCTCAGTCTTCTCGACGATAGGGACCCGACTTCCCACCTGTTTTCTCCCACAGAGCAATTTCCCCAATAATCATTGACTTATCGATGGCTTTACACATGTCGTAAATCGTTAAAGCCGCCGCCGAACAGGCGTGCAGAGCTTCCATTTCGACTCCCGTTGGACCCATGACCTCGACTTCTGCCTGAATTGCTACATGATCTGAGCGAACCTCAAAGTTCACCGAAATACTGCTGAGCATTAACGGGTGACACAGCGGGATGATGTCCGAAGTTTTCTTCGCTGCCTGAATACCGGCGATGCGGGCCACCCCCAGGACATCACCCTTCTTCAGACTCTGGGTGGAGATGGCATCCGCCGTCGTCGGAGCCATAAAAATCTTCCCGCGAGCAACGGCACGCCGATGGGTTGATTCTTTGGGACCCACATCCACCATCCGTGCCTCACCGTTCTGATCAAGATGGGTGAAGCCGAGTTGGTTTTTCGGATCGTTGATTTGATCACTCACATCTTTAAGCGTATCTCGCTCACACGGCTCACGAGTCGGGAGTCACGCCAGTCCGATATCTCAAAAGCATCTCGCTCGCGCCACGATCAAGGTGTGAGATCGGACAAAAAGTGAAGGTGATGACCCAGCAGTGGCGGGATCTGCTCTTCGCCCACTGGTCCTACGAGCCTGACGTCGTGCAGCGCTTGCTTCCTGATGGGGTCGAACTTGACACTTTCGAAGGACGCGCATACGTGGCCTTAGTCCCCTTCAATATGCGTCATTTGCGTGTTCGCTACCTGCCCCCGATCCCGACAACTGCCAACTTCGCCGAAATCAATGTCCGCACCTATGTGATTTCTCAAGGTCGCCCAGCTGTCTGGTTCTTCTCCCTTGATACCCCGCAGTTGTTGCCAACGGCCGTGGCTCGCACTGCTTTCAAACTCCCCTATTGCTATGCCAAAGCAGCCGTGAATCTGTCAGGTACTGGTCCAGGTGCTGTGCTCACAAGTTCTGTTGAACGGCGCTGGCCGACACAAGGTAAATCGTCCATTGCGGTACGCGTTGGCCAACCTTTGGCTCCTGGACCGTTGGAAGACTTTCTTACCGCTCGGTGGGGTTTGGTGTCGGCTTCTCGGGGCAACAAGTTGTGGTACGGCCCCGTTGAACATGAGCCATGGCCGTTACACAGCGCTGAGTTATTGCACTTGGACGACAACCTAGTCACCGCCGCTGGATTACCTGCTCCGATTGGCGAGCCGCATCTGATGTTCAGTCCAGGAGTGAGCACCACGATTTACTCGCTGCAAAGACTCAACCGAGCGGCGTCATAGCAACCAAGATGTCATAGCCACCAAGATGTCTTAGCCACCGATTTGAGACATCGAGCGCTTCGGCCGAATGAAGTTCACCTGATTGATTTGGTGCCCAGCCCATTTCGTTCCAACAGCCTTGGCCACCTGCTCGGCCACAGTTGCATCATCAGCCCCAGAGCGCATTAAATCGCGCAAGTCAAACTCAGTCGTCGAAAACAGGCATGTCCTGAACTGACCATCGGCAGTCAAGCGCACCCGATCACAGTCGCCACAGAAGGGCTTGGTCACACTTGGGATCACACCCACAGTTCCCACACCATCGAGATAGCGCCAGCGATCCGCAGGTGCGGCGCCACGAGCTGGCACCAATTCAAGAGGGTGCACAGCAGCAATACGCTCCACAATTTCATCCTGGCTGACGACCTTGTCATTCATCCAGTGACCCTCAGCGTCAAGAGGCATGAACTCAATGAAGCGCACCTCAACACCCTTATCGCGTCCGAACTCAGCGAGATCGAGGATCTCATCATCATTGACACCGCGTTCAATCACTGCGTTAATCTTGACGCTAGAAAATCCAGCGTGGCGGGCTGCTTCAATACCGGCTAACACTCGCGGTAATTCATCACGACGCGTCATCGTTTCAAACTTTTTCCGATCAAGAGTGTCCAAACTAATGTTGATGCGGGCGATACCAGCAAGACGCAACTCATCGACACAATTCACCAAGGTTGCACCATTGGTCGTGATTGCTAGGTCAATGGGTTGGCCTGCCAATGGTGACGCCGAATCGGCGGGTACGACGAGGGCCGCCAACTTACTCACCAAGACTGGCAAGTGGGCGCGCATCGTGGGTTCACCGCCGGTGAGACGAATACCGTCAACTCCGTAGTGTTCGACAACGATTCGTGCGAGACGTTCAATTTCTTCAAAACTCAGGACTTCTGCTTTTGGCAACCACACCATGCCCTCGGCCGGCATGCAATAAGTACAACGAAAATTGCAGCGGTCAGTCACCGAAATTCGCAGATCGCGAATCGTGCGCCCATACGGATCAACAAGATCTCGTACGACAGGCGTGGCACTCATGTTCTTAGGATACGAGAAAAATGGTTGGTACCTCGCCCCCAACCGCCACACCATCACCATTGGGGACGATTGCTAAGGCATTTGCTAAGGCGCTAGCAGCCAACTGGTGACTGCCCTGAGAGCGAACTGAGTCAATATGCAGGCGTCCATCATCTTTGAATTGGGCGATGACCCTTTGATAATGCACTTTGCCGTCGGGCGAACGGGGCAAGGCACTGTCGGCGATCGCCAAGATCGTGGCACGGTCCCATGCCGCAGGCGCATGCCCAGCCATCATTCGCAAAGTTGGACGAGCCAACAGTTCAAAACTCACGAGAGAACTCACTGGATTGCCTGGTAAACCAAAAACTGGAATCTCGCGACCTGTCGTGGACTTCAGCAAACCGAAAGCAAAAGGCTTAGCGGGTTTTATTGCCAACTGCATCCAACGCATCTCGGCAATCCGCGAGAGCACACTTTTGACAACGTCATAATCACCCATGCTCACGCCACCACTTGTGACGATGGCATCACACTCTTCGGCGGCTTGACGCAAAACACGCTCAAGGGTTGCTTCGTCATCAACAACTATGCCGTAATCAACGGCCAGCGCTCCAGCAGCGTTGACCATGCCCAATAACATCGTGCGATTGCTCTCACGAATCTGACCTGGCGCTAAAACCGAACCATCATCAATCAGTTCATCGCCAGTTGATAGTACGCAGACCCGCACTGCGGGAAACACCAATGGCTGACGACAATTGATACTGGCTAAGACCCCAGCCACTGACGGGCGAATCTCAGTGCGCGCGTGAAACACCATGTCGCCACTGTGCACATCGTCGCCCACGCCACGAATGGCATCGCCAGTACGAGCAGCACGAAAAATCTTCACCATTTGGCTGCCATCAAAAAGCTTTCGCTGCCCAGTGAATTCCGTGTCCTCAACCATCACCACGCAATCGGCCCCAGTTGGCATTGGTGCTCCCGTCATGATTCGAATTGCTTGCCCCGCACCGAGAGCGACGATTGGCGCTGCGCCAGCAGCAACCTCACCAACGACACCAAGAGATACTGGAGCATCCTTGCTCGCAACCTCAACATCGCAGGCACGTACGGCGTAGCCATCGACAGCGGAATTGGAAAATGGCGGCACATCTTCAGCGGACATGACATCTTGCGCCAAGACATAACCAGTAGCCCGAGCCAGGTCTATGCGTCGAGGTTCACCGACCGAGCATGAGCCCAAAACGAACTCACGGGCCTCCTCAATGGAGATCAAAGGTTTCACAGCATCAGGCGACACGACTCAAACGGTACAACACGCGGTCAATGTCGGAGTGGGCGAAGTTCACATCTGCTGGCACACTCTTGTGATGAGCAGCGATGCCGGACATGTGCGCGACATTCCCCCCAATGGGCTTTCGGCGACCTGGCACAGCACCGATGGGCTCACCATCGAGACTCTGAGCCTGAGTTTTGAAAACGAATCATGGACGGTTGAGGGATTTATCAGTGGAGTTGACATCCAATATGTGATGCGCTTGTCCGCCACCTGGCAATTACAACAGATGCTGTTATTTCGCGATCTCGATGAACCCGACTTGTGGTTAGCCAATGACGGAGGTGGCAGATGGGGCGAAGTCAATGGTTCACACATTCGTGAACTTGGACGATGCCAGGACATTGATGTGCGCGGCAGTTCTTTCACCCGCACCATGGGCATTCGCCGATTAGCAATTGATTTGGGCACAGTGACTCGTGTCGATACCGCCGTCGTCAACCCTGAAACCCTCGGTGTCACTCGGTCAACTTTGAGTTACACCCGAGTTGGAACTCGTTCATGGTCCATTGATCGCGATGACGATCATGGCAATCACCAGTTCGATGTTGATGAATACGGATTACCACTCGACATTCCTGGACATTTTCAACGCATGATGTAGCGACTTGTTTAAATCTGTGTTCGCAACCATTCGCGCACTGATTCACCGAATTCAGAGTGTTGTAATCCTGCTTCAATGACAGCCTCAAGCCAACCCTGGGGATTACCAATATCACGTCTTCCAATGTTGGAGATCACGCCACGTAACGGGGTCACGTCTGCCTGTGCCGACAGCGCATCGGTCAGCAACACTTCGCCACTTGGACCAGGTTCCAAAGCATCCAACAAGTCAAAAATATCGGGAGTCAGCGCGTAGCGCCCAATGATGGCTAGATCACTCGGAGCATCTGCCACGTTGGGCTTTTCGATGACAGTGATAAACGGCAAAGACTCAATGCCATCCACAGTTGACATTGGACCGACTGGAGTGACAATTCCATAGCGGAATAGTTCTGCAGTTGGCATCTGTTTGAGAGCCACGGATCCCACGCCAGTGGATTGCGTCAGTGTGGCTAGATCTTTCAATAAAGATGAGTCAGACATCAGTTCATCAGGCAACATCACAAAGAAGGCCTCATCTCCGACGGCTTCACGAGCGCAGGCCACTGCGTGCCCCAAACCGTGAGGCTGATCCTGATAGGCGAAAGAAACTCGTACATCTTGGCGATAACGCCGTAATTGCTCAGCCAAAACCCCCCGACCCTGTTTTTCGAGGCTTGACTCCACACCCAGATCGGTAGCGAAATAGTTCTCGATAGCTGGCTTAGCGTGACTCGTGACGATCACGAGATGGTCAACCCCCGCCCCAAGGGCTTCGTCGATGATCAACTGCAGGGCTGGTCGATCAAGAATGGGCAACAATTCCTTGGGTACGGACTTGGTCGCTGGCAACATTCGGGTGCCTTGGCCGGCCGCTGGAATAACTGCAGTATGGATCCGTGGGGTGATCGCCATGCTCCGACTCTAGACTTTGGACTTCGGAGACAACCCCCCATGCCTACTTACGTTTACAAATTTACTGATACCGAAGAGACTATTGAAGTCCACCAAGCCTTCACCGAGGACGCTTTGACGCAGTACCCGCATCCCTCCGATGGCACCGTTCGCCCCGTCAAAAAGGTTTTCCAGCCCGTCGGCGTGACCTTCAAGGGTGGCGGCTTTTATAAAACAGATAGCCGTGGTGGTTCGGCTAGTACGACACCAGCAGCGACGACACCAAGTTCTGATTCAGGTTCGTCGACTTCTGAATCAACTGCTACTCCTGCGGCAACTCCCGCTCCAACGACCACCACCGCTGCAACTCCTGCGCCATCTTCGACGCCGTCTACTTCAAAGACCCCGTAACCCCCTAGTGGTTCGTTTATCGCCACGCTGAGGCAGCGATGACGACCACAGCCACACCAGCGGCGAGGCGATAGATCACAAAGGCATTGAATGTTTGAGTTTTAATCAAACGCAATAAGCCTGCGACTGCCAGCCAACCCGATAATCCTGCGGCCACAACTCCGATCAGCATCGGGATCGCGAGACCCTCTGGGACTCCGTCTTTGAATAACTTCGTCAATTTCACGAATACTGCCCCAGCAGTGACAGGAATACTCAAGAGAAATGAAAAACGCACGGCTGAGTCGCGATCAAAACCTAACAATCGCGCTGCTGAGATACTGATTCCCGAACGCGAGGTTCCCGGGTTGAGTGCCAAAACTTGCGCCACTCCAATTAAGCCTGCGTCGCGTCGCGACATCTGAGAAAAGTCTCGCTCTCCAGTGCGTCGATCCGCCCATGCCAAGACCACTGCAAAAACGATGAGGGAAGCAGCAATGATGACGGGCTTACCCAAGTTCTCATCCACCCAATTTCCAAAGATCGCACCAAACAATGCAGCGGGAATACTGGCCACCACCAACAACCATGCCAAGCGACCCTCGGGAGTACTGGGGCGTTGACGTTGAAAAACCATTCGTAGACCGTCTTGGATGTACTTCACAAGATCATGGCGAAAATAGCCCGCAACGGCGATCAAAGTTCCGAGGTGGAGAGCAACGTCAAAGGCTTTTTCAACTGAAACATCAGCAAAATCATTCCAACCCATGAGCCATGGAACGAGCAACAAGTGACCACTTGATGACACTGGTAAAAACTCAGTGAGTCCCTGAACGAGTCCAAGAACAATGGCATGAAAGATTGGCATGAATACTGTTTAGTCCCTCAGGCGCCACTCATGGTGACGTCATGAATCACCAATGACACACCTGTAGCACTCATCGGCAACCATTCCAGGTCTCCCCCGACTTCAGCAATGTCCAGCAACATTCGTTGCAATGTTGAGGCAATCGTGAACTCGCGCACAGGCGCACCCAATGTTCCATTCTTGATCAACAGTCCAGCGGCCCCAGTACTGAAGTCGCCTGACACAGAGTTCACACCCGAGTGCAAACCCTGCACCTGCTGAATCAAAATACCATCGTCAATGCCAGCCACGATCTCGGCCTGACTACGCGTCCCGGGCAGAATCTGCAACGCCAAACATCCAGCTCCTGAACCGCCACGACTTCCGTTTCCGGTTGTGGGCAAACCCATACGACGAGCGGAATAAGAACTCTGCACAAACTTAGATAACACGCCGTCTTGAATCAGCACATTGCGTCGCGCCGCCAGTCCTTCACCATCAATATCGGTAGCTGTGTAGGCAAGCGGATTCGTTGGATCATCAACGAGAGTGAGTAGCGAACTGGCCACTGTTTCTCCCATGCGTTGTGCAAATAAACTTCGACCCTTGACAACGCTCTCGCCGTTCAGCGTTCCGCCAATAATACTCAAGAATTGCGCCGTCACAAATGGGTCAAGGACAACTGTGACACGGCGACTGTCTGGTTTGGTCGCTCCAAGTAATCGTGTTGCACGATCGACAGCTTCGCGAGCGGCACGCTCAACATCTAGTTCGTCAACATTGCGACCCACAGCGAAACCAAAACCTGTTTGTGTTTCCTTACCGTCATCAGCCAAGGTGCCGACGCTGAGATAGCAACCATTTTCCCGACCCGCAACACGGATACCAGTTGTCGTTGCGACCGCTGCTTCGCCGGCGGCATCGGAATAATTCGAATCATCGACGCGAATACGCGAATCGCCCGCGAGTGTCAACTTCTCC
>BJGB01000001.1 GCA_014190215.1 Actinomycetes bacterium | reverse complement strand
AAAGATTCTCTGTGTAGTACTCATCATGGGCCATGGTGACTTCGCCTGTTCTCACTACTAATCACATCTATTCTCGCAAGAAGCACAGAGCAATTCCAATTCCAGTCAGCACATCCTCCATTTTTACTGACGAATAGTGCCTATCTGCTTCGACATCAGGAATCCCTTGCCCTAGTTGTTGTTAGAGTCCCCACAACACAGACTAATTGAGGGACCACGATGAAAATCAGAATTGGCGCACTACTGATCACTTCACTGCTGACGGCATGTTCAGTCGGTGGCGAGTCAAATACTGAAGATTTGCCAGCGCTCGGCGACAGCACAATCGCCGTGTCAACGACAACTCCCGATGAAACACCTACAACTGAAAATCAAACCACAACGCTCGCGACGCCGACAACTGTTGTCCCGTCCCAACCACAACCGGAATGTGATCTTGCTGCCCTAGCCCCCGATGAAGACACAACTGGACTTGTTCTCTTGGAATGCTTAGGTGACTGGATGATCACCTATTACGAACCGTGTGGAGAATGTGAGGGAGTCACCCCGTTTCACGCCGAAGATGGAGTGTGGAAATCGGCTGACGCTTTGTATGTTTACTGTTATTCAAAGGACGACTCCTACGGACAATCACCACAAACGGATGTCTTGACTTCGTTACAGATCATTCTTTCTGGTTATCCCTGCGATGAAACAGTCAAGGCATACCATCCTGAAAAAGCCCAAGGACAACTCAAGTTCGGCGATATCGGAAACCGAGTTAAGGCCCTTCAGACTGCGCTGATCAACAAGGGTTTTCTTGATGACAGTGCTGACGGCAGTTATGGACCGAACACAATGCGCGCCGTCATGAACTTTCAGTATTCAGAAAATCTCACGGCGGACGCACTTGCTGGTGCCGACACCCACGAGGCTCTCGGGTTGAAGTTTCCCTGAAATTTCATCTACAGGCGAATTCTTAAAACAGACTTGCCGTCAACTTACCATTTGTCCGTCATGCCTCAGTACGGTTCCAAAATTGGCTGGTCGTCTGAATTCCCTGTCATACGAGCCTTCGCAGTTTGTCCACGCTGACCAGCAGGGACGGCTCCAGTTACAGCAGAAAGTCCAAATAGAGGCATGTTCCCGTACACGGTTTCAACTGTCGAGTCAGACAACAAAATCGTTTCGTGATAAATACCTACTGAACCGTTATCGCGGATATTTTTATTGAATGCGCGCCATGCTGGAAGATGAGCATTATTGGCAGCCCTTGAATACGCCTCAAGTTTTTCAAACGATTCCCAGTACTGCAGCACCAAAATTGTGCGCCCCGAGAGAAATGTGCGCGGTTTGCCAACGAGACCGAGCGACGGATTCTTTTGCAATTCAATCAACATGCGCGGCATGGCCTTGAACACCGGAATCCATTTCCAGAACTTCCAGAGTTGGTTGAACCGCAGCCCGATAAGAAACAAAACTTTTCCATCGGCGCCGACATCGGCTGAAAATCGACCCCTATTTATCCTCACCATTTCATCAACCATTCAGTTCGTAGCGATACAGGTTTGACTCACGAAGTTTGAAGCCCATGCGCTGATACAAACGATTTGCAGCCTCACGCGACGGACGCGAGGTTAAATCAACCGTGATTGCGCCATTGGCTTTTGCAAAATCAAGCGCTGCTCGATTGAGGGCTTCACCCACCCCATGCCCACGTGCCGAATCATCAACCACAACATCTTCGATCCATGCCCGCACCCCAGTCGGAATACGGAACATCGCAAGAGTCAGCGAGCCGACGATTCGCCCATCAAGTTTCGCCAAGAACAATGTTGAAGCCTCAGACTCCACCAATGCCTCTAACTCTGAGCGACTCGGAGGAGAGTTTGACTTTGACAGTTGCGGAATCAGCATCTCAAATGCCTGCACAACCTCATCGTCCACCGATTCACATATTTCAATCTGAACGCTCACAGTAATGAGTCTAGGTTGCTTGCGTTCTACGGTAAGCCCATGGATTCACGCGAACTCTCAACAAAGGCTCGTGCACTCGGTGGTGCACTCGAACCAGTCATCGGGCAGGTCTATTTTTCGCCGGAATGCCACGCCAACTATGTGGCTCTCGGCTTTGAGCCCAGCCCAGGCGATATGAACGGTGTCGCTCTCCCGCAAAGTGTTGCTTATTTCACCAGCCGTGGTTCGCTCATGGGTCAAGTTCCTGGCGAAGTCGTGGCAGCAGCCTTCGCAGTTTTCAATCCGCAAGTTGTCATCCCTGCCGTGACCGCTGGCTGGCAAATCACTGATGCGGCAACCATCTGTGCTGCGCGACGCAACGGCGCAATCGGACAACTAGAACGCATTCTCGGAGCCAAACCTGGTGGAGTCAATCGGGCGCGACCAATCTTGGAACGTGCCGTAAGTGTCTTACGCCCCGAAGGTCGTCCGCTCTTCGCTGGAACGCTTAGCCAAACCATTCCCGGGACTGACCTCGGTGCTGTCTGGCACTTTGGAGACATGTTGCGCGAATATCGTGGCGACTCGCATACTGCGGCGTGGATTTCTGCAGGTCTCGACGCCACCGAAATCGGATTACTCACCGAACTATTTTGGGGTCTTCCTCTCAAGTCATATAGTCGCACTCGCGCCTGGAGTGAAGATGACTACAGCGCAGCCATAGATCGCCTTCAAGGGCGTGGCCTCATAAGTGACGGCGCGTTTACACAACTCGGGCGCGAACTACGCGAACAGGTCGAAGTCCGTACCGATGAACAAATGCGTGCTGTGATCAACAGGATCGGTGATGATTTCGATCACCTCATCGCCATGCTCACTCCATGGTCGCAGTTTGTTCGCAACTTCAAGGGTTACCCAGGATCGGGACCACACGAACTTGCCGAAGCTGCCGCAAAGTCGTAAATCAAGCCCTATCTCGTGGCAGACTGACACTGTGATCCTTACCGAACTTCGAACAACTACTCGTGAATTCGCTCAAGCCACTGGCTGGGAGCCCAAGCCCGAAGGTCTCTGTCGAGGTGAGATCTGCGTTCCAGCGCCTGGAGCCGTGAATGCCGACGGTTCACTGGATGTGGCCATTGCCGCCGCACGACTAGGTATGCCACTTGTTGAGGATGCGGATCATGGGGTTTGGTCACTTGGCCCTGCGACTCTCAGTGGAAAATCCCTGAATACTGCTGTCGCTGCCGATCCTGAATTGATGAACTTTGATGGTTCCCCATTTCGCCTCTCATCGTTGCGAGGTAAAAAGGTAATCCTTGTTGCCTGGTCCAGTTATTGAGGCTGTCGCTCAAGCTTGCCCGGGTGGCAAGCACTGAACTTAGAAATCGCACAATACGGCGCAACCGTCGTCACTGTCGCTCTTGACATCAACGCTGAACATGCACGGCCGTGGCATGAACTTGGTCAAGCAACTCACCCAAGTGTTGTTGATACCTTGCACGCTACGAATCCACTTTTTGGTTTCACTAACATTCCGATGGCTGTATGGATCAACGAAGACGGTGTTTTAGTACGTCCAGCCGAAGGTGCTTCCATCGAACGCAACCCAATGCGCGATATGGAAATACCAGAAGGACTGCCTGAAGCATTGGACAAAATGCTCCATGCCGTCAAAGACATTCCCGACGATGCTGAGGCTTATCGGGCAGCGATCATTGATTGGGCAAAAAACGGTGCATCTTCACCATTCGCTCTGAGCGCCGAAGAAGTTGTCGAACGTAGCCAGCCTCGATCCGATAATGAAGCGCGTGCAACTGCCTGCTTCGAATTGGGTGATTACCTGCGCAAAACCGTAAGTCAAGATGCAGCCGTTTCTTGGTGGAAAGAAGCCCACCGGTTACACCCACAAAACCTCACCTACAAACGCCAGGCTTGGACTTTGGTGACCACCGCACCAGGCGCCACTGAAAATGACCTGATGCAGGGCCCGAACGATGTGTACGACAGCAGTCTCGTGGCTGAGGTTTCGGGCGACGGCGGTTTCCTACAATTCATTGTCCGACCACAACTGTAGAAATCTGGCAAAACTGGTGTGACGATGAGCAATTCGCCATGAGTTTTGGGCGATAGCGTTAACGGTAATGGCTGATCTAGAACACATCCGTTGGATCCGTCGACCAGAGTTGAGTCGCCCCCACGTCATCGCCGCCTTCACCGGTTGGAACGATGCTGCCGACGCAGCCAGCACCGCTGTTAAGCATCTTGTTGAAACCATGGGAGCAGCGCCTCTCGCCGAAATTAATCCAGAAGAGTTCACTGACTTCGCGACAATCCGTCCACATGTCAGGCTCGACAATGATTCGGCTCGACACATCGTGTGGCCCACTGTGAGTTTGTGGAGTGTCACTAGTGGTGATGTGGATCTCATCTTCGTGCTCGGCCCGGAACCAGCCTTGCGATGGAAATTGTTCTGTCAGCAAATCATTGGTGTCGCCGAGGAATACAAGGCATCGTCATTTGTTTCCCTTGGTGCTCTCCTCGCCGATGTACCTCATCGACGTAGCACTCAAGTTCTTGGTACCGCAACTGATCAAAACTTGATTGACCTTCACGATTTACAACGCAGTCGTTACGAAGGACCGACGGGCATCGTTGGTGTTCTCAACGATGCAGCACATGCAGCAGGCTTTTCAACGGCTTCACTCTGGGCAGCTGTGCCCGCCTATGCCGCTCAAGTGCCATCACCCAAGGCCGCAGCAGCCTTGATTGAACGCTTGGCAGAAATTGTCGGCTGCGACTCACCGACGATGAAACTCGACGCTCAATCTGAAGTTTATGAAGAGCAAATTGACGAGATCATTAGTAGTGATCCATCAATGAGCCGTTATATCGAACGTTTGGAAAATTCTGGCGATGACGATGATTACGACGAAGATGAAGATGAATACGACGATGACGATGACACCCTCTTCGGTGTTTCCCCGGATCAGTTGCGCTTTGATGGTATGGACGATGCTCCACCGATGAGCGGTCCGCTCCCCGACGAGCCGGTTGATAGCGATGCTTTGATGGAAGAAGTTGAACGCTTCTTACGCAGTCAGTCTGAGGACTAGATCAAGTTTTTCGCCACACGGGATCGCGTGGCGCGTCAAAACTAGCGACACCCGATTGACCGTTGATTGCTGCAAATGCCATCGGTCCCCACCAATCTGCTCCGGCAGTTGGGTCTGGCAGTGCATCAGCAGCGAACCATCCAACACCACTCGTCTCCAGCGGATGACCTTGCAATGAACCCCCAACGGGACGGCAGTGAAATAACAGCATGTACATTCCAAACCGACTGAAGCCCATTCGCTGACCATCCACAACGCCGAGCAACTGCGCTGGTTCACACTCAATGCCAGTTTCTTCATGCACTTCTTTCATCGCCACTTCACTCGCCGAGTAACCCACATCAGCCCAGCCGGTTGGGTAGAGCCAAACTCCCGAATCTGGACGACGGACTAACAAAATTTCACCGGCATCATTTCCAACAATCGCCCCAACTGCGATTTTCGGAGTGACGTAACCTGGTACTCCCTCACCAACCGACTCCATCCACTCCTGCACAAAGTGATCCTGTTCACGACGAACCTCAAGGGCCTCATCGGCGGCGGCTTTGATATCAGCGGCCACGTGAAGAACTTCTTCGTAACGTTCACGCTCATACAAATTTTGTGTGAAGCCAATACCAGTGCGAGCGATACCCGCGAGGGCTTCACTCCAGCGGACTAAATCACGTGTGAAGTCGGATGGATTGGCATCACTCATGTCAAGAAACTATCGCATCAAACTGACAAAGTGAAAAGAATTGCTCGTTCAACTTCTTGACGATGAAATTGATCAGTGAGTTTTGCGCCCGAAGCAGTCCGCACATAAAAAGCATCAACTACTTCGTCACCAATAGTCTGCACGGTGGCATGTCGAATATCTAGACCGACATCGGCCATGGCTTTAGTGACACGATGCAAAATACCGTGCTGGTCGGGAGCACGTACCTCAATGACGGTTGCATTAGAGGAAGCTTCATCAAAAAATGTGACCCGTGCTGGAGCCAATTCTCCCGCAGAACGACGTTTTCGCCGATATGTTTTGGCACGTTCGGCAAGACGCGACTCAAGAGCCAATTCACCATTCAAGGCTCGCGTGAGATTTGTGATCACTGGCGCCCACTCAATGGGGCCGTGCGCCGGCACAACAACTCGAAATTGCGAAGCAGCCATACCTTGTTCATCAGAATGTGCCTGTGCACCCAAAACGCTGAGACCATGAAGTGCCAAAACTCCAGCCACTCGACTAAATGTTCCGGGACGGTCAGGACTGACAACCGTCACCGAATCATCAGAGACACCGAAGGTCACAACACCACCAGCCATCATTTCAAGAACTTCTGCATCGGGGAATAAACGCCATTGCGCATCTTCAACACCAGCACCACCAAGTACCAGGTGTACGCGTCGCACTAAATCATTGACTAGTTCAGCTTTCCAAGATCCCCACGCCGAAGTTCCTGTCGCCAGACTGTCGGCTTCGGTCAAACCATGAAGCAAGTCAAGCACCAATGAAGTTTTCACTTCCTCGGCGACCATCATGATCGTGGCGCTGTCAGCAAGATCACGACGTGTTGCGACATCAGGTAACAACAAATGATTTTTTACCATTGAACACAAAATCTCCGTGTCATCACTGTTCAACCCAAGACGCGGACCCATTCGCTCAACCATCACGACACCAACTTCAGTGTGATCGCCAGGGTATCCCTTGCCGATGTCGTGAAAGAGAGCGCCGAGTACTAACAAGTCGGGCCGCGCCACACGATCAGCCCAACTAGCAGCATTGGCAGTGGCCTCCCACAAATGGCGATCAACAGTGAAGCGGTGATATGCGTTGCGTTGCGGTTTACTCCGGTTAGGTGCCCACTCGGGAAGTACTTTGACCCACAGCCCACGTTGATCAAGGGCTTCCAAAACTGGAATCGCATCGTGACCAGTCAATAAAAGCCCAACAAAGTCATCAATCGCCCCAACGGGCCATGGAGATGGCATAGGCGCCGAAAACTCTGCAAGACGATCCAAAGTCGGTCGATCAATGCGCGTTTTGTGTCTCGCTGCTGCAGCAGCTACACGTAATAGAAGTGTCGGATCGCTTGAGGGGTCCACGGTTTCATCGAGGTGAATCTCTCCATCATGCAAAATGACACCTGGCGCAAGGTGTTGATCGGGGATTGACTTTGCTTTAGCAGAAGCTATGCGGGCCCATACTTCATCACCCACCCATGCAACAGCACGAGCTGCGTTTGATAATGCTGCCACGAGATCATCCGCATTGCGATATCCGCATAATGGTGCCACCGCGTCTTGGTCTTCGAGATGCATCACTTCCACTGCGCGTCCCATCTGACGATGCAATGCCACGCGTACGGCCATCAAGACATCACGACCCGCGTCAAGCGTGTCACGATCTGCAGGTGTGATTGAGACGCCCGCTGCTTGCGCCCATGTGAGGGCGTGGATATCGCGTAACCCTCCGTACCCTTCTTTAAGATTTGGCTCTAACAAGAAAGCGACCTCGCCATGTTCGAGTTGCCGTTCGCGCACGCGCCGCATTAACTCTGGAAGTCGCACCGATGAACTTGCTTTCCATGCTTTGATACCCTCAGCGCTAAGTTCATCAGCAAGGGTTGAGTCGCCAGCTAGACAACGAACACTCAGTAGCGCAGTCGCCGCATCAAGTTCAGACTTGGCTAATTCGACTGCTTGCTTGACCGTGCACACGGAGTGTCCCAATTTGATTCCTGAGTCCCAGATCGGATACCAAATCATGGCTGCCAAGTCATCAATATTTTTCGCGCCGTCGTGAATCAACATCACATCAAGATCGCTAAACGGGGCCAGTTCCCCCCGGCCGTAACCACCAACGGCGACTAAGGCCGCTCGCTTGGAAATTGTCACCGCTTCGTTGGCCGACTGCCAAACCGATTGCAACCACTCATCGGTGGCTTGACAGAGAGACCGAGTCAGTCGAACTCCACGCAAATTCGAGTCGGCGAGTATTTGCTGACGGCGCTGCATACCTACATTCTGTCTGACGCAGGAGCAGTTAGCCCATCTGTCCAGTGATTGCTAAGTCCAAAAAGCTGTTCAGGGCATTCAGATTGAGCCCCATATCTGGGAAATGCTGGCGGGCATCTTTGGGTCCCGAGTCCACAACATCAACCTTTACTTTGCTCGCCATATCTTGGTCAATGGCGAGGTTGGAGATGATAAAGACCTGTTCGACACCGACAATTGGGTCGTCAACACCATGACCCAAATACATGGGTGGGTCACTTGGGTCAATGAGATCATTCACCGATCCGGTCGCTAAACGCTCGCTTGAACAGTTCATCGTCGTGGTTTTCTTTGATGGGCAATTGAGAAAAAGATTGAGCAGATTGGGAATCGCTTCCCAGCCATCCATGGCCCAAGCGTTGAGATCCATAGGAGCGCCAAGAGCCACAACTCCGCTCGGACGACTGGATTGTGCGGCTAACTCTGGCGGAAGGTTAGGTGAAACAAAAACTGCTTGCGCATTACCCATGGCTTGCATCATCGCCAAGTGCCCACCTGCAGAATGCCCGCTGAGGATCAACTGCTTGGGATCAATGCCCAAGTTTGCAGCCTGCGATCTCACGAAACGAATTGCTCGGTCGATATCACGAATCGGTTCGGGAAAACTCACCCTCGGGGCCAAGCGGTAATCCACCGAAATGACTACCCAACCCCGTAGTAGTTGAGTTTTCATTGACGCCGAAACATCCGCCCGCTGACCGCCATTCCAACCGCCACCGTGGACATGAACAATCACGGGACGCGAGTCATTTTTGTTCCAACCGTAAGGCGTATAGACGTCAAGACTCTGCTGCCTATCTGTTCCATAGGACAAAGAAAATGACGGCTGAGATGTGGGTATCTGCGACAGTTGCAGCCGTTCAAACGACTTTGGATTAGTGATCTGACATGATGCAACGACGCTCAGAAATAAAACCACGGAAAGCACCGTGGCTACTTTTCTCCATGACTGCCGCTGATCACTTCGCACACTCTCACTCAACCTGATCCTCGGCCAAATGTCTTGTCACTCCGTAACACATTGGGCACAGGTTTGAGTCGCTGGTCACACAGTTTTGTGATGCGTGATCACGCTGGCAGCCTTGAAGGCGCCCCACTCAAGGCCAGGCTCAATCAATCGCTCATCTATATCGCCCCAAGTCGCTGGGCATAGAGCAAACACGTCAAGTGGAAATGAGCGCACGTTAAATTCATCTCGTTGAACTGATGGCACACCGATCGCCAACAGGGCATCGGTTATTGGTTGCGTGGCAGAACGAAAGATAGTCAATGGATTGACTCGCTGCGCAAGAACATCCGTTTTCAGTAACTCACTCAAACTCACTGTCACGTCCTGTCGTACCGAGGTCGTCACTTCATCACACATCTCAGATGTCAATGGCCGTGCTGAACCTCGAGCGATCACCGTGCCTTGTAAAAGGCGCAGGGTCCAATTATCCACGACTTCTTTTGTGACCTGCAACAGCCGCGCTGAATAATCGTCCACACCCTTATGTAAGCAGGGTTTTCAGCACTTCCCACCAAGCGGATACAGGTTGTCACACCGTGGGTCTATGGTGAGATGTATGGGATTCTTTGCTGAACGGAAGAAAAAAGCTCAACTCAAGGTTGCTCAGGCTGCTGCGACCAAGTCAGCCGCAGCACTGGCCGAATGGCAGAAGAATTCGGATGCCCTAGAAGTGATGCTGAAGGTCGTTGACGACTGTCGTCATGGCAGAATTCACGAGCAGTTTGTGGACACCAATGACTACGGTTTCATGCTTAAAAGCGGGGAGTTCCCGATCGCCTATCTGCAGGGCGTTGCATATTTAGAAAATGTCAAAGCCCCCACGCAATACAGCGGTGGATACGGGGGTGTCTCATTTCCGATTTTCGGACGAGTGCGCTTGAATACGGGACGCTCCGCTGGAAAAATCACTCAAGGCGCAGAATCGATCAACCGAACTGATGATGGCCACGCTTTGATCACGAATACACGCATCATGTTCGCTGGCAGTAAACGTGCCCATGAGTGGCGTTTTGACAAAATGATGGGCTGCTCACATTTACCGGGAGGCATCACGATTTTTGCAATGACAACGAGCGGTAAGCCAGCCGGTCTCGGCTACGGCGATGGGCCGGCTTCAGAAGTGCAATTTCGTATCGAACTCGCTTCGGCTATCGCCCTTGGGACACTTGAACGCTACGAACAAGAACTGATGGCCGAACAGGTCCAACATGCCAGCGAGTTGCCCACCTCACCACCGCCTCCCTGAACGTCCAGGCAACCTCTATCAACCCTGACCGAGTCGTAGAGTTCTGAGTATGGCTTTATTGGCACCACGTTCTCTGACCGCCGTGACATTGACTGGCATCATGCTTCTGGTCGCTGCGTGCAGTGGATCATCATCTGTTCCCGCCCCAGACAGTGTTCCTGATCTAGCGACCTCGGTTGCTCCCCAAACTTCAGATGGGATTCTGCGCATTGGTTTACTCATACCGCAGTCTGGCCCAGGAGCAACGATTGGTGAACCGCTGATTGCCATTGCTCAAGCAGCGATTGATCTTGTCAATGCCAACGGGGGCGTGATGGGACAGGATGTCGAAATAATCGTGCGAGATGAAGGCGCAGATGCCGCCTCAGCGCTGACTTCTATCGATAACTTTCTCGCCAATGACGGTATCGATGTCTTGATTGGACCATTTTCTTCCCCAACAACGCTTTCCGTTTTACCGCGACTGATGGAGAGCAAGATCGGCACCTGCTCACCTAGCGCTACGGCTATTTCTCTGGCTTCATTTCCCGATGAAGGCCTATTTATCCGCACGACTCCCTCTGAAGGCCTTCTCACTCAGGCCATGGCACAGTTAGTCGCACAGACCGGAATCAATGAAACAAGCATTGCCTACCCCGATGACTCATATGGTCGTGACTTTGTTGTTGAACTTCGCCGAGCACTGCTCGTTCAAGGTATTTCAGTGACCCTTGAATCGGCGTTTGCTCCTGCTGACAGTGACTACTCATCTTTGGCTGAAGAACTCTCTGCTCAATCCAAGGGAGTCATCACCTTGATAGGTGATAGCGAAAGTGGAGCACGCTTCCTCAACAGCTTGGTGATGGCCAATTCAACACATCAGATCGTCGTCAATGATCCTCTCTCCGCTGCCGATCTCTCGACAAACGAGAATCTCAATTCATCAATTCGCCGCAACATCATTGGCGTGGCGGCTAATGCCTTTGCGGGTGCGGGAGAAACTTCAGCAGAACACATCGCATTCTCAGCAGCAATTGTTGATTGCGTCAATCTCTTGACTCTGGGATCAATTGCTGCAGGAAGCGACAACGCCATCGCGATCATGTCCCAGGTCATCGTCACGAGTCGTGGAGGGTCAGGGTGCGGAGATTTCCCCACATGTCTCGCTCTCCTCAAAGCCAAACTCAACATTGACTACAACGGATCAACTGGGCAACTTGATCTTGATCCAAATGGCGATCCTTCACGGGCGTCATTTCTCACATTTAGTTTTGGCAACAATGGTCTCAGCGCCTACAAAGGTCCGCTCGACGTCATGAGTGCTCCGTAACGAAGCGCTGATCTATAAAAGGCTGGCTAATTCGTCGACCTCAGTCACGGTCCCGACATAGAAGGTTCCGAATTCGGCATAAACAGCCGATGCCTCATCAAAGCGCATTGTGTAGACAACTTCTTTGAGATCATCGGGCCGATTGGCAAATAAAGTCACGCCCCATTCAAAATCGTCCACACCCGCCGAACCCGTAATCAATTGGACAATGCGTCCTGCGAACTTTCGTCCACTCGTGCCATGTTCGTGCATCAATTCCTTGCGACGCTCAAAGGGCAAAGTAAACCAGTTCGCATCCTGAACGCGACTCTTGCTCATTGGGTAAAAACACCAAGCCAATTTTCCTTCGGGCGGAAGTTGCGGGTAGAGGCGTGGAGCCAGCATCGCCTCCGGCATACCCGCGGCGTATTCACTCACTTCAGTCATCGACACATAACTATCAACGACATCAAGTCCCGCATTTTGGACGGCCGTTTGCAACTTGCGCAGTAAACGCCAATCCTTAGTCAAGGCCATGATCGCCGCATCGGCTTTATGGCCGAGCATTGAGACACAGATGACCTGCAGACCATCCGCCTGCGCTTGCTTCACCGCGGCAATTAAATCCTCGGCGTCAAACATTGGTGTCGGCTTCACGAAAAGGTGGATCACGCACAATCCAACACTGGGGCTCATGGAGCCATCTTCGGCGGGGCCGGGTACGGGGGCTTGGGCGTGATCACTCATAGACAAAACCCTACCTGCGATGTCAGGCGGGGCTATAGCGGACAGCTGAGCCATCTCGCACAAAGCCATATAACGAGATGCCGGCACGACGAGCGGTCTGCACGGCGAGCGAGGTCGGCGCACTCACCGAGACCAAGGTTCCAAAGCCAGCCGCCCATGCTTTCTGAACCATCTCAAAACTGGCTCGGCCGGAAACAAAAAGCCCAAGCGAGTGAGCGGGAATCTGGCCATCAAGCAAAAGTTTGCCGACCACCTTGTCCACCGCGTTATGGCGCCCAACATCCTCTCGAACGAGAAGAACATTTCCCTCACTGTCAAAAGTCGCAGCGGCATGCACGGCCCCAGTCAACGCAAATAATTGCTGTGCAGATTGCACACGCTGTGGAATTTGCAAAATCAATTCTGGTTCAAAGACAACCAATGAGTCGCCCGTCAATGGAGACAAGCGATCAGTCAATTCATCGAGCGATTGTGAACCACATAGACCACAACTTGATGATGTCGTTCCCAATCGTGGTGTTGGGACAGGTGCCAAACCACCAGTCTCCACAGTCACGATGTTGAACTCGCTCTCAACGGCCGACCCGTTAGCGCAGTAACGCACGGTGAGTATTGGTGCCCCCGCCAACAGACCGTCGGCGTGGCAAAATCCAACGGCTAATTCATAATCGTGACCAGGCGTGCGCATCGTGGTCGCCACTAAATGGCCATCTAACTGAATGGACATCGGCTCTTCAACGACTAAATCATCAGGAGCGCGACGCTGTGCATCTTTACCAATCTTGACGACAAGTATTTGGTCAGTGCGTTTGCGAGCCACAGGGCAAAGACTACGGTTCGTAGCAACTGATCGGCGCACGCAAGGCAGGCGATCTCCAATGCCTCGAGGACTTTTCTTTACGAACGATGGCCCGTGGACATCTCGCGGGATATGTTCTTTGCTAATTGTTCGGCTGCAGCTGGATGCAACGCCAAATACAGCGACGGTTCGGTGAGTTCAATTTCCATAATCGTCGGCCCAGCAGAACCTGGAACAAGATCAACACGGGCATACAACAATTTTCCGAAGCGCTGAGTCAACCAGTTGATTGTTCTTTCCCCAATGAGTAGTTGCTCGCTTGTGGCTTCACGCGAGGCAATACGCTCTTCGGCGTAGAGGCCACCGGACATATTTTTTTCTGCGGCCAGCAACGCTCCCTTGGCAAATGCGTGCGAATAGACGCCATCAAGAAAAACCAGACCAGTTTCATCTTCGCTCTCAATACCAATCAGGTAAGGCTGCAACATCACGGCTCGCCCGGCGCTCAGCAAACTAGAAATGTGAACTGAGGCAGATTCAATTGAAGAATGTCGTTCAGTGTCATTGCTCCCCGCACTGATCGTCGGTTTGACGACGACATCACCAAGAAGTATCAGCCTCGCCAACTCAGCCAACCAATTGTCAGTAGTTGAGGTGGCAAAAGCAGTCGGTACGACGGGCAAGCCAGATTTTTCAATCTCGCTCAAGTAGTGCTTGTCTGTATTCCAACGAATCACTTCTTGCGCGTTACGCAATGTAGTCACTGAAGAAACATCACTCACCCATTTCATGAACTGCTCATAGCGACGGTGATAATCCCAGGTACTACGAATCACAACAAGATCAAATGACGACCAATCAATCGTCCCGTCATCCCAAGACACTTCGCGAACCAAAAGACCTTGAGCGGTGACAGCCTCGAGCAGTAGTTGCATGTCATAATCAAAACCAAGTGCCTCGGTACATGTCACGAGCGCGACAGAGCCCCAAGTTTCCTTGGGGCTCTGAGCAACTACTTGATTCATTTGATTTACTTTTTGGGATGGATTAGTAATCTTCCATGCCACCGCCGTGAGCGGCGTGGTCATCCTTTTCAGGCTTGTCAGCAATGACGCACTCAGTCGTGAGGAACAACGCAGCAATCGATGCAGCGTTCTGCAGTGCTGAACGAGTTACCTTGGCAGCATCAATGACGCCAATTGCGACGAGGTCAACATATTCGCCAGTCGCAGCATTGAGGCCGTTTGAACCAGTCAGGTTGCGAACTCGCTCAACGACTACTCCACCCTCCATACCAGCGTTCTCAGCGATCTGCTTGAGAGGAGCTTCAAGAGCCTTGGCAACCAGTCGAGCGCCAGTGGCTTCATCACCCGAAAGTGACGCAGCACATGCAAGCACAGCAGCCTGTGAACGAAGCAAAGCAACTCCGCCGCCAGGTACGACGCCTTCTTCAATCGCAGCCTTAGTGGTGCTGACTGCGTCTTCAATGCGGTGCTTCTTTTCTTTCAACTCGACTTCAGTGGCTGCACCAACCTTGAGGACAGCAACGCCACCGGACAACTTGGCAAGCCGCTCTTGCAGTTTTTCACGGTCATAATCAGAATCAGTGTTTTCAATTTCAGCCTTGATCTGATTGATGCGACCCTTAATGTCGCCATCATCGCCAGCACCTTCAACCAATGTGGTCTCGTCTTTGGTGATGATCATCTTTTTGGCTTTACCCAAAAGATCAAGGGTTGCGGTTTCCAACTTCAAGCCAACTTCTTCGCTGATGACCTGACCACCGGTGAGGATGGCAATGTCTTGCAGCATGGCCTTGCGGCGCTCACCAAAACCAGGAGCCTTGACAGCGACTGACTTGAAGGTGCCACGGATCTTGTTAACCACCAATGTGGCAAGTCCTTCTCCGTCAACATCTTCGGCGATGATCACCAAAGGACGACCTGTCTGCATGACCTTTTCCAAGATTGGCAACATGTCACGGACGGTAGAGATCTTCGAAGACACCAACAAGATGTACGGGTCTTCAAAAACAACTTCCATCCGCTCAGGGTCAGTCACGAAGTAGGGCGAGATATAGCCCTTGTCGAAACGCATTCCTTCAACAAGATCCATTTCCATACCGAAGGTCTGGCTTTCTTCGACGGTGATCACTCCGTCTTTGCCAACCTTGTCAATGGCGTCAGAAATCATCGTGCCGATTTCAGTATCAGCAGCTGAAATTGAAGCAACCTGGGCGATCTGCTCTTTATTGTCAACTTCTTTAGAGAGTTGTTTGATGGAAGCCAAAGCAGCCACAACGGCGGCTTCGATGCCCTTCTTGAGGCTCATTGGATTGGCGCCAGCAGCGACGTTGCGCAAACCTTCGCGCACCATTGCCCAAGCCAACACCGTGGCTGTCGTCGTGCCGTCACCGGCTACGTCATCGGTTTTCTTGGCGACTTCTTTGACTAGTTCGGCGCCGATCTTCTCATACGGATCCTCGAGATCAATTTCTTTGGCGATGGATACGCCGTCATTGGTGATCGTGGGGGCGCCCCACTTCTTTTCCAAAACAACGTTGCGACCTTTTGGTCCAAGCGTGACGCGCACTGCGTCAGCAAGCTTGTTCATACCAGCTTCTAGACCTCTGCGGGCCTGCTCATCGAATGCAATCAACTTCGCCATGTGGATCTCCTTGAGGGGCGTTTGGGTTACTGATAATAAATTTGGACTCGCTCGCACTCACTCCGAACAAGTGCTAGCACTCTACGGGGGTGAGTGCTAATGCGACAACCGAACACCCGACTTTGACCCCTTAAATTGCTCTTCCGCTCAGGTAATCCGTGGCTGGTGAGGTATCAAACGCTTCCTCGGTTTATCCTGCGGTATGCATGTTGTCGTCGTCGGAGGTGGGGTTGCTGGTTTATCCACAGCCCTCAAATTGAGCCGAGTAGGCCATCAAGTCACGGTTTTGGAGCGAGACGACACTCCGATGCCTGAGAATGCTGACGATGCCTTCGATTGGGATAGGCGTGGGGCACCACAGGTTCGCCATAGCCACGCCTTTTTAGCCCGTCTGGTTTCTCTGCTCCGACAGAACGAACCCGATGTTCTCGAGAAATTGTTTGAGGCGGGAGCAACCGAAATCAAGTTTGGTGAGGATCTCCCCTCAACGATGGTTGGCTTTGTGCCTGAAGCCGAGGATGCCGAATTGAGCATGCTCACATGCCGACGCACAACCTTTGAGTGGGTCCTGCGCCGCGTCGTGCTTGATGAAGGTCGCGTCATCTTCAAGACTGGTGTTGGGGTCAATGGTTTCACCCACATGATCGATGATGTTTCAGGCCGCAAACAAATCACTGGCGTCACTTTGGAAAACGGCACCACTCTCGCTGGCGATCTTGTGGTCGTAGCCGGTGGTCGCCGTTCGTCTCTACCCGATTGGCTGAACGACATCGGAGCGGGACCCGTTCTAGAAGAAGTTGAAGAAACGGGCATCGTTTACGCCTCGCGTTTTTATCGCTTGAATCCAGATGCCGTGTATCCCCCACGCAGTGGTCCGATCGGTGGAGATCTCGGCTATATCAAATACGGAGTGTTCGTCGGAGATAACAACACTTTTTCCATCACACTTGCGACACCCACCGCCGATAACGAGTTGCGCTCGAAATTGTCTGATCCTTCAGTCTTTGACGAAGCGGCCCGCAAACTTGTGGCCACTGCTCCGTATCTCGATGGTCGCGCCACGGCGTTATCTGATGAGGTGTACACCATGGCCGGCTTGTTGAATCGTCAACGCCATTATGTCGTCGACGGCATGCCACTGGTGTTGGGGATGTTGCCTGTGGGAGATGCCGTGATCTGCACCAACCCGCTCTACGGACGGGGATGCTCAACTGGTTACTGGGGCGCACATCTGATGACTCAAGCCATCGCCGCACACAGCGACAATCTCTTTGACTTGGCAGTTGAGTATGACGCAGTGCTGCAACGAGAAATCATCCCGTGGTATCGATCAACTGTTGAACAAGATGCCGAAGCACGACGCGTCTCAGCATCTCTGTTGAATGGTGAAGATCCAGACGTTGAAGCTGACGATGCAAAAACATTTATGCGTTCGGTATTGCGCGAAGGACTGTTGCCAGCATTGCGTTACGACCCAGTTGTTTTTCGCGCCTTCATCCGCAACTTCAATCTTCTCACTGCACCTGACGCGATGATGAAAGATACCGAGGTCATGAATCGAGTTCTGGCGATCTGGCAAGACCGCGCAAATCGTCCAGCAGAAGTTTCTATCGGACCAAAACTTCGCCGCGAGTTCTTAGAACTTCTCCCGGCCTAAGCGCCGTTTCAGCCGCCAGCGACAGCAGGAATGATGCTCACGGTTTCACCTGCGGGCACCGGAGTCTCCAAACCCTGCAGGTAACGCACGTCATCATCTGCCACAAAAAGATTCACAAAGCGACGCAAGCCGCCATTGTCGTCAAACAAACGATCTTTGAATCCGGGGTGAACAGCCTCAAGATTGGCCAACACCTCGCCAAGGGTTGCGCCCTCAACGGACACAGTCGAGACCCCACCCGAAAGTGGTCGAAGAGTAGTTGGAATACGCACAGTGACGGACATATCTCAAACCCTACCGATTAAGTCAGGAATATCCCAACTGATAATTCCGCAACCCTGTCACAGAGGCGACAGACTGCTTCTGTGCGAGTTCTGGCCGCTGCAGACAAATTTAAGGGAACCGCAAGTGCCAAAGATGTGGCGCGCTCCATCGGCCATGCCTGCTGGGAACTTGGAATTGAATGCGACGAAGTAGCCCTCGCTGATGGTGGTGAGGGAACCTTGGATGTCCTCGGTGGCCCCAACCGTGAATCCGTTGTCACCGGACCACTTGGCAAACCTGTCAAAGCTCAGTGGAGATTTCAAGGAGACACTGCTGTCATCGAAATGGCGCGAGCATCCGGACTCTCTATCGTTGGCGATGCTCAACATAATGATGCGGTAGCAGCCTCCACAACTGGAACGGGAGAACTGATCGACAAAGCACTTGACCTCGGTGCTCGTCGCATCATCGTGTGTCTCGGCGGTTCGGCCACAACCGACGGCGGGCTGGGAGCGATTCGCGCCATTCGCTCGCCGGCACGATTGAAAGCAGTTGACTTTTTGATCGCCTGTGATGTGACAACTCAATTTGTTGACGCAGCAGTTGTTTTCGGTCCGCAAAAAGGAGCCACAGTGAGCCAAGTACGTTTGCTCACAGGAAGGCTTGAGCGATTGGTGCAGATGTACCAAGAAAATTACGGTGTTGATGTCTCAAAGATCGAAGGAGCAGGAGCAGCAGGCGGACTGGCGGGAGCTTTGGTCGCTCTCGGCGGAAAATTAATTCCCGGATTTGAGATGGTCGCCGATGAGGCAAATCTGCATGATCGAGTGGCACAGGCAGATCTCGTGATTACGGGTGAGGGCCAAATTGATCACACCAGTTATGACGGCAAGGTAGTTGGCGGAGTCATTGATATGGCTCATCATTTCAACAAACCCGTTGCCGCCATCGTGGGCTCAATAGATTTTGAACTGATCACGGACGATGCATTAATACGCCCGAATCCATTGCTCGCAATCAGCGAAATCTACGGTCGTGAAAAAGCCATAAATGAACCGTTGTGGTGCATTGAGCATGCAACTTTGGAACTACTACGGAACTATGTGGTGAACTAATCAGCCAGCAATAGTTGTCGTTGTTGTCTCGGTTGTTGAACCAGGCAACGCTCCCGGCAACAACTTGCCAGCGAGATCAGTTCCAAGCAAAACCAAAACTTGCGCTTCTCCCAACGATCCGCCTTCAACAGGTGCAGGTGTCGCTACTGGTTGAATCTGTACGCCGCCCAAAATGTCGGCCACCGCAGCGGCACCACCTTCATACCCAGCGACATAATAAACAATCGTCACGCTTTGCTTACCAATAGTTGCGTCGGCGTTAATCGGTTGGGTGACAATGAAATTTTCTGACTGCAGAGCGGTTGACATTTGTCCAGCCGAACCCGTAATGCCCGATGCGTTAGCCACCAAGATTTTAAAACCGGTACGTGTAGGAAGGGTCGTCGCAACTGGCAATGTTGGTGCAGATGAATCTCCCGGTGCCAGCGTCGTTCCCGCTGGATTAGCCGCTGAGTCCGATGTATCACGGTTGATATCACGCAGTATCAAAAACCCGAGGAGCACAGCGATTGCCGCCACGACGACACTGACGGTGGTGGAAACACTGACAGCATTACCCGCATTTGAGGAACCTCGTTCTTGAGATGATCCGTCTTGAATGTTCATGCCTGCAATCCTCCAGATTCCGCGGCGCCATCTAGACGCATACGACGACGTCGTTCGCGCGCCCTCTGCAGACGACGAACAACAAGAGGATCGTACGCCAATGCTTCGTCAGTATCTAGCAGCCTGTTCAATTCGTTGTAATAATCGTCTGCGGAACAGAGAAACCGTTCCCGCAACATGAGGTCCTTGACGCCGTCTTGGGTCCACCAAGACCGCTCAAAATCGAGGATGGCTTGTTCACGTTCTGTTAACGACATGGTCTAAGCCTGCCCGTTGGAGGTGCCCCAATACAAGCACCATAAAAAACAGGCTGAAGCCCAAGAGAGTGCTCTAAGAGTCCAAGGCGACTATTCTGAAGACCGTATGAGCAGGGAAAACGTCTCAAAGCCTTTTGTCATAGGCGTTGCGGGCGGAACCTGCTCGGGCAAAACGACGGTGGCAGAAAGACTTGTTGAAGTCATAGGCACAGAAAAACTGGCTCTCATACGCCAAGACGCTTATTACATTGAGCGCACCGATCAACCTTTTGATGTCAGAGCTACTGCCAATTACGACCATCCCGATGCTTTTGATTGGGACCTGATGACCCACCAATTGCAACTTTTAATTGCCGGAGAGTCGGTCAATGTTCCAATTTACGATTATGCCGATCACAACCGGTCGACTGAAGTTGAAAAGATCACGCCCTCGCGAATTGTTGTCTTTGAAGGGATTTTGGCGCTCATCGAACCCCGCTTACGAGCCCTCTTTGATCTCAAAATTTATGTCGACACCCCCGCCGATATTCGCCTGACGCGTCGCTTGCGTCGCGATGTCTTAGATCGTGGCCGCACGTACGACAGCGTGATCAATCAGTATCTATTGACAGTCCGACCGAGTCACGAGCAATTCATTGAACCGAGCAAGCGCTTCGCTGATGTCATTTTTCCCGAAGGTGGACACAACGATGCCGCATTTGAAATTCTTGTCGCCCGAGTTCGCGAACTCCTGATGTAACGATGTTTGGAGCCGGGTGTGGGGATTGAACCCACGACCAACCGCTTACAAGGCGGTTGCTCTACCACTGAGCTAACCCGGCGTGCCTCACTTGTGAGACCTTGACAGGTTAGCGACGATGACGGGCGACTTCATAGGTCGCCAGTGAGGCTGCCACCGAAACATTCAGAGAACTCAGCCGACCTTTCATCGGGATGCTGACGATCAGGTCGCAGCGCTCGCGCACTAAGCGCGAGAGGCCAGCGCCTTCGGCACCGACAACCAAGCAGATCCCCTCTGCGGCCAAATCCCCGAGTTCAAACAGCGACTTATCAGCAGCGTCGTCAAGACCCACGACCCAAATACCCAGTTCCCGCATACGAGTGAGAGCTGTTGGCAACCCTCCCACGACTGACAGAGGTACATATTCAATTGCCCCGACTGCGGCCTTAGCCACCGTCGGCGTGATGTGCACACTGCGATGGCGCGGCAAGATCACTCCGTCTACGCCAGCCCCGTCGCAGCAACGTAACAAGGCTCCTAAGTTTCCTGGATCCGTCACGCCATCAACAGCCACCAAGAATGGAGACTTCCCAGGACGACGGCGCAACATCGCTTCGATGGGCACCGATGGAAGTGCTTCAGCATGGGCTAAAACGCCTTGAGGCGCTTCACTGCGGGCGGTGTATTCCAGTTTTTTACGACTGACTTCAACGACTGGCACACGATTAGCACGCGCTAACTGCTTGATGTCATCAATCACTTCGTTGGCGTCCATGTCGCCAGCGATCCACACTTCAAAACAACGGCGACGACCAGCAATCAATAATTCGCGCACAGCCTGACGACCTTCAACTTGGGTACCGCCGAGATCGTCATCCTTATCACCAGTCGCACGACCAGTGCCGCGACCCGAACCACGGCCAGGCTTTATTGGACCCGCCGGCACCGCTCCTGTGCGCGCCGCCCCGCGGGGATCAGCCACTCGGGGTCCGCGACTGGACGGACCGGGGTTGCGCCCTTTCACTGGGACCGCACGAGGTGTCACGACTTTGCCTTTGCCAGCCGTGACTGCCTTTGACGAGGGTCGCGCCCGTGTCACAGGTTTTGCTGCCGTTTTTCCTTTGCCACTTGCTGCCGGACGCGGGCTCGCGCTTTTGCGCGGTGCTGGACTCTTACGAATTGCCATCAGACTTCACTCCTGTGATCGACTTGAAAAAGTACAGCGACCGCCCAACAAGCAATTCCTTCTTGTCGGCCGAGTGCGCCAAGACCTTCGGCGCGTCGCCCCTTGACGGACACCGTCGTGCCAGCAGCTTTTGACAACTTGTCCTGCATCTCATCGCGTCGTGGAGCCAGTTTTGGTTGCTCGCACACCACGCTGCAATCAATATTTCCAATCAGCCAGCCTTGAGCGCGCACCATGACACCTACGTGATCGAGGATTTTTAGCGAATCGATATCTTTCCATGCAGGATCAGTGTCGGCGAAGTGTTGGCCGATATCACCGAGACCAGCAGCACCCAATAAAGCATCGGCACAGGCGTGGGCAATCACATCAGCATCGCTGTGGCCTTCAAGACCACGCTCCCCCACAAAATGCACGCCACCCAAAATCAACGCCCGCGACGGGTCATCGCTAAAACGATGAATATCAAAACCCTGACCCACACGAACAGCTGAAATACTCATGGTCTATGCCTGGCCTGTCATAAGAAACTCACGGGCCCACAACAAATCTTGGCGATGGGTGATCTTTCGATTATTCGCTTCGCCGGGCACGACTATGACGGTACCGCCAACGGCCTCCACCAGCGAGGAATCATCGGTGCCATCAATCTCATTGAGATATGCCCTGCGCAGAATGTCAGCACTAAAAGCCTGCGGCGTCTGCACGGCCACAAGGGTCGCCCGATCGGGGGTAGTGACAACATGCGGAACTGCTAATCCGACAAAAGGCGAATGGGTTACTTCAATCACCTTGACCGTATCCACAACTGGCAAGCCAGGTATTGACCCATCAGCACCCGCCTCAATGGTTTTAATCACCGATCGAAAGAGGTTTTCGCTGGCGAAAGGTCGCGCCGCATCATGAACCAAAATGATCCCTGCGTCACCTGGCACGAGTGCAAGTCCACGGCGCACACTGGCAGTCCGCGTCGGCCCACCTGCGCAGACTGCAACGCGATGTTCAGATCTCGCACCACCGACTGCATGCTTGTCCACCTCATCTTGAAGATCTGAACTCGGAACGACCAGCACCACGCCTGCGCTACAGACCAAAGCCATATCCACGCAATGATCCAAGACACGCTTGTCACCCAGCGATTCAAACTGCTTCATTGATCCAAATCTGCGCCCTGAACCGCCTGCGACAACGACGGTCCAGACCGAACCAAGCCGAGAATTAACTGTGAGTGAACGCTGAACATCAGACATCAGCCTTGAGGGTAGTACCGTATGCTTCTGATGACATACGAAGACGTCCTCCTCCGTACAGACTTTTTTGGCGATGCACCTTCCGAGCAGGTGGCGATGATCGCTGCCGCAGGTCGAAAGCGCATCCTTTCGCGTGGCGATCACCTATTTGAGGCAGGCGAAGAAGCAGAGTCGATGTACATCGTCATCAGCGGTCGCGTGGCTATCGCCATCGCCAGTGAACTTGACAAGCGCGAGAGCATGATCGCTCTGATGGAATCTGGTGACTTATTCGGTGAGATGGGATTACTCGACGGCGGTCCTCGTTCGGCCATGGCTCGGGCAATTGAGCCCAGCGAAGTTCTTGAGATTCCTTATGACCCAGTGGGCGAACTTCTTGATAACAATCCTAAAGTTTTGCGCGGCGTCGTGCGAATGTTGGCCGAGCGCCTGCGCGTGATGGACGGGGCTCTTGCAGACTCAGTATTTCTGGATGTCACGGGACGCACTGCAAAGCGTCTACTTGAATTAGCTGCAGGCGCCGATGAATTCGTTTTGCCAGTCACACAAGAAGAACTAGCCGGCATGGTCGGGGCTTCTCGCGAGAGAGTCAACAAAGCCATCAGCAGTTTTATCCGTCTTGGCTGGATTGAACAACATGAGCGTCGCTACAAAATTTTGTTACGCGATCGCCTCGAACTTCGCGCCCGCTGAGTTTTAACTGCGGAGCCACTTGCCCGCTGATAAGAAAGCATCTGCCGCATCAGCAACACGATGTGCGGGTCGTGCAACATCGTGAGCGAATCCGTGTTCACCATCGGCGTATCGCTGAACACGTACCCCAGACTCCGCCAAAGCCTGTACATCTTCAGGCGGTGTCCACGTATCTTTGTCACCAATAATGGCCAAGACGGATGACGCATCCCCTGCAACGAGACACTCCAAAGGCTCACTTTGGCATGCGCTGCGCCAAGCTTCAGGTAAGCGAATCATCCCGTAGAAACTCACGATTTTGCTAAAGCGATGGGTCTGTACTGCCTTGTGGCAATACATTCCGCCCATACAAAACCCAATCATTGCAACAGAGGAACATTGCGTGGCATCTGCGGCTTCCATCAGGTCACGCATCTTGTCAACATCGCTCAGACTAGAGACTTGCGCGAAACGTTCATTGGCGTCGGTTCCAAAAACATGACCGGGGAAAGGTTCCACGGCGATTGTCGTCATCCCCCAATCTTGAGCCAGTTGACGAACTAAATCATCGAATAAAGGACGCAACCCAAAAATATCAGGGAACACCACAAGGCCACGCGAGGATCCCTCAACACGGTGGATTTCTGCTGGTGTGCCGGAGGGAAGAATGATGCGCATCTTCAAACGATAGACAATGACGGCATCGCCGAAGAGCCTGCTTGCACAATTCCTTGACTGACCCCGTCTTGCACCAACAGACCGCGCCCAATTCCTTGTTGGTAGACGCTGGGACTCGTGGAGTAGACCCCAAATAAATCTGCATCTTGCTCGGCACATTCACCCAGCAGAAAGCCCGTTCGAGAACGTCGTACTTGCTGCACCCAATGATCACCCCGAGATCGTAAAAATACCGGGGGAACAGCAATCAGCAGAGAAATATCTTTTTTCGGACGCTGATGCATAAAAAATTGTTGCATCCATTCATCGCTCAGAGAACTCAACGATTCAACATCATCAACAACAAGCAGCACAGTCACGGACATCTCAAACACCTGTTCCACTGTCATCTCAGAAAAATCACTCACACTCAATACCCGACCATCTGCATGTTGCGCCTGCCAGGCACACGTGATTGATTCCAGAACCGTCGTTCGCCCACTGCCCACATGACCCGCCACACACATCGCCAGATCAGCCGATGGTCGCAGACACACCTCTTCGAAGTCTTTGGCAAAAACTCCCCATGCCCCGCGCTGGCGAAGTTCGGCAGTTGCAATGCGAGAGCCAAGATGTCTCACAAGGCTTGATTTTCGCGATCGCAACGTTTGGTCAGAGGCCTCAACTTCTGTGTGGAAAAACAACTGACCACGAAGCAAACGACCCTCGTATTCGCCGATGACCCCACCAGGGTGATCGTCAAGTTGCCACTTTTGACGAATTCGCGAACTCAAAATCGCCGGCAATGCCTGCCCACTCGCCATAGTCAAAACACAAGTAATGCCGTGAGCGGGACCTTCAATGATCACTCGTTGCATCATCGCCCACAATGACAAGCCGAGACGGTCTTCAAGGAAATGATTCCTCCAGACATCAATATCATCAATCAATAGAGCTATTCGAGTAGATGACGGCTGGTGGCTCTCACCATCAACAATCCTTCTGAGGCAGAGATCAAGTAATCGCTGAACCAATTCACGGTCAGCTAAATCAATTTCATTTTTTGAGTAATCTGAGTTACCCGTACCGGCGATTGTGTACACCATTGCTGATGTCCCAATGATCTCACGTATCAATTTCAGGCAAGATGATTTACCGCTGCGCGAATTTCCCGTGACTAATACATGCTGGCTGAGATCAAGAGTCAAATTGACTTGGCGTTGACAACTCGGATCATCAAGCATGCCAATGTGCAACTGGGAAAAATTAGGTTCATCAGCATTCTCGCAAACGTTTGCCCGCATCAGAACTACTGGAAGTGGGTCAAGCCATGGACGGCGAGGTTTCTCGCTCTTAGTTAATTCGCTCGCCTCGACGATGACTTCCACAATGTCGGCGATATTCCCAGCAATCATCGCTGTCTGAAAAATATATAAATCGTTGGGACCCAGTCGCATCGCCGCTCTACCCGGAACATCTCGCGTAAAACCCGCCGCTACACCCGACCCAACAATCTCCTGCGAATCGTGAACTGACTGTACGCGCAGGGCCACACGAATATTCGCGTTTGCCAGGACGTCAGCCGATAACACCGCTCCCGGTCGCTGGGTGGCCACGATCAAATGAACGCCGAGGCTGCGACCACGTTGCGCAATGGACACTAAGGATCCAATGAACTCAGGCACATCAACTGCGAGCGCTGCTAATTCGTCAACGATTACGACCAAACGCGGCAGCGTCTTATCAAAGTCCCTCAACTTTCGCTCACGGTAACGAAGTTCAGCCTCCAGACTTGTTAACACTCGCTCAGCCAAACCAGTGTCAAGATCGGTGATCACCCCCACAACATGCGGCAAATGTGTGCAAGCGTCAAAGGCGGCTCCACCTTTGTAGTCAATGAGAACAAAATTCAACTCAGATGGTGAAGATCTAACCGCCAGGGCAAGAATCAAGGTCCGTAAGAACTCGCTCTTCCCCGATCCTGTTGTGCCCACCACTACTGCGTGTGGCCCGTCACTATCAAAATCAATGGCAATTGTTCCATCAGATGATGCACCGATCACAGCGATCATCGAGCGCGCTTCGTAATCCCTCCAACGCCGACTAATGGCCACTGCTGTCACCTGACCATTGCATAGCAAAGTTTCAAAGTCTATTTTTTCAAGCAGCATGCTCCCATCACAATCAGGATCAATCCAACTTCCCAGAGCATGCGAGACATTAGCCGCTCCTCGCGCTGTCATGCCATCAAGATTTGGCATGTCGGCATCAATGATTTGCGTGCATATGTTCGGCAAACCAGCACGTTCGCCAGCAACAACTAAAATTGATGTCTCACCCAATGCCAAGATTCTGCGTGCGATGCACGTGCGACTGGCGATGACCGCGGCGTTAGTGACTAACAAAATCCGATGTTTGCTAGCCGAACTCACATGATCTACATCCTGTTTATCCAATGGTGTCTTTCGCACATGAGCCAAAGAGGAGATCATGGCCCACTCATCGCTCAGCGGTTCAACAGCAATGAGTTCCCAGTCCGATGGACCCACCTCAACGGCTAGTCGGATGATGATCGCGATTGCTAGACGCTGCGCAGCAGCACCGAATATCCCGACAATCTCGCCAGGCCGCAGGGATGTGGTGATCGGTACATCGTGGATCTCAACTGGGGCGGAATCTGTTGTCACGCGCATTGTGCGTGAACCGCGGCCAATACACACCTCATCAATTTTTTTATATTCCCACAATTGTGCGGATCCAGTTTGCGCGACACCCAGCAAGTCCCCCAAAAGCCGATGTCGACGTTGCTGACGGATCACTCCCAAGTACAAAAACTCGCGACACTCTTCGTTGAAGCGTTGCTGAAGATCATCCGTATCTTTTTGCCAACGCTTCATGGCACGGTGGTGGGTGCCAAGGCTAAAGACCCACGTCAACCCCGCAACGACGGCAGTCACGACGGCGAATAATCCAAACAACATCTGTTTGGTGAGAACAGCTAACAAAACACCAATCACCAAGCCCGTCATCACCGCGCTCAGAGGTGGCGTCCTCACGGGAGATGGGGCGGTTGGCGCAATCCCAAGATGAGGCGGATGAACCTCTGCTTCAGCGATGGGTGGCGGGCGATGAAAAATACGAGGCGCTCCCTCAACGATAGTAACTGTCAAACGAATTTTGCAGAGCGAGTTTCCAGCACGCAAACTTTTATCCCAGGCCTGCACATCTCCGCCAAGACGACTGACCTGAAGTTCAGGTGGGTCCCAACTGATAATTGCGTGGTGAGTCTCGATCATTGGATCGTCGATGCATATCCCAGCGGCTTGGGATCGACCCAGCGATTGACGACCAAGATGCAAGCCGTGAACCGCCCCACTGTCGGGACCGCTCATCACGACCAGTTCATGAGATTCCATGCCAGCCATCTGACTCTTGGCTCTCACCGCAACTCTCACCGCGGGTTGCACAACAGCAGCAAGTGAGGTCAGCGGTGAAGGAGACATTGTCCTCTAGCCACCATGACTCATCACTACACAGCACACACATATAGCGCTGGCAGTGGTCGTTTGGCCATGGCCACGCGACTCGCCACCGAATGGCAACGTATGGCTCGTCAAACACACAATATTCGTCGGGCGAATGCATGGAATCTTGAAGGCCCCGAGGTGACACATCTCAACCAAATTTTGACACGCTGTGGTTTTGACAGAACTGGAGATGATCAACATTTTGATGATTACTTGTCGCGTCTTGTCGTTGTTGCTCAGACCGATGACTTAGCCACGAGAATCGTTTTCCAACGAATTCTTCCTGGCTTGATAGCTACAGCAGTGCGGCGCTCACCAACTATTCCCACTGGTCTTGTGGGGGCCTTTGACAGCATTGTTTCTGCAGCCTGGGTGACGATTCGCTGTTTCCCGATTGAGCGACGCCCACATCGCGTGGCCGCCAATCTGTTGATGGACATCGAGTATCAAGCCTTCGTACGTGATTCCCGCCTCAAGATGCACCGCTCAGAAGACCATCGCTCCCCGAGCGCCATGTTGGGCCTCGAGTTTGGACTCTTTCGACAAGGGGATATGGAAAGCGATCCAGTGAGTGAAAGTGCAGGTATTGAAATATTGCTTCATGAACTCGCCTCCGCAGGTCTACTCCCACGCGAGATTCACATGTTGCGAGCTATTAGTTTGAATTTCAATTCAGTTGAAATCGCGCCCGTACTCAATATTGCACCGCGCACTGCGCGCAACCGACGCGAGCGCGTGATCACTAAGGCTCGTAAAATTCTTCTCAAAGAAGCACAGCAAGATGAACGTGGCGATTAATCCAGTTCACCTTGGATTTCCGTGGCATCACCATCAATGAAATCTCCGGAACCCTGAGGGCCGTTGCTTGATTCATGGAAAATCTGAGACGCAAATCGAACCTTCTTGCCAGTCCGGCGCAAAAGGAACCCACGAAAGATCACCCGTGTGGGCGGAAATAGCATCAGCAGACCAAAGATGTCTGACAAAAAGCCAGGAGTCAGCAACAAAGCCCCAGCGCCCAAAATCAAAACTCCGTCAATGATTTCCTTTGTCGGAACTTTTCCTTGACCAACTGCGGTATTGAACTTTTGCCAGACCCGCATACCCTCGCGCTTGACGAGCCAACTACCGATGGCTCCGATAACGATCATCACGCCCAGAGTGTTGAAAAAGCCGATAGCGGCGCTCATTTTGACAATCGTGTACAACTCGCATAATGGGCCGACGATGAAGAGTAAGAACAAAATCACGCTGCAATCTTAGCCAACGATTTCTCGCCCGCTCAGTCCACCGAGGCTAGCGAAAGGTAGCGTCACAGACGATGAGTAAGCATCCACCTAGCGTCGATTCGCTGGCCCGATCAATCGAACATGTCGGTCTACCCCATCCGCTCTTAGTTGACGCTGCCCGTCAGGCAATAGCCGAGGGAAATCCAGAACGTGCCCAGGACATCGCCCGTGGAATTGCCCAGTGCCTATTGGTACCAGTCATCAATGGCACTGGTGTCATCGCCCATACGAATCTCGGTCGCTCTCCCGTTGCACACACGCAAACTGCGCGAGCACAAAATTTGGAGTTTGATCTTTCCACTGGACAACGTGGAAGTCGGCAAAGCGGAATCGGTCAACTCATTGCGCGCGCCTGTGGCGCTCAAGCCGCCCTTGTGGTCAACAACAATGCGGCCGCCGTGATGCTTGTCTTAGCTGCGTTGGCGCATGATCGTGATGTTGTTGTTAGTCGCGGTGAGAGCGTAGAAATTGGTGGTGGCTTTCGAGTGCCCGAAGTGATGGAGCAATCAGGCGCACGTCTTGTTGATGTCGGGACCACCAATCGCACTCGTCTCGGTGATTATCGCAAAGCCATTGAGCGCAAGAGTAACGACGTTGCCCTGATTCTTAAAGTGCATCCTTCTAATTACCGCGTCGAAGGATTTGTCGAAGAGACTCCCGTCGATCAACTAGCGACCTTGGGTGTACCTGTCGTGTCTGATATTGGTTCGGGTTTGTTAGATGCTGCCTGTCCGTGGCTGAGCGATGGTCCACCGGCTTGGTTGAACGGCGAGCCCGCAGCGAGACAAACATTGGCGGCGGGGGCTGACCTCGTGACATTTAGTGGGGACAAGTTGTTGGGTGGCCCACAATCAGGTTTCATTGTCGGGCGTAGCGACCTCATCAAGACTTGTAGTGAACATCCTTTGGCTCGCGCTCTGCGACCAGGTGGACTGGTGTTGGCTTCATTACACAACACCATGATGTCCTACCTCGCACGGACAGCGCAGAGTGAGATCCCTTTTTGGCGTATGGCCAGCATCAGCATTGATGCACTGGGTAAACGTGCTGAAGCGATTATCCAATCGTGTGGACGCGGTCGCATCATCAACTGTGATTCGCTTCCAGGTGCCGGCAGTGCCCCCGGCATCTCCATAAAGTCCATCGGCATCACTCTTGACGGCGATCATCTGACGATGTTGCGTAACTGTAATCCAGCGATCATTGCGCGAGTCAAAGACAACTCCACGATCATTGACTTGCGGACTATTGATCCAAGTGATGATGCATTAGTGGCTGAGGCTTTCAAGAAAATTCTTTGAGATGCGTATCATCGCTACTGCTGGCCACGTCGACCACGGCAAATCAACTCTGATCCGCACCCTGACGGGTATCAACCCAGATCGTTGGGTTGAAGAACAAGAGCGCGGTCTGACGATTGATCTTGGTTTCGCACATCTGCAACTACCGAATGGCCAAACCGTGTCATTTATTGATGTTCCTGGTCATGTACGTTTTATTTCCAACATGTTGGCGGGCGTGCGAGGCATTCATGGATGCCTCTTAGTTGTTGACGCTCGTGAAGGTTGGAAACCACAAACCGAAGAGCATCTCCGCATTCTGCATATGGTCGGCGTGACGCAAGGTCTCATCGCCCTGACGAAAATAGATCTCTGCGACTCTGACGATCTTGAATTAGCCCGACTAGATATCGCTGACCATGTCTCTGGAACATTTCTCGACAATGCGCCCGTTATCGGAATCAGCGCTCCAACAGGCGATGGAATCCCGCAACTTATCCGTGCCCTAGAAGAACTGGCTGAGCGTTGCGATGAATCTGTCGATCATGATCGCCCACGGTTGTTTATTGACCGTGTGTTTGCCGCCAAAGGCAGTGGCACGGTCGTCACAGGAACTTTGACTGACGGTGGCTTGAAAGTTGGTGACCCGATTCTCATCGCCCCACTCATGCTCGAAGGGAGAATTCGTGCCATCCAAACTCTCGGTCAGGCAATCAACCAAGCGCAACCCGGCCATCGAGTTGCGCTCAATTTGGCGGGGGTTGAGCACGGGCAATTAGCGCGTGGGGATGTCGTCATCCAAGAAGGTCAATGGTTCTGCAGCCCAAGAGTTGATGCTTCGCTGAGTGTTTTGAAGTCGCTCAAACATGTCGTCTCGCGCCGCGGTGCTTTCACGGTACACATCGGCTCAGATGAGATTCCTGCACGAGTGCGCGTCCTCGGCCCCGAGTCAATCGCTCCGGGTGAGCATGGGCTCATTCGCATTCATTTATCACGCCCTATCCCGTTACTTCCTGGTGATCGCTATGTCTTGCGCGAAAGTGGGCGCTCAGAAACTGTGGGAGGTGGAGAAATTCTTGATATCAATCCTAAGCTCCCCGCCTCTCGCGCCACCCCAAATCGCGATGTCCAACGGGTCATCAATGAACGCGGATGGGTCACAAGTGCCGACCTGCAACTGCTGACGGGAATCAACGTTGAACCCATGTTCAATAACTGGATCGTCTCACCACAGGAACTTGACAAAACTATCGCTCACATCGAATCTGTCATGGCGACAAAAAACCCGAATGGAGTTGACCTAGCGTCATTCACCGAACAACACAGGGCTGTCATATCGACTCTGACGACTCTCTCCATCACCGATGGACGTGTACGCGTCGCAGGAGTCCATGATGCGTTACTTGAACATCCAATCATTGAACGATTAGCCCGCGAAGCCTGCGCCCCGAACCTGCCCACTGATATTTCTCCACCAGAACTTCGCCGCCTCGCCAAGGCTGGTTTGTTGTTCGAACGCGAAGGAGAATGGTTTCACATCACCGCATTAGAGACAGCACAACAAACAGCGCGAGAGTTGCTCGCCGTTAGTGCCGAAGGTTTTACGATGTCACAGTTTCGTGAGGCCCTCGGCGTCACCCGTAAACATGCCGTTCCGCTGGCCAGCGAACTTGATGCTCGGGGCATGACACGACGCCGCGGCGATCTGCGTATCGCTGGTCCAAAACTCTAAATATCCGTAACTCTAAATATTATGAATCAACCTGAAGGTCAGATTAATTCGTGGCTCAACGTGGCGCTTCGTCTTGGGTACATCATGCATCCAACATTGTTGTGATAGGCCACTCATCACCAGCAGGGAACCAGAGCCGAGGGTTATCTGCACTAGTTGTTTAGATTCACGATGACGCAAGCGAAAATTGCGTTCACCGCCAATACTCACTGAAGCGATCACTGGCTCAACTCCAAGTTCACGCTCATCATCGGCATGCAGACCCATGGAGTCTTGTCCGTCACGATAGAGATTGACCAAAACGGAGTTGAACTTTGCGTTTGCTAACAACTCGCATTGCTGCTGAATTTCTACAAGTGTCGGAGTCATCTGTCGCGGCTCGAGGGTGATACCCGAGTAGGAATATCCCAAGTCGCCATACCAACAAGCCAGTCGTGGTTGAGGAACTTCTTTGCCAAACAAAATAATATTGCGCGCTTCCCACGGTGTTTCATCAGTAAGCGTCCTCAGATATCGCGCACTTTGTTCGTTGCTGAAGGCGGTCTGAAAATACACAGCCTCCCCATCACGAGGAAGTATCTGACGAGGCGTGCTGAAATCTTCTTCGAAAAGAGTCATTGCGCCACCTCGACTATTTCTCTTCGAGAACTTCGTCCTTCTTTGAACCGCGTTCGCGATAATCCCGCGCTCCACCAGCCTCGGGTTCTACTTGCAAAACAATGCCATCAATGGCCACCACGCGCGCCATCTCGCCGGCCTTCACTGGCGTGGCGCGATTAGTGCGGGCTTTCCAACGAGCTGCACCGATCTGTACTGCCCCATCGGGACTGATATCTGAGATTGCTTTGCCGATCTCACCAATCAAACGTTCACGACCAATTGTCGGTGTGGCAAAACGAGTTCGGGTCATACTCGGCATACCCGAAATGAAAGTGAGAGCGATACCTCCAATGCCAACAAGCAAACTCAGCCAAGAAACACGCAATGAGTGTTGATCGACGACGGGGAACAAAAACCACGAAGCCACAGCAAAAGTTGCGATCCCAACTCCCGTCCAAAGACGTGGGACTCCCACCTGAACATCAATGGCAAAGGCAAACATTGAAAAGAAAATCAAGGCCAGTGCCCAATTCCGTGCCGGTAATTCTCCAAGACCATAGAACGAGAGCAGAAGAAGAACAGCTCCAACAACTCCCGCAACACCGATACCAGCGGTGAAGAATTCAAAAATCAAGAGTGCCAAACCGATCAACAAAAAGAGATAAGCAACTGGAGGACTTGCCGAAGTATGCAGCATCTGCGCCCACAGACCAAGTTTGTGAAAACGCACAGTGGTGATGTCGTTGGATACTGTGCCATCGTCATTCAAAGTTTCAATCGCAGTGTCAAGCACGACCCCATCAATTTGCAAACCGTCAAGGGCGTAGACCATATTGCGAATGGTTGGCGCACCTTCATCACTGATCTCTAGTTTGAGTGCTCCTGCACGGCGGGCGTCTTGGAATCCCAAAGTCTGGGTCCGCAAAATTTCGGTGGCTTCGCCAAACTCCACTCCGTCAACCAATGCCGTACCTGATTTTCCGATCTTGGTTCCAGGGGCCATTCCCGTCACATCAGCCGCCGACAAAAGTTGCATACCTAAACCAGTGGCTTTTGATCCAGACGGACCAACCCAAATTGCTATCGGCACGCTTGCATTCTCAATACGCAGATACAAATCACGCATTTTGTCACGACCCACTAAGGACGCCTTGGAGTTAATCTGCAGGACCAATGCCTGGGCCCCGTTGCTCTCAGCGTCGGTGATTGCCCGCTCAATAGCGTCAACGACGATGTTGTCGATGAGTCCTGAAACCTGGAAGACATCAACGGGTGCAAGACTTTGTGCCGTGGGGTTTGTACTCATCAAAACTGCTGGCTCTTGGGGTGGTTCACTGCCCGATGAAGCATGTGCCACATCAACAAAACCGAGCACGAAGCCGACTGCAATGAAGACGATGGCTAGTCTGCGCACGAGTGCCTCCGATGAATAAGAAAATAGATCACATGTTCACCATGTCGCGGTTGCTCGTGGTGGCCGGCAAGGGTGGTGTCGGCAAGACAACCGTAACTGCTGTGATAGCGCGAGCCTCAGCCGACGCCGGACTTCGGGTACTCGTTGTGACCCTTGACTCTCGCCCAGGGTTGGCCGAATTGCTGGGTGGATCCTCCTCGGATGGGGCGGATTACGACGGGACCATGATCCACACTCACCTCGGTGCCAGAAAAACTGGCTCAATCCAGATGCGCACTGTCACCGCCGGCGAAGCTCTGCAGGATTACTTAGCAACCCAAGGTCTGGCTCTGTTAGCTAAACGCTTGGTGTCGAGTGGCGTCGTCGGAGTCGTGGCGAGTGCTGCTCCTGGAATTGACGACCTCTTGGTGTTAGGCAAACTTAAACATCTGGTCGGCCTCACTGGCCCAGATGGCGACCACGATCTCATCATTGTGGATGGTCCAGCCGCCGGTCACGCCATCTCATTTTTACAGGCCCCTGCGGCCATGGCGCAAACAATCTCTGGTGGACCACTGCGTTCCCAAGCCATCGAAGTTCGCTCAATGTTGCAGGACCCGAAGAAATGTCGCGTTGTGATGGTGACAACTCCGGAGACCACACCCGTCAATGAACTCATTGAGACCACTGAAAAACTTACGCAGTCAGTTGGCGTGGCTTTCGCTCCCGTGATCGTCAATGGAGTTGATATTTCTTTAGAAGTTTCTTCGCTGGTAGCAAACGGTGAAATACCCGACGGTGTTCTTGGCGATGCAATGAGATATCGCGCCACTCGCTCTGCTTTGCACCTCCAGGCAATCGACAGAGTCCACGGACACATGGCTGTTGGTTCTTTTGCACTTCCCCACATCGCGACTGCGTCGCTTCAGGCACACGATGTGGTGGTCTTGGCCGACATCATGCGAAAAGCCGTCGGTGAACCAGCATGAGTCCAAAGAAGATTCAAAGTTTCAGTGACATCATCACGACCTCGCGAATTATCGTCTGCTGTGGTTCGGGTGGCGTTGGCAAAACGACCACTGCTGCTGCCCTTGCTGTTCAGGCTGCGCATACTGGTCGGCGCGTTGTGTTGATCACTATTGACCCCGCTAAGCGTTTGGCCGACGCTCTTGGTCTCGACGGTTTAAGTAACGACCCAAGTCGTGTTGATCTTGCATGCTCGGGCGAACTGTGGGCAATGATGTTGGACGCTCGATCAACTTTTGACGATGTGATTCGTCGCGAGTCACGCGATCTTGAGCAACAGCAAGCAATTCTGGAAAATCCTTTTTACAGCAATATCGCCAGTCGCCTGTCGGGGAGCCAAGAATATATGGCAGCCGAAAAGTTGTATGAATTGTCTAACGATGAACGTTTTGATCTCGTGGTCGTTGACACGCCACCTTCACGTGAGGCTCTTGATTTTTTGGACGCCCCGCAAAAGTTGATGAACTTTCTTGATCACCGTGTGTATCGCTGGCTTGTCATGCCAGCGCGCGGTGGATTGCGATTGCTTAACTTTGCTGCCCAACCAATCTTAAAAACAATCGGTCGAGTCATTGGTGCCGATGTCCTCGCTGATGCAGTCAATTTCTTTCAGGCCTTTGAAGGAATCGAAGAGGGCTTTCGCCAGCGCAGTGTCGCCGTCCAAGAATTACTGAAATCCTCAAGTAGTACATACATCGTCGTGGCTTGTGCTCACAACGACACCATCCAAGAGGCGATCTATTTCACCGAGCAGTTGGCCGAGGCGAATATCAATATCACGGGAGTCATTCTCAATCGATTGCAACCCCCATTCGGCAAAGGATCCTCAGCCGCCTCTCTGACCGCGGCCCGAAAGGCCGACAAAACCGGTGACTCAGCGGTGGCGGTCCTGTATCGCAACTTGGCCCACCTGCGAGGCCTCGCCGAAGCTCAGGAAAACGCCCTCAAACCCCTTCTCGAACGCTCCTCGGGGGCCGTCGTTGTGCGCCTATACCAACGAGCCGAGGATGTCCATGACCTCGAGGCGATAGCCGAACTGGGACGCGATCTCGTGGCGACCACGACCACGAGGTAGCGTTTAAATCGTGCATGTGATCCTGGCTACTGATGCTGACTGGTTGGTCGACGATGTCGTCGCTGCCCTCGGCGGACCTGAAACAACTTTCACCCATTGTCGCGACGGTCGGTCTGTCGTTGGTGTCGTCAAGGCCCGTACTCCCGACTTAGTGATTCTCGATCTACAGAGTGGCACCATGGGTGGTGTGGCAGTGACTATGGATCTACGCCTCGATGAGAGTGGCGGCACTTTGCCTCATGTTCCGATTTTGATGTTGCTTGATCGCGCTGCTGATATTCACATGGCGCGTCGCAGTGGAGCTGATGGCTGGCTGATTAAACCACTTGATCCTTTACGTTTGCGACGGGCCAGCAAGGCCATCGCTGGCGGTGGTTGTTTCGCTGAAGGATTGCCGACAGTGGATGAGCCAGTATCTGAGAACACCGAAGTACCCGAGGCTGAGCCCGCAACCGCGGGATAGTCTCACGATCTACACCGCGGGGTGTAGCGCAGCTTGGCTAGCGCGCCACGTTCGGGACGTGGAGGCCGGAGGTTCAAATCCTCTCACCCCGACCAATAACCCGTTGCTTCGGCGTGGGGATGTGTCGTTTACTGGCTCATTTCGCTCTACGGTGAAGGTGTGAACATCTCTCAACTTCAAGACATCATCGAACGTACATACGGCGAACGCGATCGAGCCCGCGGGGTGCCGTCAACGGTGGCTTGGTTGGCCGAAGAAGTGGGCGAGTTAGCCCAAGCAGTGCGCAAGGGAAATTTGGCGCAACAAGAGCATGAGTTCGGCGATGTCTTGGCGTGGGTTGCGACGTTGGCTAATCAGATGGGCGTCGACCTTGAGAAGTGTGTTGCGCGCTACGCCAACGGATGCCCCACATGTTCGGCACTCCCCTGCACCTGCTGACTGATTTCTACAAAAACAGTTCGGCGATCTGCACTGCGTTCAGCGCTGCACCCTTACGCAAGTTGTCATTGCTGACAAAGAACACCAAACCGCGACCATCCTCAAGAGATAGATCCTGACGAATCCGTCCTACGAAACTCGGATCCTTGCCAGCAGCAACAAGCGGAGTCGGCACATCCATAAACACAACGCCGGGAGCTGAGGACAACAACTCAGTTGCCCGTTGCACAGAAATGGGCCGATCAAACTCGGCGTTGATACTTAATGAATGTCCTGTGTACACCGGCACGCGCACGCACGTCCCCGAGACTCGCAAGTTTGGTATCGCCAAAATCTTGCGACTTTCATTGCGCAACTTTTGTTCTTCATCAGTCTCAAAAGAATCGTCGTCTGTGTACCTGCCAGCAAAAGGCAACACATTGAAAGCAATCGGTGCTGAGAACTTGGTCGGCACTGGATATCTCACGGCTTCGCCGTCGTAGGTCAGGTCGCGTGCCATCGCCACAACTTCGCGCGCTTGCTTATCAAGTTCATCCACTCCAGCGAGTCCGCCACCAGAGACGGCTTGATACGTACTCACAATGAGTCGATTGAGGCCCGCTTCATCGTGCAGAACTTTCAGCACTGGCATGGCCGCCATCGTCGTGCAATTGGGATTGGCAATAATCCCCTTGGGTGCATTGTGAATTTCCTGCGGATTGACTTCGCTGACCACTAAAGGCACCTGTGGATCCATCCGCCACGCCGATGAGTTATCAATAACAGTCACCCCAGCAGCAGCAAAACGCGGTGCAAGTTCACGCGAAGATGTAGCACCCGATGAAAAAAGAGCGATGTCTAATCCAGTTGGATCAGCAGTGGATGCATCCTCAACCGTGATCTCTCCACCGGCCCATGGCAAGGTACTTCCTGCCGAACGTGCCGATGCGAAAAAACGAATTTCATCAATCGGGAATTTCCGCTCCGCTAAAAGCGAACGCATCACACTTCCGACCTGACCGGTTGCTCCTACGACTCCAATACGCATAATCCTCAAGGATAACGGCGCAGAGCCACCGCCTGACGATTAATTAGATGTCTTGTCGCGGCTGAAAGCCGAAAATTTATTTGCGCTCAGGTAGTGGCGCGCTGTAGGACTGCCCACTATCAAGCCCGAAAGCCGAATGCAGTGAGCGAGCAGCCTTTTCGAGATCGGCGGCAGCCACAACAACAGAAATACGAATCGTGGAAGTGGAAATCATCTCGATGTTCACATCACTGTCGGCAAGAACGCGGAACATTTTGGCAGCGATACCCGGACTCGTCTTCATCCCAGCACCAACGAGTGAAATTTTTGCGATGGCATCATCTTGAGCAATGCCGGCAGCACCAATCTGTTTAGCCACTGACTCAACAATCCCAATTGCCACCTTCATATCTGCCTTGGGCACAGTGAAACTGATGTCGGTCGTCCCATCGGTAGATGTGTTTTGAACAATCATGTCCACGTTGACATTGGCTTGCGCTAATGGTTCGAATAACGATGCCGAAATACCGGGTCGGTCGGGGACCTTGCGAACCGTGACCTTGGCTTCACTGACATCTGTGACGACGCTCGAGATGATGGGATCTTCCATCGAGGGCTCCTGACTCGTGATCCATGTTCCAGGCTCCCATGTGAAACTGGAACGAACTTGGATCGGGACATTGTGGTTACGGGCAAACTCAACTGATCGCAGAGCTAAAACTTTGCTCCCTGCCCCAGCCATTTCCAGCATTTCTTCAAAGTTGATTGACTGCAATTTGCGCGCTTGCGGAACTATGCGCGGGTCAGCGCTAAAAACACCCGTGACATCGGTATAGATCTCACAACTGTCGGCGCCTAAAGCGGCAGCCAAGGCCACTGCGGTGGTGTCTGAACCACCACGACCAAGTGTGGTGATTTCTTTTTCAGTGCTCACGCCTTGAAAACCAGCCACGACACAGACCTTGCCTTGTGCCAAAGCTTCGCGCACGCGATCACCTTTAATCTCCAAAATTTTTGCCTTGGTGTGCACAGTGTCCGTGATGATTCCCACCTGACTGCCCGTGAAACTAATGGCATCAATGCCGACTCCGGCAAGCGCCATACACACCAAAGTCATCGAGATCCGCTCACCAGTGCTCAACAGCATGTCGAGTTCACGTGAGGGCTGAACTCCCGAGACATCATTAGCCAGTTTGATGAGATTGTCTGTGGACTTGCCCATCGCCGAGACAACTACCACGACATCGTTTCCGTGGCGCTTGGTGAACGCCACATGTTCGGCTACAGCCCGAATACGATCCGGGTCAGCGACCGACGTACCTCCGTATTTTTGAACAATTAGCGCCACAACTCATTGAGGTTACCCGTCCGTTGCCCTCAGACAGTGTTGTTTTACCGCGTGGCAGCGGACTAGGCGATTGAGGTGGATCCCGCTAACCTTGATAGTCGTGGGAACAGCAAAACGTGAGCGTAAAAAGATGAATCGTCATATGGGCCGTGAAGCGGAAATGCGGGCTGTCAAACGCAAGAAAATGACCAAAAAAACGATACGCATCGTGCTTGTTGTGGCCGTCCTTGTGGCAGGTTTCTTTGCCATTGCTTTGTCCACTAAAGACGACGACTCTGCTCCAGCAACAACTGAGGCAGTAGACACCACAATTCCCAGCGACACCTCAACACCAGTCGACACCACACCTGACGACACAACGGCTCCCGGCGAATTTGCCTATGGGACAACCGAGTGCGCCCCGCTTGAGGGTGCCACAACTCAGACTCAAGAGTTCGCCGACGCATTCGCACTGTGCATTGATCCCAGCAAAACTTACACAGCAACGGTGATCACCAATATGGGTGAGTACACCGCGATTCTTGACCCCGTGAAAGCCCCCGGCACCGTCAACAACTTTGTCAACTTGGCACGACATCAGTACTTCGATGGCACCACGTGTCACCGTGCCATTCCTGGCTTCATGATTCAGTGTGGTGACCCCACTGCAACTGGTTCAGGTGGACCTGGTTACAAGTTCGCGGATGAATTGCCGGCCGCTGGCGAATACAAGATTGGCTCTCTGGCCATGGCTAACTCTGGTGCAGATACCAACGGAAGTCAGTTTTTTGTGATCAGTGGCGATCAGGGTGTTTCGTTGCCGCCGAATTACACCTTGTTCGGTCAAGTCACTGATGGTCTTGATACGACGGTCGTCGCTCTTGATGCAGCTGGCAACCCTGACCCGGGTGCCAATGGCACACCACCGCTTCAAGAAATCAAGATTGAATCGATCAGAATCAACGAAAGCTAATCATTTCGATCAAGGTTGTATTCGCTGATCAAGACTGATCGCTGTTCGTCGATTGAGCGATGGGCCGCCGCCCCAATGACTACCGACCATAATCCGTCACGCACGCCGACCTCAGGTGGCCGCCCATCACGTACGGCTTCGCAAAACTTCGCTACTTCAATGAAACTGGCTCCAAAGTGAAACCCAGCATGAGCGACACTTGCATCCATGGTGGCCAGATGCGGTGTCACGACTCGATCTGAGCGATGACCGACATATACCTGTCCATCTCCCGGTAGAGATGTCTCAGCCTTACCCAGCGAGCCCACAGCGACGATCTCTTGTTCATTGCGCCCAGCCTCGGCGAACATACATAAATCCAAACTGGCACGCACCCCATTGGCGTAATCAACAATCACAAAAGCATTGTCGAGAATATCCGCACGTTCATTTTCGTAGATCTCATCGAGATGATTGACATCTTGTCCCCCACTGGCATACACCCGCAGGGGTCGGGCTCCAATTGCCAGATTCATCAGATCAAAAAAATGGCAGCACTTCTCGACGAGAGTCCCACCCGTATTTCGAGAGAAACGATTCCAGTTATCAACCTTGACTAAAAAAGGAAATCGGTGCTCGCGAATTGCAAGCATTTTCAACTCACCAAGTTCCCCCGAACGAATCACCTCTAAAAGTTTCGCTATGGGAGCCATGTAACGATATTCGAGTCCAACCCATGTGATCGCTGAGCGATTCTCTGCCGCCACAACGATTGCCTGACAGTCCCTAATGGACGTGCACATGGGTTTCTCGACTAAGACGGGAATCTCAGTCGCCAGGACATCACGCAGGACATCAACGTGGGTGAAATTAGGTGAGGCCACGATCACCGCATCAATCAGACCTGAGGCGAGCAGATCGCGATGATCGCCAAACATACCCACATCGCAAGCACTCTCACCGAGATTCTTTTGAGCCCACACCAATGATGTCTCATGAGGATCACTGACGGCGGTGATCTGAGCCCCATCTAGTGCCAGAACATTGCGAATATGCTCGCAACCCATCAACCCCGTACCAACGACACCGATACGTAGTTCCCTCACGCCAGTCAACGCTACTCGCTACCTGCGTTGATCATCAGAACCAAAATGGGCTGAGTATCAAGCTTTCACTCGACACCCAGCCCATCGTTACATGGCTCAACTATGAGAATTCGTTAACTCACTTAGCTTTAATGCTCTTTACTGCACTCGCTGCTCCGCCACCGGCAGAGTTCACGGCACGAATCTTGACTTTATATGTGGTGTCCTTCACCAATTTCTGGGTGCTGTTTGACAACTTGGTGATCACCAACGGAGTTGACTTGACAGCAGGGCTGAACGCTTTCCACGTCGTACCATTATTCGTCGAGTACTCATAGTTAGTGATCGTCGCACCACCATTAGATGACGGAGCAGTAAAAGCCACAGTCAACTTGCCTGTACTCGCAGTCACGCTACCAATCGTCGGCGCACCAGCAACCGTGAACGGTTTACCAGACTTCGCTGCACTCGCTGCACCGCTACCAGCAGAGTTCACAGCACGAATCTTCACTTGATACGTGGTGCCATTAACCAGCGAAGCAGTACTAGTTGAAAGCTTGGTGATCTCCAACGGAGATGACGTGACAGCAGGGCTGAACGCTTTCCACGTCGTACCATTATTCGTCGAGTACTCATAGTTAGTGATCGACGCACCACCATCAGATGACGGTACCGTAAAAGCCACCGTCAATTTGCCGGCACTCGCAGTCACAGTACCAATCGTCGGCGCACCAGCAACAGCAGCCACAGAGAACGGAACCGAAAAAAGGTTGATGCTTCCTGCACCACTGGCTCCACCGATATTTGAGGCGTTGGAGGTAATGAGTACGACTCCAGATCGAGTCGTCGGATTCCAATCAAGAGCAGCAACACTGCTATTGCCGTCAGCACTATTGCCATTGGCCAGAGTCGACACCAAGTCAGTTGTCGCAACTAAAGTATCATGCAAAAACACGTCGGTTTTTCCGTTGGTGTCTTCGCTTGACAGAAATTCATCGTTTGAGTCGTAAGCCACGAAACGACAGTCATCCGAAATGCGTGGGTTCGATGCCGAGCTCGCGGCGATACCAAGTGAGTCTTTACTCACCAAGGAAATTACGGCGGTTCCAGTACGGTTATCCCACAGGAAAATTCCCTGTGCGGGACCGCTAGCACCAGCTAAGAGGTCATACCCGCGGTCTGCCTTGAAAGCGACGCACTTGCCATCAGGGGTCATCGCTGCTGGACGTTCGCCGTCAGCAAGCGCTGTTGTTGATGAGACTCCGCTTGGCTTACTTGTCAAGTATGAACTCACGCTTGAGGCTATGACACGGCGCACCAAACCACCGTTAGTCCCGGTATCACTTACAAGATCAGTCGCTTCGGTGGCCAGCACAACAAGCGTTCCATCAGAGTTGATAGCAGGCACAAAGCCGCCACCAACAGATCCGTTGGTTGCAAACTTGCTTACCCAGGAAACCGGTGTGGCAAGAGATGTCAGATCTCGCACGAACACATCGGGACCGAAGTTGAAATCTTCGGAATCGAAATCCATGTCTGTCACGAAAGCCACCTTGGTGCAATCATCGCTGATGACTCCAGATGATGTGCCGGTGAAAGCAATGTTGTATTCGCCGGTCGTTGAGTTGTAGGACGAGCCGACCAACGTTTGTGTGACAGCATTGGCTTGGCTGAATTCGTCCATAATGCCGTCTTCGTCGGCATCTCTGTCAATGACGTACACGTCGGGAGAACCGTTGGCATCGGTAGTGTCCCATTCATTGTCTGTGGTGAAGACGACTTTGCGTCCACTAGCACAAATGCTCGGGTCATAACTTGCAGCAAGGTTTGATCCCTCGGTTCCATTGGCGGCGACGGACAAACGAGTCACCGTGGTTCCATTAGTCACAAAAATATCGGACGCGATATTGGTATCGCTGGTGATGACGTTGCTTGCTCCGGACTCAAATACCGTCCAGCGGGTCGTCCCGACGAGCGTTGTATCCACGCCCCAGGCTTCGCCCAATCCAGCATCACCCACGGCACCATTTGCTGTTGGTACTAGCAATGTCGCGCTTGTCAACGTAGCGGCCAAGACTGGTGTCTGTGGCGCGAACCCCATAACCAATCCAGAACCCACCAACGCCGACAAAGCGCATAATGAAAACTTCTTCATGTTGTCTCCTTGTTCCTTTGTAGCGTTAGTGATCAGAATGCGGACTTGTTGCGACGGCAGTAGGACTGGCCATAATCAGCACTAGCCAAATCGGTGGTACCCATTGCAAGTGGCTTGAAGCCAAATGATGCGATGATCCGGCGAGCTACAGCATCACCACAGATGTAGCCAGGTACGCCGCCAAGAGCGACACTGGTGTCGGTGACGTCACCGTCAAAGTTGCAATCGGTTGCTGGTGTCATCGTTGTCTCGTTGATCACACTTGCTACAGCCGCTGCGACACAAGCAGCAGACTGCTTTGAGACACCAACAAATCGACGAGCGTCCCCTGAGCGGCCAACATCAGCACTGGCATTCTGTGGAATGACGTTGTAGATCCAACGAGTTCCCATGTAACGATTCGCAGTGTCGTTGATTGAACTGAACGAAGGACGCTTCATGTCAGTTGTGGAAGTTCCATACTTGCCAAAGATCGCGCCATTACGCTTATCTGTTTCGAGCGAACGGGACTGAAGCACCCAACGGCTATATCCGTACCAGCAAATGGCATGGGGCTTATTGGCATCAGAGACGTTGCGGCAATCGTGCTCTTGAACAATGGGGAAAGTCCAAGTTGTAGCCGTATCCGAATCTGTATTGTTTGTGGAACTGTCGCAGTTCTTCAGCACTTCTGAGTCAATGCCGTCGGTGCGTCCCATGAACGTTTGTGCAATGTCTTTTCCAGTACCAGAACCTGCCTGAACTCGATACGCGGCGATGGCTGTCGTATCGGTTTTATCACCACTAATGTCGCCCCAATAACGCCACTTCGGATAACCATTTTTTTGATCGCCGACATCGGTGTAATCACCATCAGGCGGAGTGCTGTTGTCAACGCTGGCGGTTGCACACTGATAGATGTTGTTCAATTGTGTTGTCGTGAGACCAGCAGCAATTGACGACGAGTGGGTGTTTCCTGGAAAATATGTCCAACCAATGGCATCCAGCGCAAAGGCCCAGGCCTCGAGGTTTGACGGCACATCGCTTGACGTTGGATAAGACGATGAGCGAGCAATATCGAGGCAAGCAAAATCGTTGGTAATTGTGTTGTAGGTAACACCCTTGACGGCCGAGCCTTTGAGTGCGTTACGTCCATCACCTGAACCGTTCGGAGGTTGCACACCAAGTCTTACGGTGTAGGTACTGCCTGATGGTCCACCAGGAACCGACGTGACTGGCGTGAATGGGACATCGATGTCAGGTGCAGAAGTACCAGACACGTCTCCGTCTCCAAGCGTGTCCACAGATCCTGCGCCGCCAAATACATACTGCGTCGTGCAGTTTGCATCGGCAGGGAGTACTGCTCCACCTGGCCATGCCAAACGTGCATCTTTAAGCCATGAGGTAGTTGCCAGTGAGGCTTCACCAACTTCAACGTTGGCATTTGCACTCACCAACGGTGGAATGTTGACAGCCTTGTCTTTATTCGGGTTATACCGCGTGCTCAGGTTGTGGGCATCCACAAGAGCGTTCATCACATAGTAGGTGGTATCGGATCCAGCCACGCCCAAAATGTCGCCGGTCGAGGAATCTGCTCCTGCGTGGACTTGGCTTGGAATGGCCAGCATCCCAGCGAGTGAGGCGATGGACAATGCCATCATTGACAACTTCTTGAAATTCACAAGGTTCTCCTTTGTTGATTATGAATAAGCAGAGCAAAGCGTGGCATCAGTAAGTGAATGCCAAGTCAGCACTAAGCAACAGCAAGGTAAACAGTGGCTGACGAATTGGTTCCGAACTAACCGATAGCGGGGAACATCAAACTCGCATTTCGCCAAATCTGAAGAGCGACAACGAGAAGCACCGGAGCACAAAGAAGCCAACCCACTCGCGAACCGACAAAGTCAATGATCGGGGTTGAAATCAATAGTAAGACAAGCAAAAATAGAAGCCAAAGAACTACTTGCCCTGGGGCTTGTGAAGAACCCTCAAGTCCTAGTTCGCTGGTTGAAGTGTTCGCATTTTCGTCAGCAAGACCCGAGGGGAAAACCGGAGACGTTAACTCGGCGCGCACAACAAGTCTTTGGTTGGGTGATGTGCCCCCAGCGCCAGTGATGAGCAACAACATATTGCGTTCACCAAGGAAAGCTGCTGAATCACTCGCAGAACGAACAGTTGAATCCACGACTTTGTAGGTGTGCTTGCCTTGACCCGTGGTCACTGAAATATCACTGCCAGGCCGCAATTCATTAAGTCGAGCAAACGTCGAACCGTATGTGTTCGAGTGAGCCAGAATCGCTGAGGTGCCAGGCTGACCCGGCAATGCTGAGCCGACGAGGTGCCCAGGACCCTTTGCCAAGTCTTCGCTTTGAGTGCCTTCAACAACAACAGCCCGAAGATCTAACTCATCAACTTCCAGTAACGCGACTGCCGTCCCCCTACTGATGGGATAACCGACTGGAACTTCACCATTCAGCAGTGCTGGAACAAAATCTTTCTCCATGAGTTCTTGGGCACGATCTTGCGACAGAGGCGTCATCGCCTTGTTGTAGATGAATAACCCAAGAACGCCACACAAAACAATGCTCCCCACCCAACGCAGTCGGGCGCGTCGATTGCCATCTTTGAGATGAGTAATCATCGACGTCTTGCTTTCTGACGGGGTCTGATGGTTCCCAGCAGTGTTGCCCCAGATAAACCAATCAAGCCTGCAAATAAAATCCCAGATTTAGATGTACCAGAACTCGGCAAACCACCAACTGCTACGGGCACCGTTATCGGAGACAGTGTGCTTGTCGTGGTGGTGCTTGTCGTGGTGGTGCTTGTCGTGGTTGGTATCGCGGTAGTACTCGTCATAGACGTATCTGACGCCACAGTGTTCGTGGGAGGACGATACGGTTTCACCGTGGTCGGCGTCACGGTTGTCGTGGTCCCAGATACTTCTTTCAATGCACTGATGCCTTCCAACCTGATCGCCTCTGGTAAGGCCACGTAGCCACTCGGTAGACCGGTCTGACCATCGTTCAGGGCAAATTTAAGGACGCGTTTTATTTTTTCTAACTTGATCTGTTCACCTATTGTTTTTGGGACTAATGCGTAATCAATTTTCACTAATGGGTAAGCAGTGAGGTCCTCGGGTGTTGGGTCGCTCACTAAGACACCCTCGGCAGAGCTATCCATGTCGTCAATACCCGCGAGGATTGCCTCATCGCTAGGAGCCAAGGATGTTCCATCGCTCTGTGCCAATTTGGCAACCTTTAAACCAAATCGTCTCGCCGTGGGAAGATCTAAAATACTGACTAGTCCGGTCAAACTTGTATTTTCTTTAAAGATGCCTCTTGAGGTCACACCATAAAAGAGACGAAGCGCATTGGCGCGTTGACCTTGTCGTGGAAAATATTCGCTGTCTAACGACACTGTTTCGAAGAGATCCTGTGGATAGGGGTACCCCGCATAGGCGAGATTGACAGGAATTCGATATGTATCGGCGCCCGCCAAAAATAATTTTGCACCCGCGTCAGATGAAAACCACGATGTGAGAATTCGGGTGTCCGCATTTCGTTCAGCTCGAAGAAGTGGTCTAGCAAGAGTCCCTGTCGGAAAGCGAACACCTGGATTCAATCTCAAAAGTTCGCGATCTAAAAAGAATGTTTCTAACGAGCTATTCGTAATGATACGGGCCACTAATCGCGGTGATAGCACGACATTGTCCAACTGAGTTCCTGTATAGGGATCAACAAAGTTGTAGGCGATAACAACGGCGCTGGCCATGAGTGGGACATAAGTGAAGTCGCGATACTCAGGGTGCGCAGCAAGCTCTTCGGCAGTGGCAGGCAAAGCCGAGACACCAAAGTCCGTCAATCCATTTAAGAAATTTTCTCGACCCGATGAACTTGAATTCTCTGTGTAATCCAGGACCACAGAATTATTCCCAGTGCACAATCGGGCAGCCCAATCATAGAACAGCTCCGCAGAGGTTGCTGACCCATCAGCGCGAACATCGAAGTCGCTAATGGCAGGACAATCTGCTTGCGATTGAGCAAATGTCAAGTCAATAATGTTCCGATTCGCTGGAAGACCATCCGCAGAGATTGGCACACCATCATTTTCATAAACCATGACTGAGCATGGATTAGTTGAAGAACAAGCAAGTGAGGGAAGGTAATTCGTAGCTCGAATTTCGATTCGCGCGGCACCAGTCCCATCACCGTTTGTGGTGCTCAGGACGCGCGTTCCATTTGCCAAGTCAGGATAAGGCAAGGCCGTGAAGCAGTCCGCCATTGACAGTGGGTTGGACTTACATTGGACAATCAATACACCGTAATTACCATTCTGTTGGGTTGGATTAAACCCACTCCAAGAAACCGTTATCACCTCGTTCGTCAACAAAGTCCCAGGACTCGCAACACCGCTTCGCCCACCGGTGCCTACGCCGACTGCGTCGACCCTGGCAGGTGGCTCAGCGCTGACCCGGTGCCCACCTAAAGAAACGCTAATCATCCCAACAGACAAAAGTCCCAGGATCAAAGCAAAGCGCTGTCGTAACACAACCCTGCTCGCTGGTCTTGAGATTTTTGTCCGACCGTTCACATGCGACACGCTAGAACGAGGACCCTCCAGTCCTGAAGAGACTTGGTGTTCGTTCTTGTGGAATTAACCTGTTGTTCAGAAAACGGCTAACTGTATTTCAGGCAACGGTCGTAGAACTGTTCTGTGGCAACAATGAGCGAGAATATCTTGTCTGAAGGCACTCCGGTGACCTCCACAAGTGACGTTCTCACCCCAGTAGTTCGCCGCTCTCGCGCAGACCAAATCTTTCGAGGAATTGCAACTACTGCAAGTGTGACGACCTTCATTTTAATGGGTCTCATCGGAACCTTTTTACTGGTGAAAGGGTATGACGCTCTTCGTGTCGCTGGTTGGAGTTTTCTTACCGAATCAGCTTGGGCCCCAGACCAAGGTGGTGCCTTCGGTGTCGCCGCAATGCTCCCCTACACCGTCCAAATTGCTTTAGTGGCACTGGTCATTGCGGTACCCGTTGCTTTGTGCACCGCTCTCTTTATCACCGAGTACGCCCCACGAAAACTGCGTCGGATACTCACGGCAATGATCGATCTGTTGGCAGCTGTTCCCAGCCTTATTTATGGCCTCTGGGGACTCTTCTATTTGCAACCAAGATTAATCACCTTGTCAAAGTGGATGGCTGATCACCTCGGTTGGGTGCCCTTCTTCACCGTTGACGACCAGTACGGAACGTCGCTTGGTCTCTTCCCTTCTTCAACCTTCGTGGCTGGCGTGGTTGTCTCACTGATGGTCATCCCAATCTGCACAGTCGTTATGCGCGAAGTCTTCTCACAGGCCCCCGCTGGTGAGCGCGAAGGAGCGATGGCCCTCGGAGGGACACGCTGGGGCGTCGTACGCGATGTGGTTTTACCCTTCGGGCGCGGTGGAATCATCGGTGGCTCAATGCTCGGCCTCGGCAGAGCGATGGGAGAAACGATCGCCGTGACGTTGATCATCTCGCCTTCCTTTGATGCCAAGTGGTCAATCCTTGACCAAGGGTCGAATAGCATTGCCGCCTTAATCGCTCTCAAGTTCAGCGAGTCCAGCACTTTTGGGATCAGCGCTCTGATGGCTGCTGGTCTTGTGCTTTTTGTCATCACTCTGATTGTGAATGCCGCAGCATCAACTGTCGTCAGTAAGTCCCGATCCGGCGCGTCAACGGAGATCTGACATGACAACGACTCTGAACAGGACTCTGAACGACAGTAGCGAAGACAAGATCAACACCGAAGAACGTATCAAGATTCGCGATATCGAAATAGTCGATGTCATCGTGATGAGTGGCTCTGCTGTTTCGGCATTGGCACTGAGTTACTTCTTCTTCCAAATCTTGCTGCCAGTTTCTGGTGTACTTGGATTTTTGGTGTGTTGGTATGTATTTTTCAACATTATTTCCACAGTGGCAGTTTGGGAACTACGTGGCGCAGTCAAAGCCAAAGATCATTTGGCGCGAACCTTCATCTGGACTGGTGGTATGGCCGCAGTTGTGCCGCTGATCTTGGTCTTGGTCTATGTCATCGGCAAGGGATACCACTCACTTCGTCCGCAATTTTTCACCCAAGATCAGAAATTCGTCGGAGCACTGAGCGATTCCACTGAAGGTGGTGGTGCCCACGCGATTATCGGAACACTTCAACAGGTCGGGCTCGCAAGTTTGATTTCTGTTCCTCTCGGAATCACCACCGCCGTATACCTCAATGAGGTGAATGGTCGTCTTGCCAAGCCTTTACGAATAATCATTGATGCCATGAGTGCTGTTCCATCAATCGTCGCCGGCCTATTCATTTATGCGGCCTGGATCTTGGCTCTGGGTAATCAACAAAATGGGCTGGCAGGTTCCCTCGCTCTTGCTGTTTTGTTCTTGCCAACGGTTACCCGCACATCTGAAGTGGTGTTACGACTCGTACCAGGTGGACTTCGTGAAGCGTCCCTCGCTCTTGGTGGCACTGAATGGCGTACAACCTCTCGCGTCGTTCTTCCGACGGCACGATCTGGTCTCGTCACCGCAGTTATTTTGGGAGTGGCACGTGTCATTGGTGAAACTGCTCCACTGATTCTCACCGTTGGTGGAGCTTTCGTGATGAACGCAAATCCATTTTCTGGGAAACAAGATTCCCTTCCGTACTTCGTTTTCCGATTAATTCGATTTCCACAAGAGGCGCAAGTTCAGAGGGCGTGGACCGGAGCATTCGTACTAGTCATCTTGGTGCTGGTGCTCTTCATCATCGCCCGAGCTATAGGTGGACGAGGTCCAGATCACATCAGTCGTTCGAAAAAGCGACGACTACAACGAAAGGGATTGGCATGACGTCGATCGATATCACCCACACTAGGGAGTCGCAAATGTCAAGCGACATTGCACTACTTGACCCAGGGCATAAGGCCGCTGGATTAACAGCGACAAACGTTTCCTGCTGGTTTGGAACAAAAAAAGTTCTTGAAGGTGTCAACCTTGACATGGCACCAGGCCAAGTCACCGCTCTCATCGGACCTTCTGGTTGCGGAAAGAGCACTTTCTTACGAACCCTCAACCGCATGCACGAACTTGTTCCATCAGCAACTCTTGCCGGTGAAATTCTCATTGACGGCGTCGACATCTATCGTGGAGCAATTCCTGTGACCGACGTTCGACGTCGTATCGGCATGGTTTTCCAAAAGCCAAACCCTTTCCCCGCCATGACGGTCGCTGAAAATGTTGTGGCCGGTCTGAAGTTGTCCGGGATGAAGGTCACCCGTGCTGAGCGAGATCACCTCATTGAATCTTGTCTCACTAAAGCCGGACTATGGAACGAAGTAAAAAATCGCCTCGGTGACCCAGGTCGGGCTTTGTCAGGAGGCCAGCAACAGCGTCTGTGTATCGCTCGCTCTCTTGCGGTGAGTCCCCAAGTCCTCCTTATGGATGAACCGTGTTCGGCTCTTGACCCAACCTCAACACGGCGTATTGAGCAGACAATCAGCGAAATCAGCGAAACGGTCACGGTCGTCATCGTCACCCACAACATGCAACAAGCGCAGCGCGTTTCGCATCGTTGCGCTTTCTTCTTGGCTGCTGAAAACGAGCCTGGACGCATCATTGAAGAAGGCGCAACTCGAGAAATTTTCAGTAACCCAGTTGATCCACGGACGAATGACTACGTCAACGGAAGATTTGGCTGATGAACTACGCCAAAAAAATCCTTCTCGGGTTGATAGCGGCGATGACCACCTTGACCGTCATCACCCCGTCAATCGTCCATGCGGAATCTCCGATTGATGGTGCAGGTTCAACTTGGAGTCAAATTGCGGTCGACCAGTGGCGCGCCGATGTCGCTCGCCAAGGATTAATAGTCAACTACCAAGGCGTCGGTTCAACGGCCGGCCGTGCCGCCTACTATCAAGGTCAAGTTGACTTTGCTGTTTCTGAAATCCCATTTCAAAAAGCTCTGCGCGATGCCGCTGGCAACATCGCGGCAGATGAAACGGCAGCAGCAGCCTCACGACCTTACGCGTATCTGCCAATCGTGGCTGGTGGTTCGTCCTTCATGTATAACCTCAAGTCTAACGGCCAAAAGATTACTGACTTGCAATTGTCGCCGATCACCTTGGGCAAGATCTTTAGTGGAGAGATCAGTACTTGGAATGATCCAGCAATTGTGGCCGACAATCCACAACGTGTCATGCCCGCTACTCGCATCAAGCCAGTCATTCGCTCAGACGGTTCGGGAAGTACCGCGCAAATGACTGCATACTTGTTAAGTCAAGCGCCCACCCAATGGAATTACCTCTGCGAACGCGCCAATCTTGGAAGTGGTTGTCCCTCAACATCGCTGTACCCAGATTACGACTCCAGTGGGTTTGCCGCCCAGCAGTATTCCGACGGCGTTGCCAACTATGTCGCCGCTCCCTACAACGAAGGCGCGATTACTTATGTTGAATATGGATATGCCAAAGAGCGCGGCTTTCCGGTGGCATCTGTCAAAAATAAAGCTGGCAAGTTCACTCAACCAGCGGCAGTCAATGTGACCATTGCACTACAGGGCGCGCGCATTAATGACGACGGTACCCAAGTACTTAGTGGCGTGTACACCAACAGCGATCCTCGTGCTTACCCAGTTTCGAGTTATTCGTACATGATCGTGCCGACCACAGAAGCTGCACCTTTTAACGCCTCTAAGGGAGCAGCACTCTCAAAGTTCATCATCTACTTTTTGTGTGCTGGTCAGCAAAAAGCCGAACAGTTGGGTTACGCACCACTTCCAAAAAACCTAGTCGAATTTGGTTTTGACGCGATCAGACAAATTCCAGGTGCAATCGCAGCACCACCGATTAGGGAATGCTCAAATCCAACAATCACTGGGGACTTTTTGGTTGATAAGGGAACAGGCACCACACTCGCACCCGGAACAGACACCGGAACCGGAACAGACACCGGAACCGGAACAGACACCGGAACCGGAACAGATACCACATTCGCACCCGGAACAGACACCGGAACCGGAACAGACACCGGAACCGGAACAGACACCGGAACCGGAACAGGCACCGAGGGCGATGCCTCGGGGATACCAACACCAGGAATCGCTATGGCCACAAGCGTCATTATTGAAGAGAGTGGCTCTGGAACTTCAACGACCGTTTATTTATTGATCGCCATGATTATCCTCCTCATCATGTTCGCTCCTCCTCTTGTCGCCACTCGCCTTCGCCCCTCGGTGAAAAAATGAGACGAGCCATTCTCGCGGCACTTGTCGTATGCCTGCCGCTACTCGGCTCTGCCTGTAGCGGTGATGACCCAATGGTGACTACGTCACCACCTGAGGTGCAGGTTGGTCAACCCAACCCGGTATTGCCTATGGACATCAATCAGATTCCCTATAAACCCAACGAGCGGGTTGCTCTCGGTAACGCTGAAATATCCATCGGCATTCCTAATGTTGGCGAAGATGAAACTTTTTCATTCGATGTGACAGTAACAAGTGGATCGCTTGAACTGTTTTCAATCACACCAGAGATGTTTCGGGTCTACACCCTTGATGGCAAGTCATACATTTCAGACACCACTCCTGGTATTGAACAATTCGGTGCCCGCACACTTCAATCCAAAGAGGTCTATACGGGAACCTTCTCGGTCAAGATTCCGACGGACTCTGAACCGGTGATGTTCCTTGCTGACTTGAGTTCACTCGGTGAGCGGTTCGTCCCAGGCGCATGGGTTTTTGACCCTAACTTCACTTCCGAACCAGTCGGCGGTTGATCAGGTCGGTAGTTGACCGACTTTTTCATGAGACCCAACTTCTTCCCATTCATGTCCACGTCGAATCAATGCCGACGATGAAGGCAGAAACACCAACGGTACGTTCGCCAACTTCTTCGTACGTGTATGGCGGTCAGGGCTGACCAACTCTGCTTGGGCGACAACAGCGATTCCACTCAGCAATCCAAGACCAAGGGCAAGTGCACCTCCACGTGGGTCAATCATCGGATCACATAATGCTGAAGCCGGGGCACCAGCACCGACGACCAGTCCTCCCGCTTGGAAAACAGATTCAACCGCCGACCAGACAGGCGTGCCCTTCATGACACTTCGTAGATGAATCGGATTATCGCCAACGAACCAAACCGCCTGTGCCTTGCGAACGACATCGGCCGCGCTCTGTTCCATCGCATCGGTCCGACGCATCACCATCAATGCCTCGGCTTCAATACCGAGTCGTTGCGCCCATGACTTAGCCGCTGCTACCAGAATCTCGGGCTTCTCAAAAGCATCTGCCGTCGGCAACACCACCACACGCTTGGCGTTCACTTCTTTAAGAAGACGTGCATCAAGTTGATCATGAAGGCTAAAAGCGCCTCCACCCTGCAGAGCGATAATTCCAGTCATGCTTTGAGCGTACGCCCCATAGCACTCCCCCAGACTGCTCTAGGGCGTTTCTAGTAAAAGGTCTTCCAAGGATTGCCAATGCGAATTTTCCACGCCAATGGTCAAACAGTAATCACGTGTAGTTCCATGGGTTTCGCGCAAATCGGACAAGAGTCCGCCAATCGAGTTGGGATGAGCCGCTAAAAAAACCGCCGGCATCGCTGCAAAACGTTCCGCGAATCCAGGTTCCACACGAGTCGCCCACTCACGCATACGTTGGCCAGCAATCTCACTCAACCCGTAGTCGGCCTTCACGATTTCATCATCGACGCCCAGCCCCGATAGCAAGAGGGCGGCGACTAAGCCAGTGCGGTCTTTGCCGGCGGCACAATGGAAAACGACGGGTGAGTTCTCTTGTGCGCTCAAAATCCGTAACGCTTGGCCGACACGCTGACCACCTTGTTGCAACATTAAGTGGTACTTCGATTGCAAAAAAGCTGACTGGTCGCCAGAAAATTGGTGCGCCTCATCTAGATCCCAAGTGTGGTCAATGATTGACAGGTGATGAAAATCCACTGGGTGTTGATCAAGGGGGAAAGTGCCGCTCTCACTCAATTCATCGGGGGTACGTAGATCAATCACTGTCTGCAGCGATAGTGGGCGCAGCGCAGCAACATCTTCAATGGTCAACCGATACAAACCATCGGCACGGAAAACTTTACGCCAAACGGTCTGGCGGCCATCGGCAGTTGGGTAGCCACCAAGATCTCGAAAATTATGGACCGCTGAAAGATTGATCAGGCGGTCGGGATGCTCCACGAGGTCAGCGAGGTCACTCGAAGTAATCGGCACCTCTAAAGAGTACTTCCCCAAGGTAAACAGCAGACTTTGGACTAGTTACTAATTGGTAACTAGTCTCATCACAGGACATCGGGCACGGCCCCTTTCAAGGAGAATGCAAATGACAATCAAGACTGTTGGAGTCGTCGGCTCGGGCATCATGGGATCGGGACTCGCTGAGGTCATCGCTCGCGGTGGCATGAATGTGATCGTTCGTTCACGTAGTCAGGCAACGGCAGAGGCGATGGTTGCCTCTGTGGGCAAAGGCCTATCCAAGCAAGTGGAAAAAGGTCGACTGACCGAAGAAGAAAAGGCTGCGATTCTTGGTCGTATTACTGCAGTGAGTGAACTCAGTGCTTTGGCTGACTGTGACCTCGTCATTGAGAGCGTCGTTGAAGATCTTGCGACCAAGAAATCCTTATTCGCCGAACTTGATGTGATTGTCAAGCCGACAGCAATCCTCGCTACCAATACCTCTACCTTGCCTGTCATTGAATTGGCGATGTGTACCTCTCGCCCTGAGTTGGTGTGCGGTATCCACTTCTTCAATCCGGCAACTGCAATGCCCCTTGTTGAAATCGTGCGCCCGTTGTCAGCGAGTGACTCAACCATTGAAATTGCCACTGCCTTTGCCGAGACTTGTACCAAACAACCGGTGCAAGTATTAGACCGCGCTGGCTTCATCGTCAATGCCCTGTTATTCCCCTATCTCAACAACGCCATCCGCATGCTCGAACAGGGCACCGCAAATATGGCCGACATTGACACCGCTATGAAGGGTGGCTGTAATTTCCCGATGGGACCATTCGCACTACTCGATCTGGTTGGTCTTGATACTTCGCTCGCCATCTTGGATGCGCTGTACAACGAGTTCCGTGACCCGAACTATGCCGCTATGCCCACGCTGCGCCGTATGGTTGCCGCTGGCAAATTAGGTCGCAAGACCAAAGCTGGCTTCTACAGTTACTGAGGTGCGAGCCGGAGATGTGATGCCTTGGGTATTGACCCCCGAGAACATCAACGCCTTCAACCGCCCACAAAGCGAAGATCCCGAAACTGAATGGAACTTTGATTCGGTACCAATGCAAGATGATGATCTCATCGCCATCGGTGCCGATCTTGAGCCGGGTACTTTGATTCAGGCATATCGACATGGCTTGTTTCCGATGCCCATGGATCGAAAGAAATTGGGTTGGTGGAGCCCCGTCACTCGTGGAATCATCCCCCTTGATGCTGTACACATTTCGCGGTCATTACAAAAAAATCTGACCCAATTTTCAGTGCGCGTTGATACTTGTTTTACCGACGTGATGCAAGCCTGCGGAAGTTCTACCCGGCCACACGGCTGGATTAACAATGAATTCATTGACGCCTACACATTGCTACACCGCTCAGGATGGGCCAACAGCGTTGAAGTATTTTTGGATGAACAACTTGTCGGCGGTATTTACGGTGTGCGGATCGGACGACTTTTCGCCGGAGAAAGTATGTTCCATACCCACACTGATGCCTCCAAGACCGCCCTTGTCGCCCTAGCGGCACTACTTGACGCCGCCGGCGTGGTTTTGTTTGATGTGCAATGGACGACCGAACACTTGAAATCGCTGGGCGCTGTGGATATCACCCGAGATAGCTACTTGAGATTGCTGAAAGAGGCGCAGAAAAGCCCAATCTTGCGACAGACTGAGACACATGGCTGACTCAGGCGACAAAGCAGTTCGACGCGATGACCCATGGTTGATGCGCACATATTCAGGGCACTCAACCGCGCGCGCTTCTAATGACCTCTACCGCACCAACTTAGCTAAGGGTCAAACGGGTCTGTCAATCGCCTTTGACCTTCCTACACAAACTGGTTACGACCCCGACTCGGCGATGGCCGCCGGTGAAGTGGGCAAGGTTGGCGTTCCAGTCGCTCACCTCGGGCATATGCGCACCTTGCTTGACGGCATTCCCCCTGGGCAAATGAATACATCAATGACTATCAATGCTCCAGCAGCATGGATGTTGGCCTTGTATGTTGCCAATGCGCAAGAACAGGGTGTGCCCGCTGATGCGTTACGCGGCACAACGCAAAATGACATCATCAAGGAATACCTTTCGCGCGGAACCTATATTTTTCCGCCCATCCCTTCGCGCCGCTTGATCGTTGACATGGTTGCTTGGTGTGCCAACAATGCGCCCAAGTGGAACCCGATGAATGTCTGCTCGTATCACTTGCAAGAAGCAGGCGCGACGCCAGTACAAGAAATCGCTTTTTCACTCGCCAATGCCGTCGGTATTCTTGATGCCGTCAAGGATTCTGGTCAGGTTCCACCCGAACAATTCAGTCAAGTGTTTGGCAGCATGTCTTTCTTTGTCAACGCGGGCATTCGTTTCATTGAAGAGATATGCAAAATGCGTGCCTTCACTGAATTATGGGACCGCATCGGTCTTGAGCGTTACGGCGTGACTGATGAAAAAGCTCGCCGGTTTCGCTACGGCGTGCAAGTAAACTCTCTCGGTCTCACCGAAGCCCAACCGGAAAACAATGTGCAACGTATTGTGCTCGAGATGCTGGCCGTGTCACTGTCCAAAAATGCTCGTGCTCGATCAATCCAGTTGCCAGCGTGGAATGAAGCGCTTGGGTTACCGCGTCCGTGGGATCAACAATGGAGTCTGCGGATGCAACAGGTCCTTGCTTTTGAAACTGATTTACTTGAATACGCGGACATTTTTGATGGCTCAAAAGTTATTGAAAGCAAAACCGCCGAACTTCGTGACGCGGCTTGGAGTGAGTACGAAGAGATTCTTGCTTTGGGTGGGGCCTTTGAGTCAGTTGACACCCTCAAGGGTCGTCTCGTGAAATCAATGGCCGAGCGCACACGACGAATTGAAAGCGGCGATCAAGTAGTCGTCGGTGTCAACAGTTATACCGAGTTTGAAGAATCCCCTCTCGGTGGTGAAGGAAAAATCGTCAAGGTCGATCCCGATGTTGAGCGCGAGATGATTGCTGATGTCACAGATTGGCGGGCACATCGCGATGACAAAGCGGTCCAGGCTGCATTGAATGATTTGCGTGAGGCAGCCGAATCAAATACCAACATCATGGAGCCTTCAATCGCTCTTGCTCGTGCTGGTGGAACAACTGGCGAATGGTCCAATGTGTTACGCAAAGTCTTCGGCGAATTTCGTGCTCCCACTGGGGTCTCGGCTGCGGTCGGGAAACGACCTGGCGAATTAGCCCAAGTTGCGGCATACGTGCGCACAATCTCGGGTGGTCCACCAAAGTTGCTGGTCGCCAAACCGGGTCTCGACGGTCACTCCAACGGCGCCGAGCAAATTGCAGTTGCAGCACGCGATGCAGGGATGGAAGTGGTGTATTCAGGCATCCGTTTGACACCCGAGCAGATCGCCGCCAGTGCTCGCGACGAAGATCCAGATGTCATTGGACTCTCAATCTTGTCGGGATCACATATGGCATTAGTGCCAGCGGTGATGGCTGAATTGAAAAAAGAAGGTGTAGAGATTCCAGTTGTTGTCGGGGGCATTATCCCTGAGGAAGATCGTCCAATTCTTTTGGCCTCCGGTGTCACCGCGGTGTACACACCTAAGGACTTCAAACTCAGTCAGATCATGCGCGATATCGCAGAGATTGCAGCGCGCAACCGCAAATAATTTTTAGACTTCAGTTGCTGATTCGCCTGCAACCCAACTTTCGAGAGTCGGACCACTTTCAAAACTTGTAATCAGCGCATAACGAGGTGCGTCCCCCAGATGCACAACGACATGCCACAACCGTTGCGTGTCAACTATGTATCGCGATCCGAGAGTGAGCGGAATTCTTTGTTCTGTTGCGGGGTCGGGTAAACCGTCGGGACCATTATCCATCAGCAACATATAACTATTGGGCTGATGAGTGAGTTCTGACCACGTGCGCACAACCCAGCCCTCTGACTCGGGATTAAAACGATTGTTGTCATCGCGATGCAATGAACGAATTGCAGTTTCGCGATCCTGAGGTTCAAGTTTGATAATCCGAACCCGACCAAAGTTCGCTCCGACATCATCAACATATTTTCTCAATGTCGGCGCCTTATCAGCATTGGATGTCCACAACGCATCCTTATCCGTTTTCCCCTTATCCCAAAACCCGCGACAGTCAAGTTCACCATCGGCCGAAGCTAAGGGAGCGAAGTTGGTGTCGCCACCGCTCTTCCAATCCATGTATTCCAGGCATTCCCATTCAACGCTCGGCACGACGACAGGCATCGGTGTCAAAATCGCAAAACCATTTTCCTCAAGAGCAGGCAGACGATAGTGCGCAGTCACCAGCGGAATCTTGACCGACCAATGTTCTTGATTGGGCCAGAATGTTGATCCACCTTGGGTTGTCATAGAACTCAGTCTACGAATCGCTCACGGGCGCCGCAGGGCACTCACTCACAACTGGCGGGGTCAGGGTGCTGATGTAGTGGTTGGACCACTCGCCACGCTCGACCCTGGGCTAACAGCCCCAGCAGGAATCTTCAGTTTTTGGCCAGCCTGAATGTCATCAGCATCAGTTAAACCATTGAGCGCCACAATGTCGTCCACACTGACATTGAATTGGCTGGCAATATAAGAAACCGAATCCCCCGACTGAACGAGATACATCTGATATTCAGTATCAGGGGCGAGAGTGCTCGTCGGCGGGACTGTTGTCGTCGTCACAGCAATCATCACCGGCAAGGTATTGACTACCGTCGGTCCATCAGCACCGCAGGCGG